>DALYHW010000272.1:0-3751 GCA_031970695.1 Hylemonella sp.
CACCGGATTTTGATTCCGGCATGCGAGGGTTCGAGTCCTTCCTCCCCTGCCAAATTTTTCTGGGTTAACAGTCGCTCATCGCTGGATCGTTCATGCAGGTCGCTCCGTCCCCGGATTTCATGATCTTCACCGGCAATGCCAATCCGGCATTGGCCGCAGACATCGCCAAACACCTCGGCATTTCGCTGGGCGCCGCCACCGTTGGCCGCTTCTCCGACGGAGAGGTCACGGTCGAGATCAACCAGAACGTGCGCGCCCGCGACGTGTTCGTCGTGCAGTCCACCTGCGCGCCGACCAACGACTCGCTGATGGAGCTGCTCATCATGGTCGATGCGCTCAAGCGCGCCTCGGCCGAGCGCATCAGCGCCGTCATCCCCTATTTCGGCTATGCCCGCCAGGATCGCCGGCCGCGTTCCACGCGCGTGCCGATCACGGCCAAGGTCGTGGCCAACATGCTGCAGGCCGTGGGCGTGGCCCGCGTGCTGACCATGGACCTGCACGCTGACCAGATCCAGGGCTTCTTCGACATCCCGGTCGACAACATCTACGCCTCGCCCGTCCTGCTGAGCGACCTGCGCCAGAAGAAGTACGAGGACCTGATCGTAGTCTCCCCGGACGTGGGTGGCGTGGTACGCGCCCGAGCGCTGGCCAAGCAGCTCGGCTGCGACCTGGCCATCATCGACAAGCGCCGTCCCAAGGCCAATGTCAGTGAAGTCATGCACGTGATCGGCGAGATCGAAGGCCGCAACTGCGTCATCATGGACGACATGATCGACACCGCCGGCACCCTCGTGAAGGCGGCCGAGGTGCTCAAGGAGCGCGGCGCCAAGAAGGTCTACGCTTACTGCACGCACCCCATCTTCTCCGGCCCCGCCATCGAGCGCCTGTCCAAGGGCACGGCCCTGGACGAGGTGGTGGTGACCAACACCATTCCGCTGAGCCCCGCTGCCGCCGGCTGCACCAAGATCCGGCAGCTGAACGTGGCGCCGCTGATCGCGGAAACCATCCACCGCATCGCCAAGGGCGAGTCGGTCATGAGTTTGTTCTCGGAGCAGGAAGACCTGTTCTGAGGCAATCGCCGGTCCGCGCGCAGTTCCGCCGCGGGCCTTTTTTGAACCGGAGTCACACTGGTCGCGGTGGACTCTCTACGGAGTGAATCATGAAATTCGTCGCTTTTGAGCGCGCCAAGCAGGGTACGGGTGCGAGCCGCCGTCTGCGTAACACGGGCCGTACGCCCGCCATCGTCTACGGCGGCACCGCCGAGCCGCAACTGGTCGAACTCGACCACAATGCCCTGTGGCACGCCCTGAAGAAGGAAGCCTTCCACTCGTCGATCCTGGACATGGAACTGAACGGCAAGACCAGCCAGGTGCTGCTGCGCGACGTGCAGATGCACCCCTTCAAGCCCCTGGTGCTGCACATCGATTTCCAGCGCGTGGACGCCAACACCAAGCTGCACATGAAGGTGCCCTTCCACTTCAGCGGTGAAGAGAACTCTCCGGCCGTCAAGCTGGACCTGTGCCTGGTCAATCACGTCGTGACCGAGCTGGAAATCTCCTGCCTGCCCAAGGACCTGCCCGAGTTCATCGCCGTGGACCTGAGCGGCCTGAAGAAGGGCGAATCCCTGCACCTGGCCGACATCAAGCTGCCCAAGGGCGTGACCGCCGTGACCCACGGCAAGGTGAACCCCGTGATCGTGTCCGTGGTGACCACGGCCGAGGAAGCGGCCGAGCCCGCTGCCGCTGCACCGGCTGAAGCGGCTCCTGCTGCCGGCAAGGCCGCCGCTCCGGCTGCCAAGGCTCCGGCCGCCAAGAAGTAAGCACGCCAGCGCCTGCTGTCGACGGCCCGCTTCGGCGGGCCGTTTTCATTGGTGCCGGTGCCTGCAGTGATCCACCGATAATCCGCGCATGATCAAACTGTTTGTCGGCCTGGGCAACCCGGGCCCAGAGTACGAAGCCACCCGGCACAACGCCGGCTTCTGGTGGGTGGACGCCGTCGCCCGCGAACTCAAGGTCAGCCTGTCCATGGACAAGAGCTACCACGGCCTGGTGGCGCGCACTACCGTCAAGGGTCAGACCGTGTGGCTGCTGGAGCCACAAACCTTCATGAACGTCTCGGGCAAGTCCGTGGCGACCCTGGCGCGATTCTTCAAGATCCGGCCCGATGAAATCCTGGTGGCGCACGACGAACTGGACATCGTGCCCGGACAGGTCAAACTGAAGCTGGGTGGCAGCCATGCGGGCCACAACGGCCTGCGCGATATCCATGCCCAGCTCGGCACGGACGACTACTGGCGGCTGCGCATCGGCGTCGGCCACCCCGGCGTGAAGTCCGAGGTCGTGAACTGGGTGCTGAAAAAGCCGTCGCCCGAGCACCGCACGGCGATCGAGGACTGCATCACGCGCTCCCTGAAGGCCCTGCCAGACCTGCTGGCCGGTGAGATGGAGCGGGCCACCATGCTGATCCACACCAGCAAGCCGCCGCGCCCCAAACCGCCACGGCCCGAAAATTTGTCACCACCGGAGGAAAAAAAGGAATGAAAACGCTGTCACACATCATCACAACCCCGCTGCTGGTCCTGGCCACCCTGGCACCAGCACAGACCCCGGCGCAGTCACATACGGTATACCGTTGTGGCAACAGCTACAGCCCGCAACCCTGCGAGGGCGGCACCGCCATCAACGCCGCCGACGAGCGCAGCGCAGAGCAACGCAAATCGCACGACAGCACCATTCGCCGGGACGTGCGCACCGCGGATGCCATGGAAAAAGAGCGGCTCAAACAGGAAGCGGCGGCGGCACGCGCTGCGGAACACGCCGCACGCGCCGAGCAGCAGGCAGCCCGGCGCAACACGCAAAGAACCAGCACGCCCAGGACAAACTGCCCGCCTACCGAGCGCCAACCACGCCCAAGCCTGCGACCCAATAAGCCAGCACGTCAACGGGCCGGCGGGTGGCCCGCTGCGGCCTTTTGCGCCTCGGCTTGCAGGCGGCGAAATTTCTGCCAGAGGGTTTCGCGGTCTTCGACAAAGTTCGGATTCACCGGGATACAGGCCACCGGACAGACCTGCACGCACTGCGGCTCATCGAAATGGCCAACGCACTCGGTGCAACGCTGCGGATCGATCTCGTAGATCTCCTGGCCCAGGTAGATGGCCTCATTCGGGCACTCGGGCTCGCAGACATCGCAGTTGATGCATTCGTCGGTGATCATCAGGGCCATGGTGGCCTGATTATCCCCTCCCTTGCAAAAACCCTGCCCCGGTTCAGGCCGCGTCGGAGGCCGCCGCCGGCGAACGCTCGCGGGCAACCCGCGTCTGGTCGTACACAGGCTGCGGTGGCAGGTCGACCAGGTGGCGCGTATCGGCCCAGGAAACTATCTCGATCAGGTCTCCCTGCAGCCGAATGCGGTTGATGCCGGCATTGGGAATCTCGCTCACGCGCGGCCCAGACAACGACAGGCCCAGTGCGCTCCGGTAGACCATATCCAGCACACCGCCATGCGTGACGACCGCCAGCGTCTGTCCGGCGTGACGCTGTGCCAGTGCCCGCACGGCAGCCAGGACCCGGGCGTGAAACGTCCTCGTGCTCTCGCCACCGTCAAACGCAAAATCGGCCTCGAACCGTATCCATTGGTCCCAGGCCTGGGGGTGATGCGCCTTGATGTCGGCCACCTGCAAGCCCTCCACGACACCGAAATGCTGTTCGCGCAAACCCGCGTCGAGCACCGGGTCAAGCTGCTGCACCCGTGA
>DALYHW010000273.1:0-3729 GCA_031970695.1 Hylemonella sp.
CCCAGCCACGCCAGCACTGCCAGACAAACCCCGCAGCGCAAGGCCAAGGTCCACAATGGCCCGACACGCCTGTTCGTGCTGGATACCAATGTTCTGATGCACGACCCGATGTGCCTGTTCCGTTTCGAGGAACACGACATCTTCCTGCCCATGATCGTGCTGGAGGAACTCGACGGCCACAAGAAGGGCATGACGGAAGTGGCGCGCAACGCCCGCCAGACCAGCCGCACGCTCGATGCCCTGGCCGACGCCCAGGGAGCGGACATCGGCTCCGGCCTCAAGCTCGACAGCACCGGCCACAAGGAGGCCGGCGGCAAGTTGTTCTTCCAGACCCAGCCACTGAACTACACCCTGCCCACCAGCCTGCCGCAGGGCAAGGCCGACAACCAGATCCTGGGTGTCGTGGAGGCGCTGCGCGTGCAGTACGCCCCGCGTGAGGTGGTACTGGTCTCCAAGGACATCAATATGCGCGTCAAGGCGCGGGCCCTGGGCCTGGCGACCGACGACTACCAGAACGACAAGACCCTGGAAGATGGCGACCTGCTGTATTCAGGCTCATTGGCCCTGCCACCGGACTTCTGGACCACCGAGGGACAGAGCGTGGAAAGCTGGCAGCAAGGCCAGCACACCTTCTACCGCATCACGGGCCCACTGGTTCCGCAGATGCTGATCAACCAGTTCGTGTACTTCGAGGCGCCGGGTGAGCCCAGCTTCTACGCGCGCGTGACCGAGATCCGTGGCCGGAGTGCCGTGCTCAAGACGCTCAAGGACTACACCCACCTCAAGCATGCGGTCTGGGGCGTGGCCACGCGCAACCGCGAACAGAACTTCGCCATGAACCTGCTGATGGACCCGGAGGTGGACTTCGTCACCCTCACGGGCACCGCCGGAACGGGCAAGACGCTGATGGCCCTGGCGGCCGGCCTGACCCAGGTGCTCGACGACCGTCGCTACACCGAGATCATCGTGACCCGCGCCACCGTCAGCGTGGGCGAGGACATCGGTTTCCTGCCGGGCACCGAGGAGGAAAAAATGGGCCCCTGGATGGGGGCGCTGGACGACAACCTCGAGGTGCTGTCCAAGACCGACACGGGCGCCGGCGAGTGGGGACGTGCGGCCACGGCCGAACTGATCCGCAGCCGTATCAAGATCAAGAGCATGAACTTCATGCGCGGGCGCACCTTCCTGAGCAAGTACGTCATCATCGACGAGGCCCAGAACCTGACGCCCAAGCAGATGAAGACGCTCATCACGCGCGCGGGCCCCGGCACCAAGATCGTCTGCATGGGCAACCTGGCGCAGATCGACACCCCGTACCTGACCGAAGGCTCGTCCGGCCTGACTTTTGCCGTCGACAAGTTCAAGGGCTGGCCGCACGGCGGCCATATCACACTGGCCCGCGGCGAGCGCTCGCGGCTGGCGGATTTCGCCAGCGAAGTGCTATAAATTAAATAGCACCCAACAAGACAAAGGGGCCTCGCGGCCCCTTTGTCTTGGTAGCATGGCACTCAGAAGTCGCCGCTGCCATAACCAGCCGCCAGATTCTCGAAGCGCGTGAGTGGCTTCAGGAAGGCCAGCTTCACCGTGCCCGTCGGGCCATTACGCTGCTTGGCGATGATGATCTCCGCGACCCCCGGCTCCTTGCAGGCGTCCTTGGTGTAGTACTCGTCACGGTAGATGAACATGATGATGTCGGCGTCCTGCTCGATGGCGCCCGATTCGCGCAGGTCACTCATCATCGGACGCTTGTCGGGCCGCTGCTCCACACTGCGGTTGAGCTGCGACAGCGCGATCACCGGGCAGCCCAGTTCCTTGGCCAGCATCTTGAGACCTCGGGAGATCTCCCCCAGTTCCGTCGCGCGGTTCTCGTCGTTGCCACCCGAGCCGCTCATGAGCTGCAGGTAGTCCACCACGATCAGGCCGAGCTTGCCGCACTGGCGGGCCAGCCGTCGGGCATTGGCGCGCAGTTCGCTGGCCGTCAGGCCGGCGGTCTCGTCAATGTGCAGGGAAATGTTGCGCAGCTTCTCGATGGCCTCAGTCAGGCGCGGCCACTCCTCGTCGGTCAGCTTGCCCGTGCGCAGGTGCCCCTGGTCGATGCGGCCAATGGAGCCGACGATACGCACGGCCAGCTGGGCCGCTCCCATTTCCATGGAGAACACCGCCACGGGCAGGCCCTCGTTGAGTGCGACGTGCTCGGCGATGTTGATGGCAAACGCCGTCTTGCCCATGGACGGACGCGCGGCCAGCACGATCATGTCGCCCGGCTGCAGGCCCGCCGTCATGCGGTCCAGGTCGTAAAAGCCCGTGGGCACGCCCGTGATGTCGTTCGGGTTGTCCGCCATCTCCTGCACGCGGTCCAACAGGTCCACCACCAGCGTGTCCATGGCCTGGAAGCCGCGCTTCATGCGCGAACCTTCTTCACCGATGTTGAAGATCTTCTGCTCGGACTCGTCCAGGATCTGCGCCACCGGCCGGCCTTGCGGATTGAAGGCATTGGTGGCGATCTCGTCGCTCGCCGCCACCAGTTTGCGCAGGATGGCGCGCTCGCGCACGATCTCCGCGTAACGGCGGATATTGCCGGCGCTGGGCACGTACTGGGCCAGCGCGTTCAGATAGGCCAGGCCGCCGGTCTCCTCGGCCTTGCCCTGGCTCTGCAGGTGCTCGAAGACGGTGATCACGTCCGCCGGCCGGCTGCCGTTGATCAGCGCGGCCATGGCGGCATAAATCAGGCGGTGCTCGTAGCGGTAGAAGTCACCCTCGCCGAGCAGGTCACCCACCCGGTCCCAGGCGCCGTTGTCCAACAGCAGACCGCCCAGCACGCTGGATTCGGCTTCAATGGAGTGCGGGGGGACGCGCAGCTGGGCGATCTGGCGGTCCTGGCCGTAGTCATCGTCTACGGCGGTCAATACGGCTGACATGCGGTGTTTTCCTCGAGATTTCCGATGCTACGACGCCCGCGGCATGGCGTCGAGTGAAATGCTGTGGACAACCCGCTGATTAACTGTGGGCAGGCTGTGCACGGATCGGGATAAGCGGCCCACGCCCAAAGAAAAAGCCGCCGGGCTCGCGCCTGGCGGCTTTTTACCGGGATCTGCCGGATCAGGCGGTTTCGCCGTAGACAGAGATGGTGATGTCCACCACCACGTCAGTGTGCAGCGCCACGCTGACCGTGCTGTCGCCGACCATCTTGATTGGGCCGTTGGGCATGCGCACAGCGGCCTTGCTCACCTGGTAGCCGGTCTTGCCCAGCTCTTCGGCGATGTCATAGTTGGTCACGGAACCGAACAGGCGACCGTCCACACCGGCCTTCTGGGTCAGCTTGAGCGTGGTGCCGGCGAGCTTCTCGCCCAGAGCCTGGGCTTCAGCCAGCTTGGCGGCAGCAGCCTTCTCCAGTTCGGCACGGCGGGCCTCGAAGTCACGCTTGGCTTCTTCGGTGGCGCGGCGGGCACGGCCAGAGGGGATCAGGAAATTGCGGGCGTAGCCGTCTTTCACCTTGACGATTTCGCCGAGGTTGCCGAGGTTCACGACCTTGTCGAGCAGGATAACTTGCATGGTCGGGGCTCCTTAGATCTTGTGCTGGTCGCTGTACGGCAGCAGGGCCAGGAAGCGGGCGCGCTTGATGGCCGTGTTGAGCTGACGCTGGTAAATGGCGCGGGTGCCGGTCAGGCGGGCCGGGATGATCTTGCCGTTCTCAGCAATGAAATCACGCAGCGTATCGATGTCCTTGTA
>DALYHW010000274.1:0-2592 GCA_031970695.1 Hylemonella sp.
AGCGAGCAGCAGCTGTCCTATGTGCTGTCAGTGGCCCGTGAAAGCGTGTGGAGCTGGGACGTGCACCGCAACCTTGTGGTCCATGACCGCAACTGGTGCGACATCCTTCATCTCGACGAGCAGTTCCTGCAGCATGGCAGCGAACAGTTCACGGCACCGGTCCACGAAGGGGATCGCGAGCGCATGATGGCCGCGCTGCGCAAGTGCCTCGACGGGGGCGGCCCCTATCGCAGCGAGCACCGCATGGTGCGGCCCGACGGGCGCGTGATCTGGGTACGTGACCGCGCCGACGTCTTTGAACGTGACGCGCATGGGCAGCCGCTGCGCATCATCGGCAGCACGGCCGAAATCACCGAACGCAAGCAGATGGAAGAACAGATCCACCAGCTGGCGTTCTACGACGCCCTGACCCAGCTGCCCAATCGCCGCCTCTTCCAGGACCGGCTGGGACAGGCCATGGTCGCGAGCCGGCGCAGCGGCCTGCACGGCGCGCTGATGCTGTTGGACCTCGACAATTTCAAGCCACTCAACGATGCCCACGGCCACGGGGCCGGAGACCTGCTGCTGGTAGAGGTAGCGCGCCGGCTCACCGCCTGCGTGCGCGCAACCGACACGGTGGCGCGCCTCGGTGGTGATGAATTCGTGGTGGTCCTGGCCGAACTGAAAGGGGACGTCCACGCCGCCACCAGCCTGGCGCGCGACATTGCGGAAAAGATCCGCACTGCCCTCTCCGCGCCCTATCAGTTGCAGCTCGGCAGCGACACCGCAGGCGGGCAGGTCGTCGAGCACCACTGCTCGGCCAGCCTGGGGGTGACCCTGTTCCTCGGCCTCGATCCTGGCGCCGACGCTCTGATCCAGCGCGCGGACGCGGCAATGTACGAGGCCAAGGAAGCAGGTCGCAACCAGATCCGCGTGCTCGATCTGCAAACCGCCTGACACCCGAAGCCACCGGCGTGACCTGCGGCGCCGGTGTCACGGCCTCCCTCAGTCCCCGCCAAAAAATCGCACGACGTCGCGCCCCTGCGTCTTGCCGAGGTACATCGCATTGTCGGCATGCTTGAGCAGGACCCGCGGATCGTCGCCATGGCGCGGATACAGCGCGACCCCGATGGTGCAGGTGGTGTTGACGCGGTGCACCCCGATGTCGAAGGCCTGGCGCAGGGCCTCCTGCACCTTGGCCGCCGTGGGTGCCACTACCGCGTCGTTCTTCAGGCTGGTCAGCACGACGACGAACTCATCGCTGCTCAGGCGCGCGACGATGTCGGTGTCACGCACGCAGGTCCGCAGGCGCTGCCCCACGTCGACCAGCAGCTGGTCGCCGGCGTCGTGCCCCCAGCGGTCATTGACCTGCTTGAACAGGTCCAGGTCGACGAACAGCACAGCCAGCAAACCTTCGTGGCGCCGGGCAGTCTCGATGGCCTGGCGCAACAGCTGGTCCAGCCGCAGCCGGTTGGGCAACTGGGTCAGCGGGTCGGTCAGCGCCAGGCGTTCGATGCGCTCCTCGATCAGGCGCCGCTCCGTCACGTCACGGTTGATCTCCAGGACCGACTCCGGCTGGCCGGCGTTGTCATTTTTCATCGCCCAGCGGCTGGCCACCACGATGCGTTCGCCACTGCGGGTGGTGTGCCCGATCTGGCCCTCCCAGTGGCCCAGCCGGAACAGCGTGTCCTCCACGTTCACCGGCGACTCGGGCAGGTTGGACTGCAGCAACTGGTGCATGGGCTTGCCCAGCGCCTCGCCGCGTGTCCAGCCATAGGTCGCCTCGGCACCACGGTTCCAGTACAGGATGCGGTTATTCAGGTCGCGCACGATGATGGCATCGTGAGCCAGCTCCAGCAACTCGGCCTGTTCGCCCAGCGCGGCCAGCTGCTGGGCCTGCTGCCGGTTCAGCTCGGCCAGTTCGTCATGCAGCTGGTTGATGGCATCCACCACGCTGCTCAGCTCGTCGGGCCGCACAGGCGTGGGCCTGGACAGTTGCAGCGGCTGCGCCTCGGCCATGCGCGCGCCGGTCTTGGCGTAGTCGGCCACGCGCTCGAGGTGCCGGCCGATCTGGCGATAAAACAGCAGGAAGATGAAACCGGCCACCAGCAGGGTCTTGGCCGCATTGCTGCCCAGCAGGAAGATCGCCGCATTGAGCGCTCGCCTCCAGGCGCCCGCATACGACGCTTCCACGACCAGCTGGCCGATGTTCTGGGTACGTCCGTGGTAGACGCGTTCCAGCTCGAAGACCTCGGTGAGGCCGGAGCCCTCCAGCGCGTGGCCGCGGCTGTAGACGGGCTTGCCATCGATGCGGATCTCGGCCCGTACAAAATCGGGCAGGCGCGTGATGCCGAGCAGGTGCGTATCGATGCGCTGCCGGTCCGTCACCCAGACGTCTTCCGTGAGGTTCTCCAGATAGGCGGCGCGGATCTGTCCCATGCGCCCGTCGATCTGACGCACGTCGCGCAGGTACTGTTTGCTCAGCTCTGCCGCGGTGATAACAAGGGCCAGTGCCGAGCTGAACAGGATGATGGACAGCGCCATGCGCCGCGCCAACGGGCCAGGTCTGAAGATGGCCCGCACCATCGCCCGCAAGCGTGTATCACCCTCCGG
>DALYHW010000274.1:2602-3707 GCA_031970695.1 Hylemonella sp.
GTTGACCTTGTCTCAGGGCGCGGATTTTCCAAGGGTGGTGTCATGAATCCTGGCGTATGTTCCGTTCTGTTTTAGCCTGGCCAGCGCCTGCGCCACCTGGGGCACGAGCGCGGCATGCTTCTTGTGCAGGTAGATGTACATGGGCGTGCGCACCAGTGGCGGCTCCATCACCTGCACCTTCAGTCCCATGGCGCGCGTCTGGGCCAGCCCTTGCCAGCGCTCGTAGAGCACGACGTCGGTCCGGTCGCGGGCCAGCAGGTTAAAGATCTGATCGGCATCACGCACCACCGTGAGCTCCCGCCCCCGCGGCACGTTCTGCTCGAACACCTTCCAGCCGAGGATGTAGCTGACCGCATAGGGCTGCAGGCTGTCCCAGCCGTTGGTGGCAAACCGGTGACGGGTCGACATCGCCACGAAGTCATTGATGGCAATCGGCTCAGGCACACGGATGAGGTTGGGATACTGCTTTTCCAGGCCCGCCACACGCATGGCCAGCCCGTCGTCCAGGCCCTCGTTCGCATTGAGCATGCCGCGCTCGGTGGCGGTGGGATAGATCAGCAGCTCGGCGTCGCGGCCGACCTCGCGAAAGAGCACCAGAATCAGCTGGTCCAGGAAGCCCTTGCGCTCGGGGGTGGTGTACGGCGCCAGGACACCCGAGGTGAGCACGATCCTGTCGGCCGCATGTGCAGCGCCGACCAGCAGCAACAGCATCGACAGGATTCCCGCAGCCCGGCGCCAGTGGGCGAAGTTCATGGCAGCACCTCCTCGCTTGGGCTTGCATGCGCGCGCAGACATGATACGGCAGGGCGTGCCGCCTATTGAGTCCGAATAGAGGGCACTTCACGGATCATCCCCGCTCACCCCTGGACCCTTCATCGAAGAAACCAGCGATGCATGACCGGATTCTTCGCACGGGATGACAAACCAATGAACATCAGCTGCTGAAGCAGCGCAGTACCGGCAACTTTGACGTGCCGGGCTGCCGTGCTGGTCAGATCCGCTCGAAGATGGCCGCGATGCCTTGCCCGCCACCGATGCACATCGTCACCAGCGCATAAC
Organism: Hylemonella sp.; assembly: GCA_031970695.1. GTDB lineage: Bacteria > Pseudomonadota > Gammaproteobacteria > Burkholderiales > Burkholderiaceae_C > Hylemonella. Next base: position 3,662 of record DALYHW010000274.1, read on the forward strand.
GCCCCTGGATACGCTGCAGTTCGTGCAGCGCCTTGACGGTGATCAG
>DALYHW010000275.1:0-3698 GCA_031970695.1 Hylemonella sp.
GCCACTGCTGCGCGCTTGCCAGATCCTCTACACCTACCTGCACCTCGCGCCGGACCCCACCCTCACCGCGGCCCTGCTCAAGACGGGCGCGGTCTGCATTGCCTACGAAACCATCACCGGCCCCGGCCACACCCTGCCCCTGCTCGCCCCCATGAGCGAAGTGGCCGGCCGCATGGCGGTACAGGTCGGCGCGCATCACCTCGAAAAGTCACAGGGCGGCATGGGCGTGCTGCTCGGTGGGGTGCCCGGTGTGGCGGCGGCCCACGTGGTGGTGCTGGGCGCCGGCACCGTGGGGGCCAACGCGGTTCAGATCGCCGTGGGCATGGGTGCACGCGTTACCGTGCTCAACCGCGGCGTGGAAAAACTGCGCGCACTCGATGCCCTCCATGGCAACCGCATCCGGACCCTGCTGGCCACGGCGCACGAGGTCGAGCAGTGCGTGCTTGACGCCGACCTCGTCATCGGCAGCGCGCTGGTGGCCGGCGCTGCGGCCCCCAAACTCGTGAGCCGGGCCCTGGTCTCGCGCATGAAGAAGGGCGCCGTCATCGTGGACGTGGCCATCGACCAGGGCGGCTGCTTCGAAACCTCCCACCCGACCACGCATGCCGAACCCACCTTCGTGGTCGACGGCGTGGTGCACTACTGCGTGGCCAACATGCCGGGCAATGTGGCACGCACGGCCACCTTTGCGCTGAACAATGCCACGCTGCCGAACGCGCTGGCACTGGCCAGGCAGGGCTGGCAGCAGGCCCTGCGGGCCGACGAGCATCTGCGCAGCGGTCTCAACCTGGCGCAAGGTCAGGTCACGCACCCTGCGGTCGCGCAGGCACTCGGTCTGCCCTGGACACCCGCTGAAAAGGTGCTGGCATGAGTACGGTGGTACGGAACTTGCCTCGTACCCCACATGCCTGAACCGATCACGACCGCCCCATGAGCTGGCACGGCTCGCTGCAACTGGCGTACACCTTCGACGCACCACGCACGGTGCCGCACTACCGGCACGACGGCCCGCTGCGCATCCTGCAAAGCCTCTACCCCGAGGGCGATGCCATCTGCCACAACGTGCTGGTGCATCCGCCGGGCGGGCTGGTGGGCGGTGACACGCTGGACATCACGGTGGACGTCGCCCCGGGTGCCCACGGCCTGGTCACCACGCCCGGTGCCACGCGCTTTTACCGCTCCACCGGCGAGCCCGCGCTGCAACAAGTGCACGCCCGGCTGCAGGCCGGTGCCCGGCTCGAATGGCTGCCGCTGGAAGCGCTGGCCTACAACCAGTGCCAGGCACGGAACAAGGCCGTGTTCGAGCTGGCCCCCGGTGCTGAACTCATGGGCTGGGACGTGACCGCACTCGGCCTGCCCGAGGCGCAGCAGCCGTTCGCGCAAGGTTGCTTCCAGCAGCATCTCGAAGTCCCGGGCGTTTGGCTGGAACAGGGCCGCATCGACGCGCAGGACCAGCGCCTGATGGACGGCCCGCTGGGCCTCGCAGGCCAGCGCTGCGTGGCCACGCTGTTTTTCGTGGCGGGCACTCCCCTCGAGCGGGCGCGGCGCGAAGCTGCGCTGGAGGCGGTCCGCACGCTGATCGACGCGCACCCGCTGCGCACCAACGCTGGCGCCACCAGCCCCCACCCGCAGGTGCTGGTGGTTCGCGTGCTGGCGCCGCTGGTCGAACCGGCGCTGGATCTGCTCAAGCGCCTGCGCACCGCGTGGCGCCGTGACCTCTGGCAGCTCGAGGCGGCCGCGCCGCGCGTCTGGGCCACCTGATCCCGCTGCGCCGGCGCGGTCAGGGCGCGTCGTCGGTTCCGCGCTGCGGCGTCGGCGCACGCATCATCAGGCCGCGCGCCACGAAGACCGTGCCCATCATCAGCAGGTCCACCTCAAGCTGCAGGCCGCGGTCCAGCAAGGGCTGCCAGGGCGTGAGCAGGCCCTGGTAGTTGGTGAGTGACTGCGCCATGTGCAGGCCCACGAGCAGGTTCATGGGCGCCAGCCCGGGTGCCGTCCATTTCAGGCCCGTGACCACCACGCGGGCTCCTGGCCGCAGGTGTCGCAGCACATGGTCGAGCGCCCGTGGGCTCTGCAGGATGTCATGGGTGAAATGGAACAATGCCGCATCGGCGTGGCGCGGCAGTGCGGCCTCTTCCACCGCCGCGCAGTGCAGTTCCACATTGGCCCAGCGCTCGCGCCGCACGCGCTCGCGCGCCACGGCCAGCATGTCCGGACTCAGGTCCACGCCCACCACACGGCCGGCCGCGCCCACGGCGTCACGCAGCATGGGCAGGCTCATGCCCGTTCCGCAGCCCAGATCGAGCACGCAATCGCCGGGTCGCAGTTGCAGGTGCTGCACCGCCATGCGACGGATGAACTCGTACGGCGCGAGCTGCAGTTCATAACTGCTGGCGCGCCAGCCGTACAGCGTGCGAACGACCTCATGCCCGGCAGGTGGGCCCGCCGGCGGCCTGGTCTGCTTGCGCATGGCCCTGTCCCCCTTAGGTATGCAGCCCGGCGTCCCGGCAAACAGCGGGACGCGGTGCCACCGTGGCAGGGTACTCCTGTCAGGCGCCAGGCACTGTTACAACCCAGCGCGGCAGTAAGGAAATCGGGTCCTCAGATGGCCACCAGCTTGCGCACGCCATCGGCTTCCATGTCTTTTCCTTGACCTGAGGCAATCACGGCGCCTCGCTCCATCACCACATACTCGTCGGCCAGTTCTTGCGCAAAGTCGTAGTACTGCTCCACCAGCAGGATGGCCATGTCGCCGCGGTCGGCCAGCATGCGGATCACGCGGCCGATGTCCTTGATGATGCTGGGTTGGATGCCCTCGGTCGGCTCGTCCAGCACCAGCAGCTTCGGCCCGGCCGCCAGCGCGCGCGCGATGGCCAGCTGCTGCTGCTGCCCGCCGGACAGGTCTCCCCCGCGGCGGTGGATCATCTGCTTGAGCACCGGGAAGAGCTCGTACAGCTCGGCGGGAATCGGCGTGCTGCCAGGCTTGCTGGCCAGGCCCATGCGCAGGTTCTCCTCCACGGTCAGGCGCGCAAAGATCTCGCGGCCCTGCGGCACGAAGCCGATGCCGGCACGGGCCCGCTCGTACGGCGTGTCCTTGTGGATCGCCCGGCCTTCGAATTCGATGCTGCCGGACTTGATGGGCACGAGGCCCATGAGGGACTTCAGTAGCGTGGTCTTGCCGACCCCGTTGCGGCCGAGCACGACGGTGACCTTACCCAGTTGGGCTTGAAGGCTCACGTCGCGGAGGATGTGGGAGCCGCCGTAATACTGGTTGATGTTTTTGACATTCAGCATGTCTGGCTCGTTTCTTTCTGTCTGCGTGCCTTGCAAGGCTGCATGTCGGGATATGCGCCCGACCGCGCACCTACTTTCTCTTGCGTGCCCAAGAGAAAGTAGGCAAAGAGAAGGGCAGCCGACGTCAGGGGCCCTGCGGGCTGCCTTGCGCTGCTCGGGCCGAGGGGGAGCCGCGCAAACTCGCCCTGCGGGCTCAGACATGCACGGCTCTGTTTCCCCTCGTCCCTGCGCTGCTCAGCCCTGCCAACGGCAGGAAGACGAACGGCCAACAGCCGAACCGCACAAGGACGCGCCATGGCGCGTCCTTGTTGTTTTGGGTATCTGGTTTTCGGACCCCTCCGCCGTGTGCGGAGGCGAGTAGCGCAGGAGCGGGCGGAACAAGAGGGACGCATGTCTGAGCCCGC
>DALYHW010000276.1:0-3696 GCA_031970695.1 Hylemonella sp.
GGTCGCTTCTATGGCGAAGTCACCGGTGATGCTGAACAGCTCCGCAATGGGCTGATCGCCTGGCACCAACACCCCGGCAAGCGATGCCGTCAATGCTCTGGCCTCACGCAAATTGGGCGCCTCAGCGTCCAAGTACGAGGTCATTCCCAGATCAAAGACCTCGCGGAGGAGCTCTCGTGAGCGCTCGCCATCCAGAATCAACAGGCCAGCCGCTGCGCGGAAGGCGTCGGGTCGAATGAGCGGAATGGCCGGGTGTGAAGTGGGACTGGGGAGCCTTTGCCAGAGGCGCCCAATTTCTTCTTGCCAGAGCGCCGAGAAGCGCGTCTCGGTCGATGCGCTTAGCAACTCCTGCCAACGCGCAGTCGTCCCTCGGGGCTCCTGCCTATCGTCGCCGGCGAGCCAAGCCCAGAAGACCAATACCAATCCCAACGAACGGGCATCGCTGTTCCCGTGCCCCTGGTCTCTGAGGCTCACCAACAGGCGAGACCACAGGTTGTGGGCATAGAGGTTTGCTTCGGTAACCATTGAGCACCGCCTTAGCCGCCGCTTCGCGTCAGCGAGACAGCAATGACCGACTTCAAGTCGCGCCACAGGGCAGCGCCAAGGAATGACTTCAGCAATGCAACTGTGATCATTCAGATCCCCTCAACGTCAATGCCGTGTTCAGCCAGCCACGTCCTGCGTTGCGCATAGTCGCACGCTCAACCCGCAGCCAGAACGCAGGGGTGTGATGCGGGTCGTGCAAGTGGGCGATCTCGTGCACCACCACGTACTCTGCGATGCGGGCGGGCAGCAAGATGGTCTTCCAGTGAAAGTACAGCCAGTCGCCCTTGCCGCAAGAGCCCCAGCGATAACCCAGGTCCTGCACCTTCACCCCAGCCGGCGCCACCTCCATGCGTGACTGGAAGTCAACCACACGGCCTGACAGCCAAACCCGAGCCCGCTCGCTGTACCAGCGAATGAAGTGCTCTCGTGCGCCTGCCTGCGCATCGCGGCGCAGCGCAAAGCGGCCATTCACCAGCTTCAGCGGCGCGTCTTGTTCGTCGACCAACTTGAGGCGATGGCTGCGCCCCAGGTACAGAAAGGCCTCTCCAGCAACGAATTCCTTGCGCGGCACCTGGCGCTGCAACTGGTCTTTCTGGGCCAGCTTGGTGTAGATCCAGAAACGCTTCTCGCTGACGAAATCTCGGAGCCGGTCGACTCCCACCTCCGGCGGGGCGCTCACGATCAGCTCGCCCGTGCGTTCCACCGTGATCTGCATCGTCCGGCGCTGCGCGCTGCGTCGGATCGTGAGGCGCAGATCGTCCACCTCGATGCAAGCTTCTGACGCGGGCGCTGGCGACTCCGTACTGCGATGAGGTGACTTCAACGGTTCCAGCATGGCCTTACACCTGCACCAGCTTGTCGTGACTGGCGCGTGCCTGCTCCATCAACTTGTCGGCCAGCACGCCCGCCTTGTCGGTGTCCACCAAAGGCGGCCGAATGCGCATCAAATGCTCGAACAGCTGGGTGTTCAGGTCTTCCTGCGCCGCGCGCTTGTGCGGGCTCCAGATGTCGCGGTTGCCTTGCAGCTCCTGCACCAGCAGGTCCACCAACTCCACCGTCACATCCTTCAAGCGCATCAGCTCGGCCGCTGTGGGCGTTTGGCCAGCGCACACCACATCCAGCACGGTGCGCAGGAATGGGGCGCAATGCTCGGGCAGGTCGCTCGGCGCATCCGCACTGCTTGCCTTGCCCGTGCGCAGTTCGTCGATGATCTTTTGCAGCTGCGAGATCACCTCGTCCCACTTTTCGCCCAGCGTCTTGAGGATGTCGTTCAGGTGCTCCGAGAGCTTGCGGTACAGCACCGGGTCTTCGTCGGTGTGCTTGCGGATGTGCGAGCGGATGGCGTGCTCCATCTCTGAGGCCTTGGCGCGGTCGTTCGCGGCGCGAGCCAGTTGGCTGTCGAATTGGGCGTCGGTCAGCTGAATCGGCGGGATCTTGGGGTCGATGCCCAGCGAGACCACATGGTCGTCGATCAGCTTGCGCACCTTGGCGCCCACATCCTTGCCCAGTACTGGCGTGTCCTTGTAGCGGTTGCGGGCGCGGGCGTAGATGTAGGCCAGCTTCTTGGCGTCCTTGGTGTAAGGCAAGCCTTCAGGACGTGGCAACACCGTGTCCAGCGATCCCAAGAACGCCTTGAGCTTGACCGCGAACTCGGCGCGCAACTTCTCGTTGCCCAAGGCCTCGACGCAGGCTTCGGTGTCCGAGAGCTGGTCGATGCCGCGCTGGCGGAACAAGTCCACCACGCGCAGGTGGCGGTCTCGCAGCACCCGCACTTCGTCGTTCAGGCTGGCCAGTGCGCCGGCCACGTCCTCATCGGCGTAGGCGGCCAGGGCCTCCTTCAAGTGCTGGGCCACGCCGTAGTAGTCCACCACGATGCCGCAGCGCTTGCCAAAACCGGTGCGGTTGACACGGGCAATCGCCTGCAGCAGCTCGGCCTCACGAATGGGCCTGTCGAGGTACATCACGCCCGCAATGGGCGCATCAAACCCGGTGAGCAGCATCGACTTCACCACCAGGAAGGCGAGCGGGTCGGCTTTCTCGGCCTTGGCATGGAACAAGGGCTTCTTGAAGCGCTTGATCAACTGCTCGTGCGCGGCGCCGTCGGTCCATGGCTTCCACGCCGGGTCGTCGTTGTTGCTGCCCGAGATGATGGGCGCGAACTCGATGCGCGCCAGCGTGTCGCGGTAGCGCCAGGCCTGCACCACCGCCTGCACCCCCACAGGGCGCTGGCACAGTGCCTCGTCGTCCAGCGCCTTGTCCTCGGCTGAGAGCGCCTGTGCCTCGGCCAGCAACTCGTCACGGGCCGCGCGCAAGGCCTCGAAGTAGCGAACGGCTGCCAAACGGCTGTAGGCCACCACCTGCGCCTTGTAGCCATTGGGCAGGATGTTGGTCACATAGTGGCGCAAGATGTCGCGGGCCTTGTCGGCGATCAGCGCCGGGGCGTCGAAGATGTGGCCTTTGGTGGCGTACTTTTTCTTGATCGCTTCCAGCTCTTCCTTCGAGTGCTGGCGGAACAGGTCTTCGAACAGCTCGTCCAGGCTGGCGCCGTCCTTGATCGCGCCCTTGGCCGTGCGGCCCTCGTAGAGCACCGGCACCGTGGCGCCGTCGGCCTCGGCTTCCTTGATGGTGTAGCGGTCGATGAACTCGCCAAAGATCTCATGGGTGCGCTTCTTGTCGCCCATGATGATGGGGGTACCAGTGAAGCCAATGCGCGCGCAGTTGGGCAGGCCCGCCAGCAGATTGGCGTGCAGGTCACCCGCCTGGGTGCGGTGCGCCTCGTCCACCAGCACGAGGATGCTGTCGTCCTCGTTCAACACCTCAAACTTGTCGTCGGCCTTGTAAGCTGCCTTCGGTTCTTCAGCCTTGGGCAGATCATCCGCCGTCAGCGGGGCGTCACCGGGTCGCGGTATTTCTGGATGGTGGCGAAGATCAGTCCAGGGCCCTTGCGCCGCGCCAGTGCCTTCACGCCGTTGGCGGTCTCGGCCACCTCCACCACTTCGCCAGTCAATGTTGCGGTGACGGACAACTGACCCTGCAAGTCCTTGCGGTCGGTGACGACGATGACCTTGAAGCGCCGCAACTCAGCATCCGCGCGCATCTTGCGCACCAGGAACACCATGGTCAGGCTCTTGCCCGAGACCTGGGAGTGCC
>DALYHW010000277.1:0-3690 GCA_031970695.1 Hylemonella sp.
TCCGCGCCCGCGCAGGGGAGCTGCCCGCGGTGATCGTCACCGGCGACACCGCGCTGGTGACCGACGCCGGCGAGACGCCGCTGGCGCCGGGCATGTGCGCAGGGTTCAGGGCCGGCAGTGGTGACGGCCACCAGCTGGTGAACCGCAGTGGCAGCGTGGTGGTGTACCTCGAAGTGGGTGACCGCACGCCGGGCGACACGGTCTCCTACCCCGATGACGACATCGCCGCCAGCCTGGAAAACGGCGCCTGGATCTTCCGTCACAAGAACGGTGCACCGTATTGATGCGCGGCCCTGCGTCGCTGCGCGCGGCTTGGCAGTAATATGGGGGTCGCTCCCCGTCCAAGGATCCCTATGCCCAATCTGGCAGCGCTACTCAAATCGGAAATCTCGCGCATCGCGCGCAAGGAAGTTCGGGCAGAGACCCAGGCCTTCAAGAAGGCGTCGGCCCAGTACCGCGCTGACATCGCGGCCCTGAAGCGGCGCATCGCCACCCTTGAGTCGGCGCTCAAGAAGATCGGCAAGAGCAGCCCGCGCAGCAGCAAGGCCGAAGAGATCCCGGCGCAGCAGTCGCTGCGCTTTCGCGTGGACGGGTTCGCCACCCTGCGCAAGAAGCTGGGCCTGTCGGCCGCGGAGATGGGGCAGTTGCTCGGGGTGTCTGCCCAGTCCGTCTACCACTGGGAAAGCGGCAAATCCAAACCCCGGGCCGCACAACTTTCCGCCATTGCGCAGGTGCGCAAGCTCGGCAAACGCGAGGCGGCTGCGCGCCTGGCGCAGAAGTAATCCGCCGCGCGATTCAGACCGCGGCAATCACCGCTTCGATTTCGGCAAAGGTGCGCGCCACCTCGTAGGTCTGGATCTGCACGCCCAGCTGCCGCGCGATCTGCGAGGCGGAGAAGATGCCCTGCAGCGTCTGCCGGCCCAGCGCATTGCGGCCCAGCACCAGCGCGTGGGCGCGGCCGTCGGCACGCAGCGTGGCGACGATGTCGCCCACACGGGCCTTGCGCACATCCTCGATGGCCAGCGCCTCCATGCGCTCCACGGGCACCATGACGTCGGCCACGCGCAAGTCCATCAGCGGGGACTGGCGCCGCTGGGCCACCAGCACGGGCTTTTCGCCAAAGATGTCGTTGGTGGTGATGAGTCCCGCCACGCGGTTGTCGCCCGCCACCACCAGCAGCATGCGCACGCCGCGGATGATCATGGAGTGGTTGGCTTCAGCCAGCGAGACATCGGGGGCGATGGTGGCCAGCGGCACGCGGGACAGGTCGGTCATGACCTCCAGCGCGGGGGAGTCTGGCGCCACGGGGGGCGGGTTGAACGCCTCCATCAGGTAACAGCCGGTCGGGGAGACCAGTGTCTGTTGCAGAGCTTCGTACTGCGGGATATGACCCATGTTGTTGCCCTCCATCAAGATGCACCTTGGATGCCGTGCCATGTGCGCGAGTTCCATGGCCGGCAGGTCGTCCATGCGCGCAGGCTGTGCACGGACCCAGACTATTCCTGCGCTCAGGGGGCGTCGTCCGTAGTTATACGGATGGTGGGTGCGTGCTATTGGCAGTGGCACCCGTGTGGTGCCCGGGGCCTGTGCGTCCCTGTACGATGCGGGTGGGCCGGCCCTAGCGCTGTGCCCAGGTCGAGTCGGGCAGCTGCTCGTCCATGGCCTTGCCGGGCGCACATTCGTCGGAGTGGTAGGCCGCCTGGAAGCCGCCGATCCTGGCGCGTTCCTGGTAGTCGCCGTGGTAGTAGTCCAGCGCATTCCGGCGGGCAATGTGGTCGGGCACGCCCAGCAGCCGCGCCGCGCGGTAGTTGCGTTGCACGGCCTGGCATTCGGTGCGGGCCTCGTTGCGTTCGCCGCGCACGTGCATGCTTTCGTGCGTAAACATGTTCAGGCTGGCCAGCTCGAGCCGGTTGGCCTTGGCCGGGTGGTCCAGATAGTCCATCAGGTGGCCGCACCAGGGGTGCTGGATCACGATCTGCCCGGTCTCGAAGTTGGCATGCCCGATAGACATGGACTCCGGATCGATCAGTGTGTCAGCAATCGTGTTGCAGTGCACCTTGGCGTGCCGGATCTCGGCCAGCTGGTTGGCCACGCGCGTGAGGAAACGCTCGAAGTGCCAGGTGTGCAGCGGTGGCCATGCAAAGGCCAGCGCCAGCACGCCAACGATCGCCAGGTAGGTCTTGTCCAGCGGTTTGGTGTCGGGCTGGTCATAGCCTTCGCGCGGCAAACGCCGGTGCAGGAATTCGCGGATGAACAGCCAGCAGAAAAACAGCGAGGCCAGGGTCCAGAGCATGGCGCTACCGAACGATCGCGACCCAGGCGCGCAACACCAGCGAAGTGCATTTCAGCGGCGCGTTCTTCAGCCAGCCGGGCATCCATGCCGGCGCGTTCATCGACAGGCGCGTGGCCCAGCGGATCACCGGGCGCAGCCAGCCTGGGGTGGGGATGACACGACGGACGGGTTTCATGGGGCCCCAGTCTAGCCGCTGCGCCCTGTGCGTGCGGTGTGCGGGCCCGTTCGCGGGACGGCTTCAGACCCTTCAGACCTTATAGTTCTCGCCATGGCGCCTTGCGCCACGCCCACCCGGCCTTCCCAGCACCCAGCCATGACCCTTAGCGCATCGATCAAAACGGGCCTGTCCCGGCTCGCGGACTTCGGCGCCCGTGCCAGCCGCGAGGAGTACGTGGGCTACAGCGCCTTCCTGGTGCTGGCAATGGCGGTGCTGCTGTCGGGCCTGGTGCTCGCGTCCGCCGCGAATGGTGGCCCCCTGTCGTGGGGTGTCTGGCTGAGTGTGCTCATGCTGGGGCAACTGCTCTGGGCCGCGGCGCAGACCCGCCGCTTGCGCGATGCGGGCCTTCGCCCGGGCTGGGCCTGGGCCAACCTGCTGCCCTTTGTGGGCAGCCTGCTGGGCTTGCTGCTCAGCGTGCCGCCCGGCATCGATGCCGCCGAAGGCCATGAGGGCGTCGACACCCACCATGGCTCGCTCTCCATCTTCTCGCCGCCCCTGGCCACCGGCTGGGGTGGTGCCACGGCCGCGGGCGCATTAAATGGCGACACGACCCATGGGCGCGACGGGCGCTTCCTGCTGGCCGCCGCGCTGGCGGCACTGGCCATCGTAGGGCTGTCGTTGCTCGCCCGCCCCTACCTGGTGACGCGGCCGCAGGCTGTGCCCGCTGTGGCCCCCGCACTGACCCCCGCCACCCCGCGTGCGTCCAGCCTGGTCCTGATCGACGACGCCTCCGGAGCGCGGCTCTATTACGACAAGGCCACCGCCACACTCGTGGCGCCGGACACGGTGTCAGTCCAGCTCGTGTTCGACTTCGACCAGGCCGTGGAACGCGATGGCGTGACCTTCCGCTCCATGAAGCAGAACGAAATCTTCCAGTGCATGGAGCGCGGATCCTCCTGGAGCACCCGCTTCTACATGAGCGAGCCCATGGGCGAGGGCGCCGCGGTGTTCATTGAAGAGGGCAAGGGTTCGCTGCTGGACATGAGCGACGGTGATGTCGGTCTACAGCGGCTGGAGGTTGTGTGCGGGTTGCTGCGTGGGCTACAAACTGGCGACCCGGCTTCTAAGACCGGTGCCTGAGTCGAAAGAAACCGGTTTTCAGTTTGAGTGCACGTTTGACTGCTACAGGCTGTAACCGGTCCACCAACTTTGGATTTCTGTGAAGTTCAGGATTCTCCTG
>DALYHW010000278.1:0-3680 GCA_031970695.1 Hylemonella sp.
GAGGTAGCGGCGCAGTAGGTCGCGGATGCGGGCGTCATCATCCACCACCAGGATCTTGTCAGCTCGGCTTGAAATGGAAGTCATGTTCTGTGCTCAGCGTGTGACGTGGGTAACCGGCTGATTTTGCCGGCCGGGGATACCCTGTCGAACCCGACTTTGACATACTGTTACAAATCTTCGACGCGGGCGCAAGCGTGCCGTCGCAAGAATCGTCGAACCCGTCCTGGAGTCCTCCATGCGATTTCATCTTTCCGTCTTGCGCGTGCTGCTGATCTGCGCTGGCCCGGGCCTTGTTGCGTATGCGGCCCATGCACAGTCATTCCCGACTGCCCCGCGCGACGTGGTCCAGTTTTCCGCCACGGCGGCCGTCGAGGCCCGCCAGGACCTGCTCAGCGTGACATTGCGCGCCACGCGTGAGGGCAGCGATGCATCGGCGGTGCAGGAACAGCTCAAGAGTGTGCTCGACGCGGCGCTGGCCGATGCACGCGCGTCGGCCCAGGCCGGTGCGATGGACGCACGCAGTGGCAATTTCAGCCTCGCGCCGCGCCAGGGCCGCGACGGGCGAATCACAGCCTGGCAGGGTTCGGCCGAGCTCGTGCTGTCGGGTCGTGACGTCGAGCGCATCACCGCGGCCGCCGGCCGCATCCAGGGCATGACAGTGGCCGCCGTGGTGTTCGGGCTGAGCCGCGAGCAGCGTGATCGGCTGGAGTCGCAAGCCCGCCTGCAGGCGATCGAGCGTTTCCGCAGCCGTGCCGGTGAAATCGCGCGCGCCTTCGGGTTCGCGGGCTACACCCTGCGTGAGGTCAATATTGACAGCCAGGAGCAGGGCGCGGTCGTCCGCCCTCGGCTCATAGCCATGGAAGCCCGCAGCAGCGGGGTGGATGCGCCCCTGCCGGTGGAAGCCGGCATGGCCACGGTGCAGGTCACGGTGAACGGTTCGGTGCAGCTGAAATAACCGCTCGGCGCGGACAGGACGCCGGGAGAGGCCGGGGCCCTTGGCCCCCAGCGGCGCCTCGTCTACACTGAAGTACACCCGGATGTATCCATGCCGCCCCTCTCGACTTTCAACCAATCTCGCCAGCCCGGTTCACCGGCCGATCCCAAAGTGGGGGCAACCCTGGGCCGTTTCCAGCTGCGGCGCCTGATCGGTCAGGGCGGGCAGGCGACCGTCTGGCTTGCGTTCGATCCGCGGCTCGAGCGCGAAGTGGCGATCAAGCTGCTGCGACCCGAACAGGGGGCCGACGCCGAGCTGGTGGCCCAGTGGCTGCAGGAGGCGCGCAGCGTCAGCCGGCTGAACCATCCCAACATCATCCCGGTCTTCGAGGCGGACGTGCACGATGGCCAACCCTACCTGGTCTTCGAATACGTGGCGGGCCAGACCCTGTCCGACGTGCTGCGGCTGCGCGGAGCCTTGCCGCCGGCCGAGGCGGTAGGGCTGATGATCGATGTGCTCGAGGCGCTGGTGGCGGCGCATGCCGCTGGCATCGTGCACCGCGACCTCAAGCCCTCGAATGTGCTGGTTGACGGCAACGGCCGCGCCCGCGTGATGGACTTTGGCATTGCCGCGCGCGTGCACGACGGTGCCGCCGTGCGGCAGGCGGCCGGGGAGGTTCATACCGGTGGTACGCCGGGTTATATGTCGCCCGAGGCCGCTGCCGGCGCACCGCCCAGCCCGGCCATGGACATCTTCTCCGCGGCCATCGTCCTGGTGGAAATGCTCAGCGGGCAGCGCCTGATCGATGAACGCGATCCCTACAAGGCCATCCGCCGCGTGGCCCAGGAAGACCTGCGCCTGCCCGAACGGCTGGGCGACGAGACCGACGATACGCTGCGCGCCCTGTTGCTGCGCGGGCTGGCACGCGACCCGCGCCAGCGCCATCCCAGCGCCCAGGTCTTTCTCGACGAGCTGAAGAAATGGTTGCGGCCCGTGACCACACCGCTGGCCAGCCAGGGCGACGAGGGCGTCAGTGCGGCGGTGGAATTCCTGCTGCGCCGCATGCGCCATAAAAGCGACTTTCCGGCGCTCTCGGGCACCGTGATGCGCATCCAGAGCATCTCGAGTTCCGACAAGGAGAGCGTGGCGACGCTGACCAACGAGATCCTCAAGGATGTGGCCCTGACCAACAAGCTGCTCCGGCTGGTCAATACCGCGCATTATTCGCGGGGCAACACGGTCAGCACCGTATCGCGGGCCGTAACCCTGGTGGGTTTCAACGGCATTCGCAACATGGCGCTGAGCCTGGTGCTGCTCGAACACATGCAGGACAAGGCGCACGCCAACCTGCTGAAAGACGAGTTCATGCGCTCGTTGATGGCCGGCTCGATCGCGCTCGAGCTCAGCCCAGTGCGCTCCGAGGGAGAGGAGGCCTTTCTGGGCGCCATGTTCCAGAACCTGGGGCGGCTGCTGACCGAATACTATTTTCCTGAAGAGGCCCGCGCGATCCGGGCCCTGATGGCGGGCAAGGAGCCCGCGACCGAGGCGCAGGCCTCCACCACTGTGCTGGGTGTGAGCTACGAGCAGCTGGGCGTCGGCATCAGCCGGGCCTGGAACCTGCCCGATAGCATCCAGCAGTGCATCCGCAAGCCGCTGGGCAATCCGCCCGGCAGCCCGCCCAAGGAGACCGTTGAGCGCCTGCGCTGGATCGCACTGGCGTCCAACGAGATGGCCGACGCCCTGCTGCAATCCGAACCCAAGCAGGCAGCCGCGAAGGTGACACAGGCAGGCCTGCGTTACGTCCGCAGCATGGGTGTGGACGGCAAGACGCTGGAGGCAGCCACCACGAAGGCACGCGAGCGGCTGGTCGAACTGGCACGCGCTGTCGATTTCAAGGTCGCGCCGGGCTCCGGGGCGGCCCGCCTGCTGCACACACCGCCGCCGACGCACCGCGATGTCACCCTGCACGAGCCAGTGACGCCAGGCCACGAGGCGGACACCGTGGCATCCTTCGAACTGCACGCCACCCAGCCGGCCACCCCCGAACTGGTGGCCACGCTGGGGACCAACACCCAGCGCGTTGCGGAAATGCTGGCTGCCGGCATCCAGGACATTACCAATGCCATGGTCGAGGACTTCAAGCTCAGCGACATCCTGCGCATGATCCTGGAGACGATGTACCGCGCCATGGGATTTCGACAGATCGTCTTTTGCATGCGCGATGCGAAGCTGGATGCACTCACCGGACGTTTCGGCCTGGGCGAGGGCGTGGAGGCCGTGGCTCGGCAGTTCCGCATCCCGTTGCACCCGGATACCCCGGACCTGTTCTCCGCGGTCTGCAGCAAGGGCGCGGACACCATGATCAGCGACGCCAGCGTGGAACGCATCGCCTCGCGCCTGCCGGCGTGGTACCGCAAGTCGGTGAATGCTCCGACCTTTCTGCTGCTGCCGTTGATGATCAAGGGCGCGCCGTTCGGTCTGATCTATGCGGACAAGGGGGAGCCGGGGGAGTTGCAGCTGGGGGAGAAGGAGTTGGCGCTCCTGCGGACCTTGCGCAATCAGGCGGTGATGGCGTTTCGGCAGTCGTCCTGACACTTTAGCTACGGCAACTGACAGGTTCTCGTGGCATTGCCGGGTCTCGCCCCGGCGGGCGAGGTACTTTTCTTTGCTTCGCCAAAGCAAAGCACTGAAAAGAAAGGCGAGCCGGATGCGTCGTCCCTCCGCTGCCCTGCGGGCTCAGACATGC
>DALYHW010000279.1:0-3651 GCA_031970695.1 Hylemonella sp.
ACCGGCCTGTCACGCCGGGGGTCGCGGGTTCGAGTCCCGTCCACTCCGCCAACACACAGAAAAGCCGTTGCATGCAAATGCAGCGGCTTTTTTTTTTCCGCCACGATGTCTGTTCCGGGTTGCCCTACCCGCAGGCAAGGCGTTCCGTCTGGCCTGGTGGGTGGTGAGCAGCCGTTCAGCAACAGGCGCGTGACTCCGGGCCGCTCGCGAATCGGGGCCAGGCTTTCGAGTGCCCCAGTTGGCCGGGGGGTGTCAGTGGGCGAGGCTGCGCGCCAGTTCGGCCGCGCGTTGTTCTATGGCCAGTAGCAGGCGACCTACGCCCTCCGAGCTCTTCTGGTCACCCGAGTCCAGCAGCATGGCTGCCGCACGCGCCATGGCTTCGATTTCCTTGGCGGCGTCTTCGGTAGAGGGATGGGCAACTTGGGGCATGGCTGAAGGTGTGATGCTGCGGCCTGCGCAGGGTGGAGCCATTGTGCTGTGCGTAGCGCGAGGGTCAATCGGGCCTGTGGCTGATTCCGGCGATCTGTGCGGCAAAGTTCACGCTCGCGGCCGGATTAGTGGAGTCGTGACAGCGGCCAGAAAAAACCCCGCTGACCATGACAGACAGCGGGGTTTTCAGAGTGGTGCCGGAGAGAGGAATCGAACCCCCGACCTTCTCATTACGAATGAGCTGCTCTACCGACTGAGCTACTCCGGCGAAGCCCCGAATTATACCTTTTGGACGTGGTAGCTCGTGACGCGCTCGACCTCGTTCTTGCTGCCCAGGATCACGCTCACGCGCTCGTGCAGCTGGGTCGGCTGGATGTCCAGGATGCGCTGGCGGCCGTTGGTGGCGGCGCCGCCGGCCTGCTCGACCAGCCAGCCCATGGGGTTGGCCTCGTACATCAGGCGCAGCTTGCCCGGCTTGTTGGGTTCACGCTTGTCCCAGGGGTACATGAACACGCCGCCACGGGTCATGATGCGGTGCACGTCGGCCACCATGGAGGCGATCCACCGCATGTTGAAGTCCTTGCCGCGCGGACCTTCCTTGCCCTGCAGGCATTCATCGATGTAGCGCTTCACCGGCTCGTCCCAGTGGCGCATGTTGCTCATGTTGATCGCGAATTCCTTGGTGTCCTCCGGGATCTTCACGTGTTCCTGCGTGAGCACGAAGGAGCCCTGCTCGCGGTCCAGCGTGAACATGGCCACACCGTCGCCCACCGTCAGGACCAGGGTGGTCTGCGGGCCGTAGACGCAATAACCGGCCGCCACCTGCTGGCTGCCCTTCTGCAGGAAATCCTTTTCACTGATGCCAGCCGAGCCTTCGGGTTTCTTCAGCACCGAGAAGATGGTGCCGATGCTGACGTTGACGTCGATGTTGCTCGAGCCGTCCAGGGGATCGAACAGCAGCAGGTACTCGCCCTGCGGGTAACGGTTGGGCACGAGGTAGATGCTGTCCATCTCCTCAGAGGCCATGGCGGCCAGGTGCCCGCCCCATTCGTTGGCCTCGATCAGCACCTCGTTGGCGATGATGTCCAGCTTCTTCTGCACTTCGCCCTGCACGTTCTCGCTGCCCGCCGTGCCCAGCACGCCGCCCAGCGCTCCCTTGTTCACGGCCTGGCTGATGCTCTTGCAGGCACGCGCCACCACTTCGAGCAGCAGGCGCAGTTCAGAGGGGATGTGGCCGTCGATGCGCTGCTGCTCGACGAGGTAGCGGGTGAGTGAAATCTTGGAGCTCATGGTGTTTCCTCGGGAAATCAGTCGGCCAGCGCGCGGGTGACAACCTCGCGCACATCGTTGCTCAGGTCCGGCTTGGCGGCGACGCGGGCAATCGCTTCGCGCGCCGCGGTGCGGTAAGGATCGGCCAGCTTCTTCCAGCGGTCGAGCGCGCGCGCGAGGCGGGCGGCGACTTGCGGATTGATCGCGTCCAGCTCGAGCACGCGCTCGCTCCAGAACACATAGCCCGCGGCGTCGGCACGGTGGAAGGCGCCGGGGTTGGCGTTGCAGTAGCTGAAGATCAAGCTGCGTGCCCGGTTGGGATTGCGCAGGTTGAAGTCCGGATGGCCCATCAGCTGGCGCACAGCCGGCAGCACCTGACCACCACGGTCACAGGTGCCCGCCTGCAGGGCAAACCACTTGTCCAGCACCAGGGCCTCGTTCCTGAACAGGGCGTGGAAGCGCTCCAGCGCGGGCCTGGCGAGTTCATGGCCGGTGTTGACCAGGGCATTGAGCGCATTGAAGCGGTCGGTCATGTTGCCCGCGTCCTTGAAGCGCTGGTAGGTCTTGCCCGGCCAGACCACGTCGCGCGTTTCACGCGCGGCCAGGCACAGCATGGTCAGTGCCAGACCCGTGAGTGCGCGGCGTCCGGACGACGCGGCGTCCGGCCGGTAGGCGCCCGTGTCGTGGTATTCCTCGTAGGCCCAGGCCCAGTCGTGCTGCAGCTCCAGTGCCAGCTGCTCGCGCATGGCTTCGCGCACGGCGTGCACGCGCTGCGGATCCACCACGTCGAGCTGCTCGGCCATGTAGGTCTCGGCCGGCAGGGTCAGCACGAGTTCCTTGAAGGCCGCGTCCAGCGTGGGATGCCGCAGCACCTGGCGCATGGCGTCCACGTAGGCGTGGTCCAGCACCTTGGCCTCGCCAGGCTGGGCGTGGCTGCGGATGAACTGCAGCGCGCGCTTGAGGGCCAGGCGCTGGCCGGCTTCCCAGCGGTTGAAGGGGTCGGTGTCATGGGCCAGCAGGATGAGCAGCTGCTCGTCGCTGTAGTCGATCTCCAGCACCACGGGGGCGCTGAAGCCACGCAGCAACGAAGGGACAGGATTGGCGTCGACGTTGACGAAGCGCAGCGTCTGCGAGGCGTCGGTCAACACGATGGTGCGCGAGCTCGGGCCGGGCTCGGCCTCGCCGTCCAGTTGCAGCGGCAGCGCGCGGCCGTCGTTCGTTAGAAGGCCGAGGCTCACAGGGATGACAAAGGGGTCCTTCACGGCCTGGCCGGGCGTGGGGGCGCAGGATTGCGTGAGGGTGAGGGTATAGCAGCGGGCGGCGGCGTCGTACTCGCCCCGTGCGGCCACGCGCGGCGTGCCGGCCTGGCTGTACCACCGCTTGAATTGCGGCAGCAGGCGGGCCAGCTCGGAGCCCGGGTTGGCATCGGCAATGGCCTGGGCGAAGTCGTCGCAGGTCACGGCCTGGCCGTCGTGGCGCTGGAAGTACAGCGACATGCCGGCGGCGAAGCCCTCGCGGCCGACCAGGGTGTGCATCATCCGCACCACCTCGGCGCCCTTTTCGTAGACGGTGGGGGTGTAGAAGTTGTCGATCGCCTGGTAGGCGTCCGGGCGCACCGGGTGGGCCATCGGGCCCGCGTCCTCGACGAACTGGCGCTCGCGCAGGGTGCGCACGTCGGCGATGCGGCGCACCGCGCGGGCGCTGGCGCTGCCGCTCATGTCGGCGCTGAACTCCTGGTCGCGGAAGACGGTCAGGCCTTCCTTGAGCGAGAGCTGGAACCAGTCGCGGCAGGTGACGCGGTTGCCGCTCCAGTTGTGGAAGTACTCGTGGCCGACCACGCTCTCGATGCCGTCGAAATCGTCATCGGTGGCGGTGGCGGGGCTGGCCAGGACGAACTTCGTGTTGAAGATGTTCAGGCCCTTGTTCTCCATCGCGCCCATGTTGAAGTCGCTG
>DALYHW010000280.1:0-3619 GCA_031970695.1 Hylemonella sp.
TGTTCCCCGAAGGCTTCTTCAACGAAGTGCAGGTGGTCATCCACACGCTGTCGCTGAATCCCGAAGTCGACGCCGACATCGCCGCCATGATCGCCACCTCGGCGGCCCTGTCGGTTTCCGGCATTCCCTTCAACGGCCCCATCGGCGCTGCCCGCGTGGGTTACATCAACGGCGAATACGTCCTGAACCCGGGCCAGACCCAGCGCAAGGACAGTCAGATGGACCTGGTGGTGGCCGGTACCGAAGCCGCCGTGCTGATGGTCGAATCCGAAGCGCAGCAGCTGTCCGAAGAGATCATGCTCGGCGCCGTGGTGTTCGGCCACGAGCAGGGCAATATCGCCATCAACGCGATTCATGAGCTGGTGCGCGAAGCCGGCAAGCCGGTGTGGGACTGGAAGGCCCCCGCCAAGGACGAAGCCCTGATCGCCAAGGTGCAGGCCCTGGGGCAGGCCAAGCTCGAAGCCGCCTACCAGATCCGCAACAAGCAGGCCCGTACCCAGGCTTGCCGCACCGCCTACGCCGACGTGATGGCTGGCCTGAAGGCCGAGGGCGTGGAATTCGACAGCGTGGCCGTCGAAGGCCTGCTGTTCGAGATCGAAGCCAAGATCGTGCGTGGCCAGATCCTGGCCGGCGAGCCGCGTATCGATGGTCGCGACACCCGTACCGTGCGCCCGATCGAGATCCGCAACAGCGTGCTGCCGCGCACCCACGGTTCCTCGCTGTTCACGCGCGGCGAGACCCAGGCACTGGTGATCACCACGCTGGGCACCGAGCGTGATGCGCAGCGCATCGACGCGCTGGCCGGCGAGTTCGACGACCGCTTCATGCTCCACTACAACATGCCCCCCTTTGCCACCGGCGAGACGGGCCGTGTCGGTAGCCCCAAGCGTCGCGAAATCGGTCACGGCCGTCTGGCCAAGCGTGCCCTGGTGGCCTGCCTGCCGACCAAGGAAGAGTTCCCCTACACCATGCGTGTGGTGTCCGAGATCACCGAGTCCAACGGTTCCTCGTCGATGGCTTCCGTCTGCGGCGGCTGCCTGTCGCTGATGGACGCCGGTGTGCCGATGAAGGCCCACGTGGCCGGTATCGCCATGGGCCTGATCAAGGAAGGCAACCGCTTCGCCGTGCTGACCGACATCCTGGGTGACGAAGATCACCTGGGCGACATGGACTTCAAGGTGGCCGGTACGACCAACGGCATCACCGCCCTGCAGATGGACATCAAGATCCAGGGCATCACCAAGGAAATCATGCAGGTCGCCCTGGCCCAGGCCAAGGAAGCTCGTCTGCACATCCTGTCCAAGATGGTCGAGGCCATGGGCAGCGCCAACACCGAGGTGTCGCAGTTCGCCCCGCGCCTGTACACCATGAAGATCAACCCCGAGAAGATCCGTGACGTGATCGGCAAGGGCGGCGCCGTGATCCGTGCGCTGACCGAAGAGACCGGCACGCAGATCGACATCGCGGAAGACGGCACGATCACCATCGCTTCCACCGACAGCGCCAAGGCCGACGAGGCCAAGAAGCGCATCGAGGCCATCACGGCCGAAGTGGAAATCGGCAAGGTCTACGAAGGCCCCATCACCAAGCTGCTGGACTTCGGTGCCCTGGTCAACGTGCTGCCGGGCAAGGATGGCCTGCTGCACATCAGCCAGATCGCCCACGAGCGTGTCGAAAAGGTGTCGGACTACCTGTCCGAAGGCCAGATCGTCAAGGTCAAGGTGCTGGAGACCGACGAGAAGGGCCGCATCAAGCTGTCCATGAAGGCCCTGCTGGATCGTCCCGAGCAGCCGCAGAACAGCGGCGGCGAGCAGGGCTGATCTTCCGTTGCTGAATCGACGGTGTTGTGTGTCCGCGGGCACGCAGCACCGTCCGGTGAGAAGACCATGAAAGCCATCGAAATCACTTCCTACGGCGCGCCCGACGTGCTGCGCCTGGGCGAGCGCCCCGATCCCGTGCCTGCGGCTGGCGAACTGCTGATCCGCGTGGCCGCCAGCGGCATCAACCGCCCGGACGTATTCCAGCGCCAGGGCAACTACCCGGTGCCGCCGGGGGCGTCCGACATCCCCGGCCTGGAAGTGGCGGGCGAGGTGGTGGGCGGGGATGCTGCCGAACTGGCCAAGGCCGGCTTCAAGCTCGGCGACAAGGTGTGCGCACTGGTGGCCGGTGGTGGTTACGCCGAGCTGTGCACGGCGCCCATCGCGCAGACGCTGCCGTACCCGAAGGGTCTGAGTGATGTCGAGGCGGCGTCGCTGCCCGAGACCTTCTTCACCGTATGGAGCAATGTGTTCGACCGCTGCCACCTGCAGCCGGGCGAGACGCTGCTGATCCAGGGCGGCTCCAGTGGCATTGGCGTCACAGCCATCCAGCTGGCCAAGGCCTGGGGCGCCAGGGTCATCGTCACCGCCGGCAGCGACGACAAGTGCGCCGCCTGCGTGAAGCTGGGTGCCGACCACGCCATCAACTACAAGACGCAGGACTTCAAGGACGAGGTCAAGCGTCTGACCGATGGCAAGGGTGTGGACGTCATACTCGACATGGTGGGCGGCGACTACGTGGCCCGCGAGGTCGAGAGCCTGGCCGAGGACGGCCGCATCGTCATCATCGCCGTGCAGGGCGGCACCAAGAGCAGCTTCAATGCCGGCCTGGTGCTGCGCAAGCGCCTGACCATCACCGGTTCCACGCTGCGCCCGCGTCCGGTGGCCTTCAAGGCCGCTATCGCGCAGGCCTGCCTGAAGCACGCGTGGCCGCTCATCGAGTCCGGCAAGATCAAGCCCGTGATCCACAGCACCTTTGCGGCCGTGGATGCGTCCGAGCCCACGGGCAGCGGCGCGGCAAAGGCGCACGCCCTGATGGAGTCGAACCAGCACATCGGCAAGATTGTGCTGACCTGGGGAAGCAAATGAAAAAGCTGATCGCCGGCAACTGGAAAATGAATGGCAGCCTGGCTGCCAACCAGACCCTGCTCAAGGGCATCCTCTCCGGCCTCAAGGACCCGGCCTGCGACATCGCGGTCTGTGTGCCCGCACCCTACCTGGCCCAGTGCCAGCAGTTGCTGGCCACCAGCCCCGTCGAGCTGGGCTCGCAGGATGTGTCTCAGCACGAGGCGGGTGCCTACACCGGCGAGGTGTCGGCAGCCATGCTCAAGGACTTTGGTGCGCGCTACGCCATCGTGGGCCATTCTGAGCGCCGCCAGTACCACGGCGAGACCGACGCGACCGTGGCGGCCAAGGCCCAACGCGCACTTGCCAATGGCATCACCCCCATCGTCTGCGTGGGCGAGACCCTGGCCGAGCGCGAGTCCGGCAAGACGGAGGAGGTGGTCAAGCGCCAGCTGGCCGCCGTGATCCACCTCAACGGGCACTGCATCAGCGAGATCGTCGTGGCCTACGAGCCCGTCTGGGCCATCGGCACCGGGAAGACCGCCACCCCCGAGCAGGCGCAGGAAGTGCACGCCGTGCTGCGCGCGCAGCTCAAGGCCGCCACGCCACACGCCGATCGCGTCAAGATCCTCTACGGCGGCAGCATGAACGCGGCCAATGCCGCGCAGCTGCTGGCCCAGCCCGACATCGACGGCGGCCTGATCGGCGGCGCTTCGCTCAAGGCCCCGGACTTCCTG
>DALYHW010000281.1:0-3607 GCA_031970695.1 Hylemonella sp.
GTCGACCACGCGCATCACGGGCGGGGCGAGTTCCTGGGTGCCGTCCGGCTTGACGATGGTGACCGGCACGTCGGTCTTGACGCCGCCGAGCTGCTCCAGGAAGTCGATGTGGAAGTAGGTCCGGCGGAATTCGCCGTCAGTGATGCTCTGCAGGCCCACGTCCTCCTGGAACTTCACGATCTCGGTGATGGCCTTGTCTTCCACCTTGCGCAGCTGCTCGGCGGTGATCTCGCCCTTGGCCTTTTGCTCGCGGGCTTCCAGCAGGTACTTGGGGCGCAGGAAGCTGCCGACGTGGTCGGCACGGAAAGGCGGGGTGGTGCGGATGGTCATGGGTGTACTCCTGCTTGGGTTGGTTCTGGTGCCTGATTGTCGCTGCAATCATTCAGGACACGGATTGTGGATTATTGACTGTTTTGTGGCCTCGAGAGGCCTGATATGTTGGTTTGGTATATCAGGCGTGCGGGATTTGGATGGCTTCACGCCGCGTGCCACGCACACTACGGGCGCGAACTGCCCGTTCGCGTGCCAGCAAGGTCAACCATCATGCAGATATTCAGCCATTTCGCCAAGCGCGGCAGCGCGCTTTCCCTGGTCTTTGCGGCCTTGCTCGGCCTGCAGGCTGCGCGCGCGCAGGACATCGTGCTCGGCCAGATCGGTCCCTTCACCGGGCTGCCGGTGCCGGACGCGATCCAGGTCAACCAGGGGGCCAAGGCCTACATTGCGCAGGCCAACAAGGCGGGGGGCGTCAACGGCCGCAAGATCGCATTCTTCGAGCTCGATGACACCTACAAGCCCGACGTGTTCGTGGCGAAGTTCGAGGAGGCGATGCAGCGCAAGCCCGTCGCCCTGATTTCGCCCATCGGTTCGGCCTCCGTCAAGCGCATGCTCGACGACAAGTTGCTGGACAAGCATGACGTGGTCGTCATGAATGCCGTGCCGGGTGCGGAGGCCCTGCGCAACCCGGGCCATCCCCGGCTGTTCCATGTGCGTGCCGGCGACAGGCAGCAGCTGGAAAAGATCGTGAACCACGCCCGCACGCTGGGCATCCTCAAGATCGGCGTGCTGCACCAGAACATTCCCATGGGGTCGTCCGGCATGAAGGTCGTGAGCGATGAGTCTGCGCGCCTGACCGGCATGACCATCAAGGGCGTGGAGGCGGCCAACGACCCGGCCCAGCTGGAGAAGGGGGCGCAGGAAGTGCTCAAGGCCAATCCGCAGGGCGTCGTGGTGATCGGTGCACCGCCCTTTGCCTCGGCCGGCGTTGCCGCCCTGCGCAAGGCGGGGGCCTCCCAGTCCATCTTCATCCTCGGCGACACGGCGCCGGGCTTGGTGGTCAAGGTGGCGGGCCACGAAGCCGCGCGGGGCGTGGGCATCGCCCAGATCTTCCCCAATCCCAATGGCAAGACCAAGACCGTGGTGCGCGACTTCCAGCAGGCCATGAAGGCATCGTTCCCTGACATGGCCAGCTACGCACCGTTCCAGATGGAGGGCTACCTCTCGGCGCGGGTCCTGGTCGAGGCCATGCGCCGCATCAAGGGCGAGATCACGCCCGCCTCCCTGGTCAAGGCGTTGCAGGGGCTGGGCGAGGTGGATTACGACGGTTATCGCCTTGACTTTGCCAGGAGCAATATCGGTGGGCGTTTCGTCGATATCGCTGTGATGGACGTGGAAGGCCGGCTGCGTTACTGAGCGCAGCCCGTTCCTCCTAGTGCACAGGGCCTCTCGGGGCCCTGTGTTCGTTTATGCTTCAGATGGCTGTCGATAAGATATGTCATTTCGCTATATCTATCAGTCCGAAATTTGACTTGCGCATGATCGGATTTGGGGCGAAAGTAACGGACCTTCGCGAGCGGCGACGGGCCTGCGCGGCGCGTCCGAAGGCGTGAAGCCATAACTCATATATAGGAGTCTTCAATGAAAAAGCGAGTCTTTCTGAGCGCATCCGTGCTCGCGTTGGCGACGGTTGCGTCCTCGGCTGTGCTGGCCCAGGACAACACCTTCAAGATCGGTCTGATCCTGCCCATGACCGGTCAGCAGGCCTCCACCGGCCGCCAGATTGAAGCTGCTGCCAAGCTGTACATGGCCCAGCACGGCGACACCGTCGCCGGCAAGAAGATCCAGCTGATCGTCAAGGACGACACCAGCGTGCCCGACGTGACCAAGCGCCTGGCCCAGGAACTGGTGGTGAACGACAAGGTCAACGTGCTGGCTGGCTTCGGCATCACGCCCTCGGCCATGGCCACCGCGCCCATCGCCACCCAGTCCAAGACGCCGATGGTCGTGATGGCCGCCGCCACCTCGAGCATCACCCTGGCCTCGCCCTATGTGGTGCGCACCAGCTTCACGCTGCCGCAGGCTTCCGTCTCCATGGCCGACTGGGCCACGGCCAAGGGCGGCATCAAGAAGGTCGTGACCCTGGTCAGCGACTACGGCCCAGGCATCGACGCCGAGAAGTTCTTCAAGGATCGCCTCACCTTCAACGGCGGCACCGTGGTCGAGAGCCTGCGCGTGCCGCTGCGCAACCCCGACTTCGCACCGTTCCTGCAGAAGGTGCGTGACGCCAAGCCCGACGCCCTGTTCGTCTTCGTGCCCTCCGGCGCCGGCGCTGCCGTGATGAAGCAGTTCCTCGAGCGCGGCATGGACAAGGCCGGCATCAAGCTCATCGGCACCGGCGACCTGACCGATGACGACCAGCTCAACGACATGGGTGACGGCGCCATCGGCGTGGTCACCTCGCACCACTACAGCGCCCACCACCCCTCGGCCGCCAACAAGAAGTTCGTCGATGCCTTCAAGAAGGCCAACAAGGGCATGCGCCCGAACTTCATGGCGGTCGGCGGTTATGACGGCATGCACGTGATCTACGAAGCGCTCAAGGCCTCCAAGGGTCAGGGTGGCGGCGACGGCCTGCTGGCTGCGATGAAGGGCCAGCTGTTCGAAAGCCCGCGTGGCCCGATGTTCATCGACGCCCAGACCCGCGACGTGGTCCACAACATCTACCTGCGCAAGGTGGAGAAGGTCGGCGGCGAACTGCACAACGTCGAGTTCGACGTCATCAAGGACGTCAAGGACCCCGGCAAGTCCAAGTGACCTGCCGCCCATGGGTGCCTCCGGTCAGGGGGTGTCCATGGGTTTTTTTTTGCCCTGACCTGACCCCACCAGACCGTTTTCATGTTGACGATCCTGTTTGACGGCATTGCCTACGGCATGCTGCTGTTTATCCTGGCGGTCGGCCTGTCCGTGACCATGGGCTTGATGAACTTCATCAACCTGGCGCACGGTGCCTTCGCCATGGTTGGCGGCTACATCACGGTGCTGCTCATGCAGCGCTACGATGTCCCGCTGCTGGTCTGTCTGCCCGTGGCTTTCCTGGGCGTGGCCCTGCTGGGCGCCGTGCTGGAACGCACGCTCTACCGTCCCATGTACAGCCGCCCGCACCTGGACCAGGTGCTGTTCTCCATCGGCCTGACCTTCATGGCCGTGGCCGCGATGGACTACTTCATGACTTCCAGCCAGCAGATCCTGCAGCTGCCCGAGTGGCTCAAGGGTCGCACCGAGATCGGCGACGGGCCCTGGATGCTGGGTATGGGGCACTACCGCCTCTTCA
>DALYHW010000282.1:0-3552 GCA_031970695.1 Hylemonella sp.
CAAACTGCGGAGCATCCAGCACCGGGCCCGCCTCGACGAGGCGCCCACGCAGGTGGATGAACACACCGTGGCCGCGGAACGTGCCGCCGTGCTCGCTGTGTGGGAGGCCGTGTTCGGCCAAACCTGAAGTTGGCTGGAGGCGCCACGGCAGAACCGCGTGGCGCCCGCGCGTCAGGACGCGCTGCGGATACGGCGCACGAGCGAGGTGGTGGAATAACCCTCAACAAAGGGCAGCGCCAGTGCGCGCCCGCCCCAGGACTCGACCAGCGCCGTCTCGGGCAGCTTGCGCATGTCGTAGTCGCCGCCCTTGACCAGGATGTCCGGACGCACCTCGCCGATCAGCACCTGCGGCGTGTCCTCGCCAAACCACGTCACGAGGTCGACCGCCTCCAGCGCAGCCACCAGGGCGGCGCGATCCTGCTCGTTGTTGAGCGGCCGCTCCGGCCCCTTGCCCAGGCGCCGCGCCGAGGCGTCGGTGTTGAGCGCCACGATCAGGCTGGCACCGAGTTCACGGGCCTGCGCCAGGTAGATGGCATGGCCGCGGTGCATGACGTCGAACACCCCGTTGGTGAACACCAGCGGACGCGGCAATGCGGCCACGCGGGCCGCGAGTTCGGTGCGGCCACACAGCTTGTCAAGAAAGGCTGGCAGCGGATAGGCGGCAGCGGACGGTGACGCGGAAGGATTCGACATGCTGCAATGCTAGCAGCCGCGCCCGCAGGGCCGCAAAGCCCGGAAACAGGGACTTTTTACCCCCCAATCCGGGCCCAGCGGCGGGTGGGCGGCATAATCGTGAAGGACCATGAAGCCCAAGCTTGTTGCTGTCAACGTCGACTCGATCCGCGTCGGTGAGCCCCTTCCGTTTGCCCTGATGGACGCGGAAGGCACCTTGCTGGCAGGCAAGGGCTACGTCATCCCTTCCCGCCAGGATCTGCAGGCGCTGGTCGGCCGCGGCGTCTCGCTGTACATCGACGTCGCCGATTCCGAGGCCTACCACCGGGCCTACGTCGGACGGCTGCACGAGATGGTGCTGCGCGAGCAGACCCTGGGCAAGATCGCCGGCGCCCAGTTCTCGCGGGCCGAACTCGAATCCGGCCGCAACGACCCCGACCTCGCGGTCGGCCCGCCCGACTGGCTGGACTACCAGGCCCAGGCCAACAGCATCCTGCGCGACGTCAACTCGCCCCAGTTCCTGCACCGCCTGGTGCGGCTGCAGAAACAGCTGCGCCAGCACACGGTCAGCAATGCGGACGGCGCGCTGTTCGCGCTGTTCCACCTCTCGGCGAGCGAGCTGCGCATGTACAGCGCCACCCACGCCATGCTCGTGTGCGTGATGTGCGGCCTGGCCGCGCGCGAGGTGCTCAACTGGTCTCCCGAACAGGAACAGGTGCTGTGCCTGGCGGCACTGACCATGAACATCAGCATGACCGACCTGCAGGACCGGCTGGCCCAGCAGGTACCCCCGCCGACACCCGAACAGCGCCAGCTGATCGACCAGCACACGGCCCGCTCGGTGGAGATGCTGCAGAAGATCGGCGTCAGCGACCGGGCCTGGCTCGAAGCCGTCCAGCACCACCATGGCGTGGGGCCAGGGTCGCTGGGCTCCAAGAGCGAGGGACAGCGCATGGCCCGGCTGATCCAGCGGGCCGACATGTTCGCCGCGCGCCTGGCACCGCGGGCCTCCCGCGTCCCCACCTCGCCGGCAGCAGCCATGCAGGCCAGCTACTTCGACGAGAACCGCCAGGTGGACGAGGCCGGCGCCGCCCTGATCAAGGCCGTGGGCATCTACTCTCCCGGCTCCTTTGTACGCCTCAGCACGGACGAGGTCGCGGTTGTCATCCGCCGCGGCGTCAACACCACCACACCGAAGGTGGCGGTGGTTATCAATCGCGAAGGCATCCCGGTGGCCGAAGCGGTGGTGCGAGACACCAGCGTGCGCGACTACCGTATCGTGGCCAGCGTGCCGCACCGCGAAGTGAAGGTGCAGCTCAATCTGCAGCGCATGCTGGCGCTGACTGCCAACACCAGCTCAGACCGGGTCTGAGCTTGCCGGCCAAGCGCAGGGCTCAGTGCGGCAGCGTGTCTGCGAAGCTGGCGCGCTGCATGAGCTTGTCCTGTAGGCGGACCAGATTGGGGTGGGCCTCCCGCCAGCCGATCTGGGGGAAACGGAAATCCAGATAACCCAGCGCGCAGCCCGTGGCGATGTCGGCCAGGCTGAAGTGGGTCCCGGAACAGAAAGGCTTGTCCCCCAGACCTCGGCTCATGGCCTCGAGGCTGGCGTTGATCTTGCCCAGCTGGCGATCAATCCAGGCCTGGCAGCGTTGTTGTTCACTGCGCTTGGGCCACACGGCCTCCATGCGTGCCAGCAGGGCGGCGTCCATCACGCCATCGGCGAGCGCTTCCCAAGTCTTGACCTCGGCGCGTTCACGTCCGACCGGGGGAATCAGCTTGCCCACCGGGGAAAGGGTGTCCAGATATTCGACGATCACGCGCGAATCGAACAGTGCCTCGCCCCCTTCCATGATGAGGCAGGGGATCTTGCCCAGCGGATTGGCGTCCACGATGCGGGTCTGGTCGGACCACACGTCTTCCAGCACGAAGTCGTAGTCAAGTTTCTTTTCCGCCATCACGATGCGCACCTTGCGCACGTAGGGGCTGGTATGAGAGCCAATCAGTTTCATGGGTTGTTTTGTAGTCCAGGGCGCGGATTTTAGCGATTCAGGGTAAACCATGACGCCCCGGCCCCGGCCCACTACAATTCCGGCATGACCTTTTCCACGATTTCGGCCCTGTCCCCGCTGGACGGGCGCTATGCCGCCAAGCTCGCCGCGCTACGCCCGCTGATGAGCGAACAAGGCTATATGCACCGGCGCGTCCAGGTCGAAGTCGCCTGGTTCATTGCCCTCAGCGATGCCGGCTTCAAGGAATTCCCGCCGCTGTCACCCGGCGCGCGCACCTACCTGCTCAACCTGGTCAAGAACTTCTCCGAGGCCGATGGCAACGCCATCAAGGAGATCGAGAAGACCACCAACCACGACGTGAAGGCTGTCGAGTACTGGATCAAGTCCAAGTTCGAGGCGCGGCCCGAGCTGCAAAAGGCCAGCGAGTTCGTGCACTTCGCCTGTACCAGCGAGGACATCAACAACACCAGCCACGCCCTGCAGCTGCGCTCGGGCCGCGACACGGTGGTGCTGCCCGCACTGGACAAGCTGCTGGTCAAGCTGCGCGACATGGCCCAGGCCTACGCCGAAGTGCCCATGCTCAGCCGCACCCACGGCCAGACCGCCAGCCCCACCACCGTGGGCAAGGAGATCGCCAACGTGGTGGTGCGCCTGCAGACCGCCTGTGACCGGATCGCCTCGGTCAGGATCCTGGGCAAGATGAACGGCGCCGTGGGCAACTACAACGCGCACCTGGCCGCCTGGCCCGAATTCGACTGGGAAGCCTTCTCGAAGAAGGTCGTGGAAACGCCCGAACCGCTGGGCCTGGGCCTGACTTTCCAGCCCTACAGCATCCAGATCGAGCCGCACGACTACATGGCCGAGCTGTTCG
>DALYHW010000283.1:0-3537 GCA_031970695.1 Hylemonella sp.
TGTTGCCATAGTCCCCGATTATCAAGCGAAAGTGCGGCGCGCTACTGCAGGGCCTGAACCCCTGCGACCAGCCAGCCACGGCTGCCATCCCTGGGTTTGGTCATATTCCA
This sequence comes from Hylemonella sp., assembly GCA_031970695.1. Taxonomy (GTDB): domain Bacteria; phylum Pseudomonadota; class Gammaproteobacteria; order Burkholderiales; family Burkholderiaceae_C; genus Hylemonella. The sequence goes on from DALYHW010000283.1 coordinate 111, forward strand.
GACTTCCCGGAAGGGACTCGGCCCGGACTGCTGGTCCTCGCGGATCATGCCGGAGAACTCGACGCTGGCCATGTATTCGCCGCCCAGCTCCTCGATGCCCAGCAACTGGGCCTGCAGCATCTGCACTTCCGTGAGGTTCACGGCGCCACCGGTGTGGCGTTCGCGCTCGTTCAGCTGGGCACTGATTTCGCCCAGCATGTCGTCCGTCATCATGGACCGCAGCGTCGCCATGTCGGCCTTGTCCCAGGCGGCCTGCAGCAGAATGAAATTGCTCTTGGCAGCCTGCAGGAAGGCCTCGGCATCAAAACCGGCGGGGATGCTCCAGCCGCTGTTCAAGGCCGAGCCGATGACGATGCCCGAACGCTGTGTCACGCCACTGTCGAGCGACCGCTCGAACGGACGGGCAGATGCATCGTTGCCAACGTTCTCGGGACGGTAGGCCGGCTTGGCCGTCGTCACGCCACCCGCCCCGGCCCCAGCCCCCTGGAAGGCGTACGGACCCGTACCGGCCGACGCTGGGCGCCGATTGCGCATGAACCAGCCAAACGCCAGCATGGCCAGCAACACCAGCAGTGCGATCAGCATGAACTGGCCGAAGGCCTCACCCAGCCCCAGCGAACTCGCCAGCCAGGCGAGTCCCAGACCGGCGGCCAGGCCGCCCAGCATGGCCCCCCACGGTTTGCGGGGGGCGGGCGCAGGCGCGGGGGCAGCAGCCGGTGCTGTCGCAGGCTTGGTCGCAGCGGCACCCTGGGTGGGCGTCGCGGGCGCTGCAGGTGCCGTGGGCGCGGCTTCGCGCTGAGTCACGTTGCTCGACTGCTTGCCGACCGATTTACCACCGCCCAGACGCTTGGCTTGCGCGTCCACCGCACCAAAGGCCAGGACCAGGGACAAGGCCAAAGACCAGAGTTTCATGCTCGCTCCAAATATTCCGGAATCACCCGTTGCCTACGCTAACCCAAATCAGGCTAGTCAGCACTTGATTCCAACATGAAGCGCCACCACACCGCCAGTCATGTTGTGAAAATCCACATGGCCGAATCCGGCTTTTTTCATCATGGACTTGAGTTCTTCCTGGCCCGGGTGCATGCGGATCGATTCCGCCAGGTACCGGTAGCTCTCGGCATCGCCGGCGACCAGCTGTCCCAGGCGGGGCAAAACCTTGAAGGAATACCAGTCATAGGCACGCTCCAGCGGCTGGGCGACCCGGGAAAACTCCAGCACCAGCAGCTTGCCGCCGGGCTTGAGCACCCGGCACATCTCGGCCAGTGCGGCATCCTTGTGCGTCATGTTGCGCAAACCGAAGGCCACGCTGACCAGGTCGAAATAGCCGTCGGCAAAAGGAAGCTTCTCGGCGTCGCACACCAAAGTGGGCAGCGCCACACCCGCATCGAGAAGGCGGTCGCGTCCGACTCGCAGCATGGCCTCGTTGATGTCGGTGTGCACCACCTGGCCGGTCTTGCCCACCTTCCTGGAAAAAGCCAGCGCGAGGTCACCTGTGCCCCCGGCGATGTCCAGCGCGCGATCACCTTCCTGCAGGTTGGCCACCGTTACCGTGTACGCCTTCCACAGCCGGTGCAGGCCGCCGGACATGAGATCGTTCATCAGGTCGTACTTGGATGCGACCGAATCGAACACGCCGCGCACCCGGCGGGCCTTGTCCGCCTCGTCGACCGTTTCGAAACCAAAGTGGGTCTGGCTCATGTCAATGGCTTCCGCAGGCGTGGCCCGCTTTCTCGGGCATGGGCGCATCGCGGTCCACACCTGCCGCCTTCAGGCGTGCCTCGTAATCGGCCCAGAGCTGCTCCTGCTGCGAACCCAGGAAGTACAGGTAGTCCCAGGAAAAGATGCCGCTGTCGTGACCGTCCGAGAAGGTTGGCTGTACGGCGTAGTTGCCCACCGACTCCAGGTTGACCAGCTCGACATTGCGCTTGCCGGTCTGCAAGGTCTCCTGGCCCGGGCCATGGCCCTGCACCTCGGCCGAGGGCGAGTACACGCGCATCAGCTCGAAGGGAATGCGGAAGGTCTTGCCGTCGGAAAAACTGATCTCCAGCACCCGCGATTTGCCGTGCACTGTCAGATCCTGCGGCGCCGGAGCACCGGATTGCAAACCTGCCATGCAAACGCTCTCCTCTCGTTGAAAAAACCCGGGCCTCAGACCAGCACGCGCTCGATGCCGCCGGCGTTGGCCGCGGCCACGTACTGGGGCAGCCAGTCTTCGCCCAGGATCTGGCGTGCCATCTCGATCACGATGTAGTCGGCCTCCAGCAGACCGTTCTGCAGGTCGTTGCCATAACGGGTCAGGCCCTGCAGGCAGCTGGGGCAGGAGGTCAGGATCTTGACGTTATCCTTCTCCGCCACCAGCCCGGCATCGCGCAGCGCCGCTTCGCCCTTGCGGATCTCTTCTTCCTTGCGGAAGCGCACCTGGGTCGAAATGTCGGGCCGGCTGACTCCCAGGGTGCCGGACTCGCCGCAGCAACGCTCGCTTTTCAGCACATTGTTGCCCGTGCTGCCGCCCAGCAGGCTGCGCACGGTCTTCATCGAATCGCCCTGTTTCATGGGGTTGTGGCAGGGCTCGTGATACAGGTAGCCGCCCTGCTCGCCACTGAGCTTGATGCCCTTCTCGAGCAGGTACTCGTGGATGTCGATGATGCGGCAGCCGGGGAAGATCTCCTCGAACTTGTAACCCTGCAGCTGGTCGTAGCAGGTGCCGCAGCTCACCACCACGGTCTTGATGTCCAGGTAGTTCAACGTATTGGCCACGCGGTGGAACAGCACCCGGTTGTCGGTGATCATCTTCTCGGCCTTGTCGAACTGGCCGCTGCCGCGCTGCGGATACCCGCAGCACAGGTAACCCGGCGGCAGCACGGTCTGCACCCCGGCATGCCAGAGCATGGCCTGGGTGGCCAATCCCACCTGGCTGAACAGGCGCTCCGACCCGCAACCGGGGAAATAGAAGACTGCTTCTGTCTCGGGCGTGGTGGCCTGCGGGTTGCGGATGATGGGCACGTAGTCCTTGTCCTCGATGTCGAGCAGCGCACGGGCCGTTTTCTTGGGCAAGCCGCCCGGCATCTTCTTGTTGATGAAATGGATCACCTGTTCCTTGACCGGCGCCGTGCCGACGGTGGCCGGCGGCTTGGCCGTCTGCCGCCGGGCAGCTACGCGCAGCACCTGGTTGGCCAGCCGCTGGGCCTTGAAGCCCACGCCCACCATCGCGCTGCGCATCAGCTTGATGGTCTCCGGGCTGGTGGCGTTGAGGAAGAACATGGCCGCGGCATTGCCCGGACGCCAGCTCTTCTGGCCCATCTTGCGCAGCAGGTTGCGCATGTTCATGGACACGTCGCCGAAGTCGATCTTCACCGGACAGGGCGACAGGCACTTGTGGCAGACCGTGCAGTGGTCGGCCACGTCCTCGAACTCCTGCCAGTGC
>DALYHW010000284.1:0-2028 GCA_031970695.1 Hylemonella sp.
TTCATGGTCAGGAAGATGCCGGTGACGATCTGGATCACCAGCACCAGCATGGCCAGCGAACCGAAGAAGTACCAGAAGTTGAAGTTCTTGGGGGCGAAATAGCCCGCCATGTGCTTCTCGTACTCTTCAAAAGCCGTCGGGAAACGGTTCTCGAACCAGTTTTTCAGTTTCGCACCAGCCGGCGCGTCCGCAGGGAGTTCCTTGAATTCAGCCATGTTGTTCCTCAAGCCTTCTTGTCTTCGCCGATCAGCAGCTTGCTGTCCGACAGGTACATGTGCGGGGGCACTTCGAGGTTGTCGGGTGCCGGTTTGTTCTTGAACACGCGACCGGCCATATCGAAGGTCGAACCGTGGCAGGGGCACAGGAAACCGCCTTGCCAGTCATCCGGCAGCGAGGGCTGGGGGCCGGTCTGGAACTTGTCGCTGGGCGAGCAGCCCAGGTGCGAGCAGATGCCGACACCCACGAACACTTCGGGCTTGATCGAGCGATGGCGGTTCTTGGCGTACTCCGGCGTCGGATAGGCCTTGCGATCCGAATTGGGGTCCGCGAGCTGGCCTTCCACTTTTTCCAGGGTGGCCAGCTGCTCGGGCGTGCGACGCATGATCCAAACGGGCTTGCCGCGCCACTCGACCGTGACCTTCTCACCGGGCTTGAGCGAGGAGATGTCCACTTCCACCGCGGCACCGGCGGCCTTGGCGCGCTCGGAGGGCTGGAAAGTGCTCACGAAGGGAATGGCGGCAGCCACGCCACCCACTGTACCTACACAACCGGTGGCAATCAGCCACGTCCGTTTGCTGGGGTCCATTTCACTCTTATCGGCAAGCGTGTCGCTCATGGAAATCCTCGATCAAAACTAGCGGATTCGGAATATATGACTACTGACTTATATGACCATACAGATCAGCTAATGATTCTAGCTGACGTCTTACGGGCCGAAGCGAGAGTTTGTGGACTCGCGCCGCACCCCGCAACACCCGAAAGCACTAACCCCAAGGGCGTAGGCTTTGCTGGCCGGTCTCACGCCGCACGGATCATCCGGCGCGCCATGCGGATGGCCTCGATCAGGCTGGAAGCGTCCGCCTGGCCACGCCCGGCAATGTCGAAGGCCGTGCCATGGTCCGGACTGGTGCGCACCAGCGGTAATCCGAGGGTGACATTAACGCCCTTTTCGACGCCGAGGTATTTGACAGGAATCAATCCCTGGTCGTGGTACATCGCGACCACCACGTCGAACTCCCCGGTCCCACCCGCCGGGGCACGGGCTCGCATGAACACCGTGTCCGGCGGGTAGGGCCCCCGCACATCCAGCCCTTCGGCACGCGCCAGACGCATCGCCGGAGCGATAACCTCGATTTCCTCACCGCCGAACAGCCCTCCCTCGCCCGCATGGGGATTGAGGCCGGCCACCGCGATGCGCGGCACGCGCCCGAGCAGGGGCTGCAGCGCGGCATGCGTGATGCGCAGCGTGCCCAGCACGTTGTCCACAGTCACGGCCTCGATCGCCTGCCGCAGCGACACGTGGATGCTGACCAGCACCGTGCGCAATTCATCGTTCGCAAGCATCATGCGCACAGGGACCTGTTCCACGGACTGGCCCAGAAATGCCGCCGCCTCCGCCTGGAGCAACTCGGTATGCCCCGGAAAAGCATCGTAGGGCGGGCCGGCCGCAGCCAGCGCCTCCTTGTGCAGGGGCGCTGTCACCAGCGCTGCGATCTCGCCACGCAAGGCAGCCTGCGCGGCCCAGGTCACGCAACTCCCCGCCAGTCGCCCTGCCTCGGCGCTGATCTGCCCCGGCGTGACGGGCGCCGGGAGGGTCGCCACGGGCAGCACCGGCACGCAACGCGGCGGCACGTCCAGGGACTCGGCGGCGCTGTCCAGCACGACGACCGGCATATCAGGGTCGCCGGTGCGACGCACCCAGGCCGCGGCGCGGCGCAGGACCGACGGGTCACCCGCGACGAAGCAGCCGGCCAGCAGATCCGGGGCATCGCGGAAGGCCTGCACGATGATTTCCGGGCCGATGCCGGC
>DALYHW010000284.1:2038-3524 GCA_031970695.1 Hylemonella sp.
AAGCGGTGGGCGCCGAAGACGCCCAGGGTGATGGCCAGCGGTCGCTGCATGATGGTCAGGCCGGGTTATCGATATCGATGAACTCGTGGGCAAGACCCAGCTGGGCCGCGACGTGGCCGGCCACGGCCGGCGCGCCATACCGTTCGCTGGCATGGTGACCGCAGGCGATGAATGCCACACCCGACTCGCGCGCGTAGTGGGCCTGCGGCTCGGAGATCTCCCCGGTGATGAAGGCATCGACGCCGGCCGCGATGGCGGACTCAAAATACCCTTGCGCACCGCCTGTACACCAGGCAATCTTGCGTATGGCGCGCCCGTCCCCACCCACGGCCATCGCCGGGCGCTTCAACGCACGGCTCACGTGGTCCGCCAGCGCCTGGGCATCGGCAAAGAACGCACCACCGCCACCCTCCCCCAGCAGGCCGAGGTCCTGTTCACCGAAGCGCCCCCCGATGACGAGCCCCAGTTGCCGCGCCAGCTGTGCGTTGTTGCCCAGTTCGGGATGGGCATCGAGCGGCAGGTGGTAGGCGTAGAGATTGATGTCGTGGGCCAGCAGCAGCGCCAGGCGTTGCTTCATCCAGCCGGTGACCCGACCGTCCTGGCCGCGCCAGAACAGGCCGTGGTGTACGAAGACGGCATCCGCCCGCGCAGCGATCGCCGCCTCAATCAGGGCCCGGCTGGCGGTGACGCCCGAGACGATCTTGCGTACAGGCAGCCTTCCCTCGACCTGCAGGCCGTTGGGCCCATAGTCGCGGAAACGCTCAGGCTGGAGCAGCGTGTCGAAAGCCTGAAGAAGCTGGATGCGGTCCGTCATGAGACTGATTGTCCGTCAGTTTGCACAGCTGGCCGCACCTGCAGTTCGCAATCACAGCCCTGGCCAGCGGCGATCCAGCGGCGGGACAGCCTGGACAGCACCGGCACGAGCAACATCCTGCTCCAGCGCAGCCCCCTTGGCAGGGCAGCCTGCAGCACGGCATGCGGATGCACCACGGCACCACACCGATACCGCGAAGAATGCGGGTCCCAGCGCAGGGCCGCGCAGGCGCCGTGGCGTCGGCGCGAGAGGACCTGTCCCAGGGGACAGGGCTCGTACAGGCAGCAGATGCCGCAGCCATTGCAGGGCTGCCCGACGAGTGGTTTGGGCGGTGCTTCGGAGTGGACAGGAATGATCCGCGACGACATCTTCCCCCGCACTCTACAATTTCCGGCATGAAACGCTACTGGCTGCTGTTTTCCCAGGTCGTCACCGTCGTGCTGGCGGCCTATTTCGTGGTTGCCACGCTCAAGCCCGACTGGATCGCGCCGCAAAGCGGCTCGCCGACCGTGGCCTTGTTCCAGGCCCCGGCCGACCGCAACGCTGCGCCGCCGCCAGGCAGTTTCCGCGTGGCTGCCCAGAAAGCTTCGGCCGCGGTGGTGAGCATCAACACCAGCAAGGCGGCGCGCCGCAACCCGAACAGCAACGACCCCTGGTTCCGCTTCTTTTTCG
>DALYHW010000285.1:0-3503 GCA_031970695.1 Hylemonella sp.
GATGCCGAACTCGTGGAAGAACTTGCCGATGATGCCGCCCATGAAGCCGATCGGCAGGAACACTGCCACGATCGACAGCGTCGTGGCCAGCACGGCCAGGCCGATTTCCTGGGTACCGTCCAGTGAGGCTTCGAAGGCGCCCTTGCCCATCTGGACGTGGCGCACGATGTTCTCGCGCACCACGATGGCGTCGTCGATCAGCAGGCCCACGCACAGCGACAGGGCCATCAGCGTGATCATGTTGATGGTGAAACCGAACCAGTACATGAAGAGAAAGGTGCCGATCAGCGCGATCGGCAGCGTCAGGCCCGTGATGACCGTGGAGCGCCAGGAGTTGAGGAAAAGGAAAACGATCAGCACCGTCAGGATGGCGCCTTCGACCAGGGTGCGGCGCACGTTGTCCACCGCCACGCGGATCGGGCGCGAACCGTCGAAGATCGGCTCCAGCCGCACGCCGGCCGGCAGCTGGGATTTCAGCTCCGCCACGGTGCGGGTCAGGCCGTCGATCACGGCAATCGTGTTCTCGTCCTGCGCCTTCTGCACGGACAGCAGCAGCGTGCGCTGGCCGTCGTGCAAGGCCAGGGTTTCCAGTTCCTGCGGGCCGTCCTGCACGGTGGCCAGCTGCGCCAGCCGGATCGGGGTGGTGCCCTTGCGGGTCACGATGATGCGGCCGAAGTCCTCCGGGCGCTGCATGCGGGCGTCCACCTGCACCACCAGCTCCTGCGCCTTGGACCGCACGGAACCCACGGGCAGTTCCTGGTTCTCGCCTTGCACGGCGGCCACCACCTGGGCGGGTGTAATGCCATAGGCTTCCAGCGCCTCGGGCCGCAGGTAGATGTTGATCTCGCGTTTGGTCGCGCCGACCAGCGTGACGGCACCGACCCCCCGCACGTTTTCGAGTCGCTTTTTCAGTACCTGGTCGGCCCAGCTTGTCAGTTCCACTGCGGAAGGCGCCTTGCCCGCCTGCGCGTCGGGCAACACCGCCAGCGACCAGATCGCGCGGCTGGCCGGGTCGAAGCGCAGCACGCGGGGTTCCTTGACCTCGGTGCGCAGGCTGGGACGGATGGCGGCGACCTTCTCGCGCACGTCCTCGGCGGCCTTGCGTCCGTCGATGTGCAGCTGGAACTCGATGATGACGACCGACTGGCTGTCATAACTGCGCGAGGTCAGGGCGTTGATGCCGGCAATCGAGTTCACCCCCTCCTCGATTTTCTTCGTGACCTCGCTCTCGACGATCTCCGGCGAGGCGCCGGGATACTCGGTGCTGATCACCACCACCGGGAAGTCCACGTTGGGGAACTGGTCGACCTGCAGGCGCTGGTAGGAGAACAGGCCCAGCACCACGAAGGCCAGCATGACCATCGTGGCGAAGACGGGGTTCTTGAGGCTGACGCGGGTGAACCACATGGCTCAGCGACCCTGGGCGGCGGGTGCCGTCGTGGTGTAACGCACGGCCGTGCCTTCGCGCAGTGCGCCGACCGCGCCTGCGAGCACCTTGCTGCCCTCCGCCAGCCCGGCGACGGCCACCATGTCCTGCCCCTCCACCTGGCCGCGGGCGCCCGGCGTGACGCTCACGTGGCGGACCTGCTCGCCCTCGACCACCTGCACATAGGGGGCTGGCTTGTCGGTGCGCAGGGCCGCCAGGGGCACGGCCAGTGCCTGCATCTTCTCGGTGCCCAGCGTCCCCTGGACGAACAGGCCCTGGCGCAGCCCGGGCAAGGGCTTGAGCTGCAGGTAGACGAGCACGCTGCGGCTGCCGGCCTGGGTGCTGGGATTGATGCGGGCCACGCGCGCCGGCACGGGCTCGGTGTAACCCTCGACCTGCAGCATGGCTTGCTGGCCCACGCGCACCCCCACGGAGTCGGCAGCACTCAAGGCCGCCTCGATCTCCATGCGGGACAGATCCACGATCTCGATGATGCGGGCGTCGATCGCCACGCGTTCGCCCGGCTGGGCCAGGCGTTGGGAGACCAAGCCGCTCATGGGGGCCTTGAGCACGGAGTCGTTCAGGCTCTTGCGCGCCACGTCGGCTGCGGCCACGGCAGCCTCGTAGCTGGCGCGGGCGCCGTTCAGGCTGGCCTGCGAGGTGTCCAGCGCCGTCCGGGAAATGAAACCCTGGTTGACCAGGGCCTTGTTGTTGTCGTACTGGCGCTGGGTAATGTCGATCTGGGCCTTGGCCGCGTCGGCCTGCAGTTCCGCCTGGCGCAGGCGTGCCTCGTACTCGGACGGGTCGATGCGCGCGATCACCTGCCCGGCACGCACGGCGTCGCCCTCGCGCAGGTTCAATCCCTGCAGTTCACCCGGCACGCGGGCCTTCACGAACGCCGAGTTGACGGCGCGCAGTGTGCCCGAGACTGGAAGGCCGCGGGTGAGCTCCAGGGTTCGGGCGGTCAGCAGGTCCGCCGCGGTGAGCTCCACCACCGTCTGTGCGCTGCGCGCCGTCTGTTCCGCCAGGGCGGCCTGCTGTGCCTTGCGCGCGGAGAGCGCACGCACGATACCGGCCGCCAGCAGCAGCACGACCAGGCCGGCCAGGCCCCATTTGATCCACCGTTTCATCGTCTACTTTCTTTCGGGTTCAGCGTTGCGTGTTGTCGTCGGGCACAGGCCATGCAGCAGGGTGTCGACCTGCAGGTCCAGGTATTTCTGCGGGTCCAGCGGCTCGGCTTCACAGGCGCAGGCGCCGAAGGAATGCTTCCACGACATCAGGAAGATCATGGGCGCGAGCACCAGGTAAATGGCCAGTTCCGTGTCCACGGGTCGGAACTCGCCGCGGTCCACGCCGCGCTGCAGGATGCGCCGGATCAGGGCGCGGCCCGGCTCGATCACTTCCTGCTGGTAGAAGGTCGCCAGCTCGGGGAAGTTGCTGGCCTCGCTCATCATGAGCTTGGTGATACCCGAAGCCGGTGTGGCGCCCACCCGCTCCCACCACATGTGCATGGCATATCGCAGCATGTCGGCCGTGCTGCCGGTGTAGGCGTCGAATTCGGCATTCCATTCGGTGAAGCGGCCCGACAGGTTCTCGCGGACCACCGCCTTGAACAGTTCTTCCTTGCTGCTGAAATAGAGGAACAGCGTGCCTTTGGAGACTCCGGCGCGGCGCGCCACCTCTTCGGAGCGGGTGGCCGCGTAACCCTTCTCCACGAACAGTTCCAGGGCCGCGGCCAGCAGTTCTCCCGGCCGCGCTTCCTTGCGCCGCTCACGCTTGGCGTGCACCTTGGCGCAGGTGTCGGAGAGAATCTTGGCAATCATGGTTGCGATGTGTTAATGACTGGCGGGTTATTAATGTAAATCTCCCGGCGACGGGCGTCAAGCGCCATCATCGGCGGGCCCTGTGCCGCCGCCGCGAGGGGCCGGTAAAGCCCTCGTAAAGTCCACCGGCCGTGGCCTAACTATCATCCCAACCATCATGTCCAGCGAATATCCGGTTCTAGTCCTTGGCGGTGGCTGTTTCTGGTGCACGGAGGCCGTGTTCGACCGCGTGCGCGGCGTGCTCGACGTCGAAA
>DALYHW010000286.1:0-3487 GCA_031970695.1 Hylemonella sp.
CTCGACGACCACCGCCAGCGCGATCTTGGGGTCGTCCGCCGGCGCGAAGGCCATGTACAGGGCATGGTCGCGCTGGTGCTCTTCCAGCTTGGCGGCGTTGTACTTTTCCTTCTGGCCGATGGTCACGGCCTGTGCCGTCCCGGTCTTGCCCGCGCTCACGTAGCCGGCGCCGGCAAACGCCCGCGCCGAGGTGCCCTCCTGGGTCACGCCGGCCAGCGCACGGCGCACGACCGCCAGGTTCTGGGCCGCATAGCCCAGGTTCTGCGGCTCGGGCTTGACCACGGCCTGGGTCACATGGCTGCCGGCGTCCTGCGTACCGATCACCAGGTGCGGCTTGTACTTGATGCCGTTGTTGGCCAGGGTCGCGGTGGCCGTGGCCAGCTGCAGCATGGTGAAGGTGTTGTAGCCCTGGCCGATACCCAGCGAGATGGTCTCGCCCGCGTACCACTTCTTCTGCTCGGGCCGCTTGTAGGTCTTGCGTTTCCACTCCTGACTGGGCAGCACACCACGGACCTCGCCCTGGATGTCGATGCCCGTGAACTGGCCGAAGCCCAGCGGCTTCATGAAGTCGTGGATGGTGTCGACCCCCAGCTCGTTGGCCAGTGAGTAGTAATAGACGTTGCTGGACTTGACGATGCTGCGGTACATGTCCACCGGCCCCAGGCCCGAGTCCCCGTGGCTGCGGAAGGTGTGGTCGCCGAAGGTCCACGAGCCGCCGTCGTAAATGATGGTCGAGGGCGAGCGTTTGCCCGTCTCCAGCGCGGCCATGGCCATGAAGGGCTTGTAGGTTGAGCCGGGCGGGTAGGTGCCGCGCAGCGCCCGGTTGAGCAGTGGCTTGTCGATCGATTCGTTGAGGGCCTGCCAGGACTCGAGGTCGATGCCCTCGACGAACATGTTCGGGTCGAAGGTGGGCTTGCTCACGAAAGCCAGCACCTCGCCATTGGTCGGGTCCAGCGCCACCAGCGCGCCACGGCGCTGACCGAACATGTCCTCGATCAGGTTCTGCAGCTTGATGTCGATCGACAGCACCACGTTGTTGCCGGGCTTGGCCGGCGTGCTGGCCATCTTGCGCACGGCGCGCCCGCCGGCTGAGGTCTCCACCCGTTCGAAGCCGGTGATGCCGTGCAGGTGCTTCTCGAAACTCTGCTCGACGCCGAGCTTGCCGATGTAGTCGGTGCCGCGGTAATTGGCCTGCTCCTCGTCGGTCCAGTCCTCCTGCTCCTTCTTCTCGGCCTGGTTGATGCGGCCGATGTAGCCCACCACATGGCTGCCCAGCTCGCCCCAGGGATAGTTGCGGAACAGGCGGGCGCGGACCTCGACGCCCGCGAAGCGGAAGCGCTGCACGGTGAAGCGCGCCACCTCCTCATCGGACAGGCGGGTGCGGATGGGCAGCGACTCCACCCCCTTGGTCTCTTCCATCAGCTTGCGGAAGCGCCGGCGATCGCGCGGCGAGATCTCCACCAGCTCGGACAGCTCGTCGATGGTCTGCTCGAGGTTGTTGACCTGCGAGGGTGTGATCTCCAGCGTGTACGCGGAGTAGTTGGTGGCCAGCGGGATACCGTTGCGGTCCAGGATCAGGCCGCGGGTGGGCACCAGCGGCACGACCGTGGTGCGGTTGATCTCGGCCTGCTCCTGCAGTTCGTCGTGGCGAAAGATCTGCAGGTAGACCAGCCGGAAGAACAGGATCAGGAAGCAGGCGAAGACCAGGATCGACACCACCAGCACGCGCGCACGAAAGCGCTGCAGGTCGGCTTCGACGTTGCGCAGTTCGGTCATGACGCTACGAGCACGGCGGCTACGAGTACGGCGGGCCGGTTCGCCGCCGGGCCGCCCCAAGGCGAACCAGCCCCCTCGGGGGGCAGCGCAGTACACGCAGTGACAAGCGTGGGGGCCATATCACAGCGGACGGTTCTCGTCGGGATCCGGCGCCCGGCGCTGCGGCAGCAGTAGCACCACATTGGCCAGCGGCCACAGCAGGGCCTCGATCACCGGCGCCAGCAACAGCGAGAAGCCGGGAAAGTTGCCACCCACCATCATGCGCACGGCCAGCGACACCGCATGCGCCGCCAGCAGCAGGGGGAAGACCTGCAGGGCCTGCGTGGTCACGCTGAACCACAGCAGGCGCCGGTGGATGGCGATGGCAAAGAAGTTGAGTACCGAGTAGGCCAGCGCGTGCTGACCCAGCACGCTGCCCTGGTGCACGTCCATGAGCAGGCCGAACACGAAGGCGGCCCCGATGCCGACACGCTGCGGCTGGTGCACGCCCCAGAACACCAGCGTCACGGCCAGCAGGTCGGGCGCCCAGGCGGCACGGCCCCAGAAAGAGACATTCAGCAGGACCAGGGCCAGGAAGGCCCCGACCAGGCTGCCCCAGATGAACAGCGGATTGGCAGGCAGCAGCAGCTGCTGACCCGGGCGCATGATCATTTGGCGGCTCCCTTCGCGTCGCCGCCGGCCTTCTTCGCCGACTTGGCCACGGCCGGCGGATCCTGCGGCCGGGCCGGCATCTGGGTGGCCAGGGCCGGCAGCACCAGCACCTGGGTGGTGCCATCCACACGAGCCTGGGGCACGCAGTCGATCAGCGCAAACGGCGATTCGACGCGGCGCTCCACCTTCTGCACGCGCGCCACCGGCAACCCGGCCGGGAACACGCCGTCGATACCGCTGGTCGTCAGTTCGTCACCCGGCTGCACGTCGGCATTGGCGCCCATGTAGCGCAGCTCCAGGCCGCCGCCGTGCAGTTCGGGATTGCCGAAAGCGACCGCACGCACACCGGTACGGATGTTGAGCACGGGGATGGCCTGGTCGGCGTCGATGATCAGCGTCACCTCGCTCAGCGAGGGGTAGACCCGGGTCACCTGGCCCAGCACGCCGGATTCGTCGATCACCGGGGCCCCGGCGCTCACGCCGTGGATCAGGCCCTTGTCGATGATGACCTTGTGCGCATACGGATCGGCCGCGTCGTACAGCACCTGGGCCGCCAGCCCCTGGGTCTGGGGCCGTTCGCGCAGGTCCAGCAGCTTGCGCAGACGTTCGTTCTCCAAGGCTAGCTGGTCGAACTGCTGCACCCGCGGCGCCTGCAGCCGCAGCTGCTCATGGAACAGCTCGGCGTCTTCCTGGGCACTGCGCAGCGACTGCACGTGGCCGACCCCCGCGCGCGCCCACTGCACGGGCTGCAGTACCGCCCACTGCACGGGATAGAGCACCGTGGCAATGGCCATGCGCACCGGGCCGGTCAGCCGAAAACGCGTGTCGGCCACCATCAGGAACAGCGCCAGCGCGCTGAAGAAGATGAGACGCGACAGGGCCGAGGCGCCCTGCCGGAAGAACGGGGGAGGAGTCCTGTCCAGCGAACCGAGTGGCATCGCTGCGCGGATTATTCGTTGGTGAAGATGGCGCCGAGACGATCCATGCGTTCCAGGGCAATGCCGCAGCCGCGCACCACGCAGGTCAGCGGGTCTTCGGCCACCAGCACCGGCAGGCCGGT
>DALYHW010000287.1:0-3440 GCA_031970695.1 Hylemonella sp.
GCAGTATCGTTGCCAGCTGGAAACGATACTGCTGCCAGATGATGCGCGAACTGCGTGCACCGCCCTTTGACAAGCCGGTCCCGATCTCGTGGCGCGACATCTGGCAGCAGTACCGTTTCCAGCTGGCCAGCGCCGTGCTGGTCGTGCTGCTGATGCTGTCCATGGCTGTGCGGGAAATGTGGATGCGTCAGCGCCTCGCCTCGTTCAGCAATGCCATGGGCGAAGGCATGTTCTTGCTGGACCGCGCCGGCCGGGTCACCTTCGTCAACCGTGCAGCCTGCCGACTGCTCGGCTACTCGCGCGAGGCGCTGCTCAACCAGACCATCCTGCCCATGATCGTCTCGCCCCAGGGGCAACCCCAAGGCGCCGATAGCGGCAACCCGCTGCTCGATCCGCAGCGCTGGCAGTTGCCCTTCGAAGGCGAGAACGTCTTCATCAGCGCCAGCGGCAAACCCTTCCCCGTGGATGTCAGCAGCCGTCCGGTGCGGCGCAAGGGGCGCTTCGTTCGCAGCGTGACCGTCTTCACCGACATCTCGGAGCGCAAGGCGCACAGCGACCACATCTACCAGCTGGCCTATTACGACTCGCTGACCGGGCTGCCCAACCGCCGCCTGCTGCTTGAACGCCTGCAGGACAGCCTGGCCATCGGCTCTGCGACCCAGTGCGGCGCACTGCTGTTCTCCGACCTCGACCGGTTCAAGCAGATCAACGACACGCTGGGCCACAAAGTCGGTGATGCGATGCTGCAGGTGGTGGCCAGCCGGATGCTGAAGATCGTGGGCGACGCGGGTCTGGTGGCCCACACGGGCGGCGACGAGTTTGCCATCCTGCTCGGCCCGCTGGAGACCACGCCTGACCGCGCCGCGGAACAGGCCCGCGAACTCGCCGAACGCCTGCGCCGCAGCCTGCACGACCCGATCGCCATCGAGGGCCAGCACCACCAGATTTCGGTCAGCATCGGGGTGGCGCTCTACGAGGGTCGGACCACGGGTGCCGACGAACTGCTCAAGCGCGCCGACATGGCCATGTATGAGGCGAAGGCCGGCGGACGCAATGCGACCCGCTTCTTCGACCAGGAGATCGCCCACCAGGTCAGCCACCGCGCCACCCTGGAATCCGAGCTGCACCAGGCCCTGGCACTGGAGCAGTTCCGCGTTCATTATCAGCCCCAGTTCGACGCTGAAGGCCACCTCGTGGGCGCCGAGGCCCTGGTGCGCTGGCAGCACCCCCAGCGGGGACTGGTGGCCCCGGGCTACTTCATTCCCCTGGCCGAAGAAACGGGACTGATCCTGCCCCTGGGCCAGTGGGTCATGGAACAGGTATGCCAGCAGTTGGCAGACTGGCATCGCCATCCGGTGCTGGGGCAGCTGGTGGTCTCGGTCAACCTGTGCGCGCACCAGCTGCTGCAGTCGAATTTCGTCGAGAGCGTGAGCGAGGTGCTGCGCAGCTCCGGGGCCGACGCCCGCAAGCTCCAGCTGGAACTGACCGAAAGCGTGCTGGCCCACAACATCGACGACGTCAGCGAGAAGATGCGGCGCCTCGTGGCGCTGGGCGTGCTGTTCTCGCTGGACGATTTCGGCACGGGTTACTCCTCGCTGAGCTACCTCAAGCGCCTGCCCATCCAGCAGCTCAAGATCGACGCCTCCTTCGTGCGCGACCTGCAAACCGATCCGAACGACGTGGCCATCACGCAGACCATCATTGCGCTGGGCCGCAGCCTGGGGCTGGAGGTGATCGCCGAGGGCGTGGAAACCGAGGTCCAGCGCGATATCCTGCTGGCGCAGGGCTGCCGCCTGTTCCAGGGCTATCTCTATGCCCGCCCTCAAGCTTTGGCCGATCTGGTCGATCTAGTTGAAAAAACCCGTACGCGTACTCTGGAGTCTCCCCGATGAATGGATTTTTCGGCCCTGCCACCGCGCTGATGGCGCGCCTGCGTTTCAGCTACAAGTTTGCCCTGTCGGGTCTGGTGGCCCTGGCCCTGCTGCTCTACATGGGCATCTCGCAGCTGTCGGCCCTGCAGGCCCGCGTCACCATGATCGAATCGGAGCGCGCTGCCGTGGCGCTGATGGCCGATCTGGTGGAGTGGAACAAGGTGCTGATCGAAAGCCGGCGCATCACCATCACGGCCGCGCCCGGCGACCAGTCCGTGCGCCAGCGCTTCAAGGACAACGCCAAGGCAGTGGACGCCGTGCTCAAGCGCATCGAGGACGGCGTCAAGTCCTCGTCCCGGTGGTTTGACATGAGCAAGGAACTCAAGGGCCTGCAGGACGGCTGGGCCGAGTTGCAGAAGAAGGTCGACGCCCTGCCGCTGGACGCGGACTTCCCCCAGAAAGCCTTCGGCGCGCATGCCCCCGAGTATGGGCGGCTCTACGCCTTCATGCGGGACATGGGCAACAAGTCGCGCATGGCGCTGGACCCCGACCTCGACCTGTTCTACCTGGGCTACCCGCTGGCCAACAACACGCCCAGCACCGCAGGCATCGCGGTGCGCATGGCCGCCTATGCCACGCTCAATGTGGCGCGTGGCGAGATCAAGCCCAGCGACAAGATCTTCTACGAGGTGACCGAGGCTCGCCTGAGCGATACCTTCGGCACGGTCGAGACCATGCTCTCGCAGGCCATGAAAGCCAACCCCGACGTCGAGCGCAAGCTCAGCAAGAATTTCGACACGCTCAAGTCCAGTGCCAAGGAGTTCATTGCCTTCACGCGCAAGAACTTCACGACCCAGGACAGTGCCACGGTGACCCAGCAGCAGGTCGGCCAGGCCTCGCAGGCCACCATCGACGCCGCCTGGGCGCTGGTCGAGGCCAACCGCAAGGTCATGGACGAGCTGCTGGTGGAGCGCGCCGGCAGTGCTGCCCTCAAGCGCACGCTGCTGGGCATGCTGCTGGGCCTCGGTGTGCTGGTGTCGATCTACCTCTACATGGGCATGTACTACGGCATCGCCGGGGCCATGCAGCAGGCCAAGCAGGCCGGCCGCGCCATTGCGGCAGGCGAACTGGGCACGGTGCCTGCGCCTTCCACACGCGACGAGTTCGCCGACCTGATGGAAGACCTGCGCCAGGCTGACCGGTCCCTGGTAGGCATCATCGGCAACGTGAAGCAGGCGGCCGAATCCATTGCCACCGCCTCCTCCGAAATCGCCCAGGGCAATGCGGACCTGAGCCAGCGCACCGAGCAGCAGGCCGGCTCTCTGGAGCAGACCGCTTCGGCCATGGGCAGCCTCACGCAGACCGTGCAGCACAGCGCGGACAACGCCCGCCAGGCCTCACAGCTGGCGGCGACTGCTTCCGAAGTCGCCGCACGCGGCGGCCAGGCGGTCAACGAGGTGGTCAGCACGATGGCCGGCATCCAGCAGGCCTCGCAGAAGATCAACGACATCATTGGCGTGATCGACGGCATCGCCTTCCAGACCAACATCCTGGCGCTCAATGCCGCGG
>DALYHW010000288.1:0-3422 GCA_031970695.1 Hylemonella sp.
GATCAGCAGGGCCAGGTCCGGCGGCAGTGTGAGGTGGTTCTCGCGCAGGATGGCGGTGACGTCGAGCAGCATGTGCCCCAGGCTGATCTCGGAGAGCTGCAGCCCGTGGTACTGGTCCACGAAGGCCTCGATGTCGGCTTCCAGCTTGTCGGCCGAGACCTGTTGCCCATCGCGGGTCCACTCCAGCAGCACATCGGCCACGGTCAGGGGCTGGCGCTGCACCAGTCCCAGCAGCAGCTTGAGCAGCTGCTCACGCCGGCGCATCGAGAGATGCCCGACCATGCCGAAGTCGATGAAGGACAGCGCATTGCCCGGCAGGTAGAACACATTGCCCGGGTGCGGGTCGGCGTGGAAGAAGCCGTCTTCCACGATCATCTTGAGCACGGCCTGCGCGCCGCGCTGGGCCAGCAGCTTGCGATCCAGGCCCGCAGCGGCGAGCTGGGCCAGTTCATGGCCGGCGATGCCTTGCACAAAGTCCTGCACATTGACGCGTTCGCTCGTGTAAGCCCAGTGCGTGCGCGGGATACGGATCCAGGGCAGCGTGGCCATGTTGCGCGCCAGCCGTTCGGCGTTGCGGCATTCGGTGGCCAGGTTCAGCTCGCGCTGCAGCGAACGGCCGAACTCGCGCAGCAGCTGGCGCGGGCGATAGGGGGCCAGCGCCGGGACTTCGGCCTCGGCCAGTGCGACCAGGCGGTCGAGCAGGCGCAGGTCGGCCTCGATCACCTCGCGGATGCCGGGACGGCGGATCTTGACGATGACCTCGGTGCCGTCCTTGAGCTGCGCGCGGTGCACCTGCGCAATCGAGGCGGCGGCCAGCGGCTCGGTGTCGAAGCGGGCCAACACCGCTTCGGGTTCGCCACCGAGGTCCTCGCGCAGCTGCGGTCGCAACAGCTCGAAGGGCAAGGCCTGCACGTGGCTGTGCAGGCGCTCGAATTCGGCAATCCATTCCGGCCCGAACATGTCGGCGCGGCCCGCCAGGATCTGGCCGAGCTTGACGAAGGTGGGGCCGAGTTCTTCCAGCGCCTGCCGGACCTGCACGGGAGGCGGCAGCTGGGCCAGATCGGCGGCATGGTCCCAGTGCAGACGGTGGCCGGCCTTCTCGAGCATGCCGGCCAGGCCCCAGCGCCGCACGAGGTCGCCCAGGCCGTGGCGGATC
The DNA here is from genome assembly GCA_031970695.1 of Hylemonella sp. Lineage (GTDB taxonomy): Bacteria > Pseudomonadota > Gammaproteobacteria > Burkholderiales > Burkholderiaceae_C > Hylemonella. The sequence continues at coordinate 1,157 of DALYHW010000288.1, forward strand.
AGCACGCCGGCGATTTCGTTGAGTCGGCCAAGGTTGCTGCGCCGTGTCACCTGATGCGGGGGCGGGCTCATGCCGCGAGTATCGCCCACGCCGGCCTCAGGCGCGAGCGCGCCGCACCCGGATCAGTTCGTCCAGTAGCAGAAAGATCACACCGAGGGTGATCGCACTGTCGGCCACGTTGAAGGCCGGGAAGTGACCGCCGGGGAACAGCGGCGCGAGCCAGGCGTGGTGGAAGTCGATCATGTCCACGACGTACCCCAGCCAGAGGCGGTCCACCACATTGCCGACGGCGCCGCCCATGATCAGGCTCAGCGCGAGGCAGAACAGCGTCTGGCCTGCGTGGGCACGCAGCATGTAAAGGATGAACAGCGTGGCGGCCGTGCCGATACCCACGAAGACCCAGCGCTGCCAGCCCGCGGCGCCCGCCAGGAAGGAGAAGGCGGCCCCGGTGTTGTGCACGCGAACGATGTTGAGCCAGTCCGTCAGGTACGTGCTCTCGCCGTAGTGGTAGTAGGCCAGGATCAGCAGCTTGGTGACCTGGTCAGCCACCAGCACCAGCAGCGCCAGGGCCAGCCACTTGAGCAGGCCGCTGCCGGTACTGGCCTGGACCAGCCTGGGCGCTTTCGGCGACCGGGCCATCAGGCGACTTTCCGGGCCTCACCGACCCCATAGAGGTTGCTGGTACAACGGCCGCAGAGGGTCGGGTGGGCGGCGTCGTGGCCGACGTCGTCGCGGTAGTGCCAGCAGCGCTCGCACTTCTGGGCGGTGCTGGGTTCCACCTTCACCGTCAGGTCCGCGCCGGGCTGCAGCGTGACGGCGGAGGTGATGAAGACGAACTTCAGGTCCTCGCCCAGGCTGGCCAGCAGCGCGTGGTCTTCCGCGCTGGCTGACAGGCTGATGTTGGCCTGCAGCGATGCACCGACCTTGCCGTCAGCGCGCAGGGCCTCGATGTCCTTGTTGACCGCATCGCGGATCTCGCGGATGCGGGCCCACTTGGCCAGCAGTGCGGCATCCGGTGCAGCCAGCTGGCTGTAGGTTTCCAGGAAGATGGACTCGGAATTGCCGAAGAACTTCCAGGCCTCTTCGGCGGTGAAGCTCAGGAACGGCGCCATCCAGCGCAGCATGGCATGGGTGATCTGGTGCAGGGCCGTCTGGGCGCTGCGGCGCGCCAGCGACTTCGGGGCCGTGGTGTAGAGGCGGTCCTTGAGCACGTCGAGGTAGAAGGCGCCCAGGTCTTCCGAGCAATAGACCTGCAGCTTGGCAACCACGGGGTGGAACTCGTAGACCTCGTAGTGATCGAGGATTTCCTTCTGCAGCTCGGCCGCCCGCGCCAGCGCGTAGCGGTCGATCTCGAGCAGCTGGTCGGCCGGCACGGCATCCTTGGCCGGGTCGAAGTCGCTCACATTGGCCAGCAGGAAACGCAGCGTGTTGCGGATGCGGCGGTAGGCGTCCACCACACGGGCCAGGATCTTGTCGTCGATGCCGAGGTCACCCGAGTAGTCGGTGGCCGCGCACCACAGGCGAATGATCTCCGCGCCCATCTTCTCGCTGACCTGCTGCGGGGCGACGACGTTGCCCACGCTCTTGCTCATCTTGCGGCCCTGGCCGTCCACGGTGAAGCCGTGGGTCAGCAGGCCGCGGTAGGGTGCGCGGCCGTACATGGCGCAGGCGGTCAGCAGCGAACTGTGGAACCAGCCGCGGTGCTGGTCGTGGCCTTCGAGGTAGAGGTCCGCCTCGGGGCCGCCGTCCTCGTGGCCGCTGTGCGGGTGCGAGGTCTTGAGCACCGTGGTGTGGGTGGTGCCGGAGTCGAACCACACTTCCAGGATGTCGCTGCTCTTGCTCCACTGCGCTGCGTTGCTTGAATCGCCGATGCGCTGCAGGATGTCAGCGGCGGTGAGCTTGCTCCAGGCCTCGATGCCACCCTTTTCCACGACCTCGGCGGCCAGGTCGATGATCTCGGGCGTACGCGGATGCGGCTCGCCGCTGTCCACGTCGAGCAGGAAGGGCAGGGGCACACCCCAGCTGCGCTGGCGCGAGATGCACCAGTCGGGCCGGTTGGCGATCATGTCGCGCAGGCGGGCCTTGCCGTTCTCAGGGAAGAAGTTGGTTTCCTCGATGGCGGCCAGCGCCATCTGGCGCAGGGTCTGCGGTGCCTTGTCCTTGGTGAAGATGCCCGTGCCTTCGTCCATGCGCACGAACCACTGCGCCGCCGCGCGGTAGATCACCGGCGTCTTGTGGCGCCAGCAGTGCGGGTAGCTGTGCGTGA
>DALYHW010000289.1:0-3401 GCA_031970695.1 Hylemonella sp.
CGTTCTCGTAGCGGTCGCCCACGGCCAGCAGCATGTCCTTGGTGAAGTACAGGTCACCGCGTTTCTCGCCGTGGTACTCGAGGATGTGGGTCTCGACGATGGCATCCACCGGGCAGGCCTCTTCGCAGAAGCCGCAGAAGATGCACTTGGTCAGGTCGATGTCGTAACGCGTGGTGCGGCGGCTGCCGTCGGCACGCTGCTCGGACTCGATGGTGATCGCCATGGCCGGGCAGACGGCCTCGCACAGTTTGCAGGCGATGCAGCGCTCCTCGCCGTTCTCGTAGCGGCGCTGGGCGTGCAGGCCGCGGAAACGCGGCGACAGCGGGGTCTTCTCTTCCGGGTACTGCAGTGTCACCTTGCGGGCGAACGCGTAGCGACCGGTCAGGGCCATGCCCTTGAAGAGCTCCACCAGCATGAAGCTCTTGAGGAAGTCCTTGAGGGAAAAGGCGGATGCGGCTTGCATGTCAGCCCCTTAGTTCCAGATGTTCCACGGCGTCTGCATCCAGATGCCGACGACGAGCAGCCACACGAGGGTGACCGGAATGAAGATCTTCCAGCCCAGACGCATGATCTGGTCGTACCGGAAACGCGGGAAGGTGGCGCGGATCCAGATGAACATGGACACCACGACGAAGGTCTTGAGGCCCAGCCAGATCCAGCCCGGGATCCAGTTGAACAGATCGCTGTTGATGGGCGACATCCAGCCGCCGAGGAACATGATCACGGCGAGGATCGACACCAGCCACATGCTCGCGTATTCGGCCAGGAAGAAGATGGCGAAGCCCATGCCCGAATACTCGACCATGTGACCAGCCACGATCTCGGCCTCGCCCTCGACCACGTCGAAGGGGTGACGGTTGGTCTCGGCAACGGCAGAGATCAGGTAGACGATGAAGATCGGCAGCAGCGGCAGCCAGTTCCAGGACAGGAAGTTCAGCCCCTTGCCGGCGAAGTAGCCCTCACCCTGACCCAGCACGATGTCGGTCAGGTTCATGCTGCCGGACACCATGAGCACGACCAGGAAGCAGAAGCCCATGGCGATCTCGTAGCTCACCATCTGGGCCGAGGCGCGCAGCGCACCGAGGAAGGCGTACTTGGAGTTCGACGCCCATCCCGCGATGATCACGCCGTAGACCTCGATCGAGGTGATGGCCATGATCAGCAGCAGGCCCACGTTCACGTTGGCCAGTGCGACGTCCGGCGCAAACGGGATCGCCACCCAGGCGGCCAGCGCCGGCATGATGGCCATGATGGGGCCGAGCACGAACAGGCCTTTGGCCGCAGCGGTGGGCTGGATGATTTCCTTGGTCAGAAGCTTGAAGGCATCGGCAATCGGCTGCAGCAGGCCGAAGGGACCCACGCGGTTCGGGCCGAGGCGCACCTGCATGAAGCCCAGCAGGCGGCGCTCCCACAGCGTGAGGTACGCCACAGCGCCCATCAGCGGGGCCAGCACACAGACGATCTTGACCAGATTCCAGATGACCGGCCAGGCCAGCGAGGCCCACCAGCCGGCGGCGACCAGGTTCAGGCCCCAGTTGTACAGCGCGTCGATCATGCAGACTCTCCCTCACGGGCATCGGCCGTCAGCTGCAGCGACGGCGCGCGACGGACCAGGCCATCGAGTTGGTAGATGGCGGCCACCACCGGCTCGGACGACGGTGCGGTGACGTTGATGGCGGCCTGGGTGGCGTTGGACAGGTTGGCCGGCTTGGCAGTGGCAGCGGCCAGCACGTCCTGCGAGGATTCGAACTCGAAGCCCGGCAGCTCCAGCAGATTGCCCAGCACGCGCAGCACCTTCCAGGCCGGGCGAGTCTCGCCCTGGGGCTTGACCACCGCGTGGAAACTTTGCACATGGCCCTCGGCATTGACGAAGCTGCCGGAGGTCTCGGCGAAGGGGGCGATCGGCAGCAGCACGTCGCTGAACGCCAGATTGGTCTTGAAGGGGCTGAGCGTGACCACCATGTCGGCCTTGTCGAGCGCGGCCGCGGCGGCCTGGCCGGCTGCCGTGTCATGCTCGGGCTCGACATTGAGCAGCACCGCCGCCTTGAGCGAACCGGTCAGCATCTGGCCGGCATTCAGGCCCTGGGCCTGCGGCTGGGCACCGACCCATTGCGCGCCCACGGTGTTGGCCGCTTCGGTCAGGTAACCCACGCTGGCGCCGGTCTGGGCGCCGATCCAGTTGGCCAGGGCCAGCAGGCTGGACGCGTTGGCCGCGTGCGCGGCAGCGTTGCCCAGCAGCACGGCCTTGCGCTCGCCACCCAGCAGCGAGGAAGCGATGGCCTTGGCTTCCGGCGTGAGCTGGCCGGCAACCGGCGCGCTCACACCCTTCTCCGCGGCGATGGCGGCGGCCACATTGGCCAGCGCCTGCGCCCACTGGGCAGCCGGCACCACCTGCGCATTGGCAATGGTCATGGCCCACGCGTCGACCGACTTGAGCAGCGGCGCCGAGGTGATGGTGTTGAGCTGTGCGCCATGGCGCACCGCCTGGCGGATGCGCTGGGCAAACAGCGGATGGTCCTTGCGCAGGTTGGAGCCCACCACCAGCACGCGCTGCAGCTGCGTGAGCGCGGCGACGGGCAGGCCCAGCCAGCGCACGCCCTCGGCCTTGCCGAATTCGGCATGGCGCAGGCGATGGTCGATGTTGTCACTGCCCAGACCGCGCAACAGCGCGCCGGCCAGGTACAGCTCTTCCACGGTGCTGTGCGGGCTGACCAGGGCGCCGATACCGGCGGCACCGTGCTCGGCCCTCACGTTCTTCAGGCCATGGGCGACGTACTCGAGCGCGGTCTGCCAGTCGACTTCCTTCCACTGGCCGCCCTGCTTGAGCATGGGCTTGGTCAGGCGGTCGGCACTGTTGAGGGCTTCGTACGAGAAGCGGTCGCGGTCCGCGATCCAGCACTCGTTGACGGCCTCGTTCTCCAGCGGCACCACACGCAGGACCTGGTTGTTCTTGACCTGCACGATCAGGTTGGCACCCGTGGAATCATGCGGCGACACCGACTTGCGGCGGCTCATCTCCCAGGTACGGGCGCTGTAGCGGAACGGCTTGCTGGTCAACGCACCCACCGGGCACAGGTCGATCATGTTGCCCGAGAGCTCGGAGTCCACGCTGTGGCCCACGAAGGTCTCGATCTCGGAGTGCTCACCGCGGTGGCTCATGCCGAGCTCCATCACACCGGCGATCTCCTGGCCGAAGCGCACGCAACGGGTGCAATGGATGCAGCGGCTCATCTCCTCCATGGAGATCAGCGGACCGACGTCCTTGTGCAGCACCACGCGCTTTTCTTCCTGGTAGCGCGAGGCGGAGCCGCCATAACCCACGGCCAGATCCTGCAGCTGGCACTCCCCGCCCTGGTCGCAGATGGGGCAGTCCAGCGGGTGGTTGATCAGCAGGAACTCCA
>DALYHW010000290.1:0-3346 GCA_031970695.1 Hylemonella sp.
TTCTTGGCCCGTGTAACGCTTGTTCAGGTACCAGATTTCACGGGCTTTCTTTTCACCCACCACACGGGTGTCACCGACCGCCCCAAAGGAGCCAGCGAATGTTCACCGTAATGGAGCCACTTTCATGTGGTCAAACGGGCATCGAACATAGGGATTCAGGTGGTGGATTTTGCCGGTTTTTGGGGGGTGGTGCTCCTTGAGTTTGGAAGTGCTCGTGGCGAGCGGTAGGACTGGCCATCGAGGACGAGGCAGTAAGCGTTGTGACGCAATCGGTCCAGCGTGGCCGACGCCAACAGCCTGTTGGCGGGAAAGGCCTGGTCCCACTCGGGGAAGTCCAGGTTGCTGGTGACGATGGTGGCGGTGCGCTCATAACGCTCGGCAATGAGGTCATGCAAATCCTCGTCGGCCGGTGAACGCAGCGGTTTCAAGCCAAAGTCATCGATGATGAGCAGTGGCACACGCGCCAGGGCGGCGAGTTTGCGCTCATAAGCGCCGGTGGCCCGAGCGGCGTTGAGCGACTGCAGCAGGTTGGCGCAGGTGGAGAACATCACATCCACACCTTGGCGCACCGCGCAGTGCCCCAGCGCTTGGGCCAGATGCGACTTGCCCGTGCCACACGGCCCCACGATGAGCACCGGCGCACACTCGTTGACGTAACGCCCGGTGGCCAGGTCATGGACCATGGCCCGGTTGAGCTGGGGCAGCCGTTCAAAGTCGAACTGCTCCAGCGTCTTGGTGGTGCGGAACTGCGCGCGGCGCAGCCGCGAGCTGAACTTCTTCTGCTCACGCCGCGCCACCTCGTCGCCGATGAGCAAGGCCAGGAATTCGGTGTAGGCCAGCTTGGACTCGATGGCCTGGCGGTTCCTGGCCTCCAGAGAGTCCAGGATGCCGGACAGACGCAGTTGCTTGAGTTGGGGGCTGAGTTCGGGAATGGGGTTCATGACGATGTGCTCAATGCAGGTGGGAGGACGTGGTGGAAAGGCTGGCCGGGGTGGTCGGTGCAAACAGGCTGGCGGCCGGGCGCACAAAGCGCTGTGGGGCGTAGACCTGCTCGGTGAGCACATCGCCCAGGGGCTGGCGGTCGGCGCCGCTCTTGAGGATGGACTTGACCGTGCGGTAGTGCGGGCTGTCGTGGGCCAGCGCGCGGGCACAGGCCGCCTCCAGGCGCATGGGGCCATAGGGCTTGGCCAGGTGAATGACGCCTTGGGCCGCGCGCAGCCGCTCGACGATGCGGTCGCCAAGCAGGCGCTGCAGCAATTCGGTGCAGGCCGGCCCGATGGATTGCGCTTGCTGAGCCAACCAATGCCGGTCATGGGCGAAGAACAACTGCGCCTTGGGCGGCAGGTGGTCGCGCACGGTCATGCGTTGGCCTGGACGCAGACTGCGGGCGTGCGAGGCCACCAGCCGGTGCTCGTGATACAGCGAGACGGCGCCGTCGGTGGCACGCAGCCACAAGGTCTTGCCCACCAGGGAGAAAGGGGCCGAGTACAGGCAGTGGTCGAACTTGACGTGGCAGTCCCGATGCACGCACACCCGGCTCCAGCTTCCCAGGTCGGGCGCCTGCTCGGGCAGGGCCTGCAGGTGGGTGCGCTCCAGCGTGAAGAGCTCCAGTGGGGCCACGCGCGTGGTGCCATGGCGGCGCTGCCCGGCTTCGTTCATCACCCAGGCGCGGGCCTGGGCGTTGAGGTCGGCCAGGTCGCGAAACGTGCGCAGCGGCACGAAGTTGCCCTTGACGTACTTGACCCCGGACTCGACGATGCCCTTCTTCTGTGGGTCGTGCGGCGGGCACGGGTCGATGCGAAAGCCGTAGCCCTCGGCACACTCGGCGTAGCTGCGCTGAACCTGCGGGTCGTGGACGCAGGCCTTGGTGATGGCGCACTTGGCGTTGTCGATGACGATGCGCTGGGGGACGCCGGCAAACCATTCGAAGGCCCTGCGGTGGCAGCCCAGCCAGGTGGCCACCGTCTGGTCCCAGACGAACTCCACGTACTGGTGGCGGCTGTGGCACAGGGTCATGACAAACGCCCAGGTGCGGCGCGTCTGTCCGTCGGGGTGTTGCAGCATGGGGCCGGCGCCGAAGTCGACTTGGGCGGCCTGCCCGGGCTCGAAATCCAGGCGCACGGTGGTGGCCACGGGCTGCTGCTGGCGAACTTGCTCGACCATGCGGCGCACCGAGGAGTAGTGACCGGCAAAGCCGTGCTCACGTTTGAGCGCGGCGTGAATGGCGGTGGCCTGCACACCGGCGCCCACCCAGGTGGCGATTTGTTCACGCCAGGGCGCAACGCTGGAGACGGACTTGGGCTGTGGTGCAGGCTGCTGCTCCAGGGCGGACGCGATGGCCTCGTCGCGGGGCATGGCCGCTGAGGGCTGTAGCCAGCCGTGGCGGCTGGCCAGTTCTCTGAATTCGGCCGCCTTGGGCCGACCCAGAAGCTGTTGCTGGGCAATCTGGCGGTCCGAGTCCCCGGCGCGCATGCGCACAAGGGCCTGTCGGTAGTGGTGCATCTCAATTCTCCTGCGGACCATGGCTCGTCTTCTCCCGGGCAAAAGGCCCGACAGTAACGACGCCATGCGTCCTGGTTAGAGATGCCCGTTTGACCTCCCTGCTGGCTCCATTACGGTGAACATCAGGTGGCTCCTTTACGCCGACAACAAACTGGCTCGTTTACGCCGAACATCAAGTGGCTCCAATACGGCGGTCAGTGACACCAGGTGTGCAACCTGGTGGAGATGACAGAGAAACAGCGGGACTGGTTGTACAAGCGCACCGAGGTGGGTGAGGTGTGGGGGATAGGCCCCCGCATCGCCAAGGCGCTGAAAGCCGGCGGTGTGAGCAACGTACTGGATTTAAAACGCTTGGACCCGGCCACGGTGCGTTCTACTTGGTCGGTGGTGGTGGAGCGCACGGTACGCGAGATCAATGGGGTGGCTTGTATCGGGTTGGATGATGCTCCGCCACCCAAGCAGGAGATCGCCTGCACCCGGAGTTTTGGGCGGCCACTCACTGAGCTGCACCATCTGGAGGAGGCGGTCACAGAATTTGCCAGCCGCGCTTGCGAAAAGCTGCGCAAGCAGCACAGCCAGGCACAAGCAGTGCTGGTGTTCATTCGGACCAGCCCCTTCCGGGTTCAAGACAAACAGCACGCCCGCAGCCTGACCCTGCCCCTGCGCCTGCCCACCTGTGACACCCTGCGGGTGGTTGGTGCGGCGCTGCAAGCCCTCAAGGCCATCTACCGGCCGGGCTACAACTACGCCAAAGCCGGGGTGATGTTGCTGGACCTGAGCCCAGGGGGGGCGGCAGTGCTCGAGCAGCAGGAGTTGGACCTGGGGGATGGGGCGTGGGACACGG
>DALYHW010000291.1:0-3344 GCA_031970695.1 Hylemonella sp.
CTCATCTCTAATCTCCTGCTTACCAGCTGGCCTTGGTGACACCGGGGATGTCACCGGCAAAAGCCATTTCACGGATCTTGGCGCGAGCCAGGCCGAACTGGCGGAAGGTGCCACGCGGACGGCCGGTGATCTCGCAACGGTTACGCTGGCGCGTGGGGTTGGCGTTGCGCGGGAGCTTCTGCAGGCCCAGGCGGGCGGCTTCACGCTCTTCGTCGCTACGCTTCATGTCGGTGGCGATCGCCTTCAGTTCCGCGTATTTCTGCGCGTACTTGGCGACCAGTTTCTCGCGCTTCAGTTCGCGCTGGATCAAAGCTACTTTAGCCACAGGTCACCTCAGTTCTTGAAGGGGAATTTGAAGCCGGCGAGCAGTGCCTTGCACTCTTCGTCGGTCTTGGCCGTGGTCGTGATGCTGATGTTCAGACCACGCAGCGCATCCACCTTGTCGTACTCGATCTCGGGGAAGATGATCTGCTCTTTGACGCCGATGTTGTAGTTGCCACGGCCGTCGAAGGCGCGACCGGAGATACCACGGAAGTCACGCACGCGCGGCAGGGCCACGGTCACGAAACGGTCCAGGAATTCGTACATCTGCACGCCGCGCAGGGTCACCATGCAGCCGATGGGCTGCTGCTCGCGGATCTTGAAACCGGCGATGGCCTTCTTGGCCTTGGTCACGACGGGCTTCTGGCCGGCGATCTTGGTCAGGTCGCCCACGGCGTGTTCCATGACCTTCTTGTCGGCGACTGCCTCGCTCACACCCATGTTCAGGGTGATCTTGGTCAGGCGCGGCACCTCCATGGGCGACTTGTAGCCGAACTTCTTGGTGAGTTCGGGAACAACCTTCTCGCGGTAGATATCTTGAAAACGTGCCATGGTCATGCCGCCTTGATTTCTTCGCCGCTGGACTTGTAGACGCGCACGCGCTTGCCGTCAGCCAGGAGCTTGATGCCCACGCGGTCGGCCTTGCCGGTCGCCGCATTGAAAATGGCCACGTTGGACTGGTGGATGGGCATTGCCTTCTCCACGATGCCGCCGGTGGTGCCCTTCATGGGGTTGGGCTTGGTGTGCTTCTTCACCAGGTTCACACCCTCGATGACCACATGGGTGTCATCCTTGCGCAGCGCAACCTTGCCGCGCTTGCCCTTGTCGCGCCCGGTGAGGACGATGACTTCGTCGCCTTTGCGAATCTTGTTCATGGCGCTTCCTTACAGAACTTCAGGAGCCAGGGACACGATCTTCATGAACTTCTCGGTACGCAGTTCACGCGTGACCGGGCCGAAGATGCGGGTGCCGATGGGCTCCAGCTTGTTGTTGAGCAGCACGGCGGCATTGCCGTCGAACTTGACCAGGGAGCCATCGCCACGGCGGATGCCCTTGGCCGTACGAACCACCACAGCGCTGTAGACCTCGCCCTTCTTGACGCGGCCGCGCGGAGCAGCTTCCTTGATGCTCACCTTGATGACGTCGCCCACACTGGCGTAGCGACGCTTGGAACCGCCGAGCACCTTGATGCACAAAACGGACTTCGCGCCGGTGTTGTCGGCGACTTCTAACCGAGATTCAGTCTGGATCATTTCAATATTCCCAACTTGCACCGCCAAGCCTGGCAAAGCACAGGCAAACCGGTCAGTCTTGGGCCCGTCGTCCACGGCGCGAACCACTCGCACCGCTTCTGTGTGGGCAGAAACCTTCGCTTTTTTGGAGCGAAGCCCGCAATTCTGCCAAATATTTCAGGACGCGTCAAGCATCCTGTTCGGCGGGCCAGCGCAGACAGTCTTGCGCCAGGGCCAGGAAAGCATCTAGCCGGGGATCCAGCCCGGTTTCGGCAATCAGGATGCGGGCGACCTCGGGCGCCAACTGCATGGCCAGGGCGGCATCCAGGAACAGCAGCCGACTACGCCTTGCCAATACATCCTCGACAGTTAGCGCATACTCATAACGAGCTGCGTAGCGGATCATGGCTTCACTGAAGCCGGGGGCAAGTTCACATTCGGCACCTGCCAGGCCCGCCACCACCCCCGCCTCACCTCCATATATAGAGAGGTCCGCTGCGGTCTGTATTGGACGGGACGCACCCGCCCCGGCGCCCAGAAGCGTCAAGTCAGCACTTGCTCCGGCTCTTCCAGGAGACAGGAGCCCAGCCTGCAGGCACTGCGCCAGCACATCCTCGGCCATGGCGCGGTAGGTGGTCCATTTACCGCCCGTGACGCTGACCAGACCACTGGGGCTGACCAGCACCGTGTGTTCGCGGCTAAGCTGGCGCGTCGCCGCATCGTGCCCGTCATCCGGCCGCACCAGGGGCCGCAGGCCCACCCAGATGCTCAGCACATCGGCCGGCGTCGGCGCCCGCGCAAGATAGCGGCCGGCCTCACCCAGGATGAAGTCGAGCTCTGCGCGCAGGGGCCGCGGCTCGCGCGGCAGGTCCTCGCGCGGCGTGTCGGTTGTCCCCAGCACCAGCTTGCCCAGCCAGGGCACGGCAAAGAGCACGCGACCGTCGGCCGTGTGCGGGACCAGCAGGGCGTGCCCCCCGGGCAGGAAGGAGCGGTCCACCACCACGTGCACGCCCTGGCTGGGCGAGACCACAGGCCGCACCGGCTGGCCCAGCGAGGCGCCATCGAGCTGGCGCAGGCCATCGACCCAGACCCCGGTGGCGTTGACCACGCAGCGCGCGCGCACCTCGTGCTCCTGCCCCGAGATCGTGTCGCGGCAGCGCAGCCCGGCCACGCGCCCACCCTCATGCCGCAGCGCCGTGGCCTCACAGTAGTTCAGCAGCAGAGCCCCTTCACGTGCTGCCGTGCGCGCCAGCGCCAGCGCCAGCCGCGCATCGTCGAACTGCGCGTCCCAGTACTGCACCCCGCCCCACAGGCCGGACGCGCGCAGGTTGGGCAGCGCCGACAGCGCCTGTGCGCGGCTCAGAAACCTCGTCGGTCCCAGACCGGCGCGCCCGGCCAGCAGGTCATACAACTTGAGACCGATGCCATAGAACGGCGTCTGCCACCAGGCGTAGGACGGCATGACGAAGGAGAGCTTCGACGCCAGATGGGGCGCGTTGCGCAACACAGTGCTGCGTTCATGGAGGGCCTCGCGCACCAGCGAGAGATTGCCCTGCGCCAGGTAGCGCACGCCGCCGTGCAGCAGCTTGGTGGAGCGCGATGACGTGCCGCCGGCAAAGTCATGCGACTCCAGCAGCAGCACCTCGTAGCCGCGCGCTGCAGCGTCCAGCGCCACGCCCAGGCCAGTGGCACCACCGCCCACGACCACCAGGTCCCAGATGCGGGGTTCGGCCAGCCGCGCGAGCAGCGCGTCGCGCCGTGTCGGCAGGGGCGCCGGTTCGCCCGCCATGT
>DALYHW010000292.1:0-3272 GCA_031970695.1 Hylemonella sp.
TGGCGCTGGGGTTGCTCACCCCTTTGAGGCCCTTCTCCGTCATGGCAAAGACGCCGATCTCGTTGACGGCGCCAAAGCGGTTCTTGATGGCGCGGATCAGGCGAAAACTGCTGTGCGTGTCGCCTTCAAAGTAGAGCACCGTGTCCACCATGTGCTCCAGCACACGCGGACCGGCCAGCGCGCCTTCCTTGGTGACGTGGCCCACGAGCACGATGGCCGTGCCGCTGGCCTTGGCGGCGCGCGTGAGGTGGGCCGCACACTCGCGCACCTGGGCCACGGAACCGGGTGCTGAGGTGAGCTGTTCGGAATAAACTGTCTGGATGGAGTCGATGACTGCAATGGCCGGTTGCTGGGCCTCCAGCGTGGCAAGGATCTTCTCGAGCTGGATCTCGGCCAGCACCTGCACCTGCGAGCCGTCCAGCCCCAGACGTCGGGCGCGTAGCGCGACCTGGGCACCGCTTTCTTCACCGGTCACGTAGAGCGTCTTCTCGCCGGCGCGCTGCAATGCGTCCACCGCCTGCAGCAGCAAGGTGGACTTGCCGATGCCCGGGTCGCCGCCGATCAGCACCACGCCGCCTTCGACGATGCCGCCGCCCAGCACGCGGTCCAGTTCGTCCTGACCCGTCGGCGTGCGCGCCACGTCGGCGGCCTCGATGTCGGCCAGCGTCGCGACTTCGGCGGTTTTCGCCAGCGCGGCAAAGCGGTTCTTGGCGGGGGCCGCGCTCTCGGCCACGGACTCGACCAGCGAGTTCCAGGCATTGCAGTGCGGGCACTTGCCCAGCCACTTGGGGCTGCTGCCACCGCACTCGTTGCAGACGTAGATCGTTTTTTCCTTGGCCATCGCGCTATCCTACCCCAATACTGTATGAATTCACAGATCGGGTAACTCCCCTCACGGCCCTGGACTCCAAATCATTTAACATGTTAAATAATTAACTGCACCACCATGTCCACCGCCTTCCGCCACCGCAACCTGCCCCGCCTGCTGCTGCAGGCGCGCGAAGCGGTCATGAACCATTACCGGCCTGGCCTGCGCGCGCATGAGCTCAGCGACCAGCAATGGCGGGTGCTGCGCGTGCTCGGTGAACTCGGCACGGTGGAGACCGGGCGCGTGGCGCGCGAGGCCTACATCCTGGGGCCCAGCCTCACCGGCGTGTTGGCGCGCATGGAACGCGACGGCCTGGTGCAGCGCGCGCGCGACCCGCAGGACCAGCGCCGTACCGTGGTGCAGGCCACGGCCCAAGGCCTGAAGCTGGTCGACACCCTGTCGCAGTCCATCGAGGCGCACTACCAGCGGCTGGAACGAGGCTTGGGCAAGGACAAACTCACGCAGCTCTATGCGCTGCTCGACGAACTGATTGCATTGGAGGAGCCGGCATGAATCCGGTGTTGTCTGCCGGCACGGTCTATGGCGTGCTGCTGAATTCAGAAAACGAGTGGGCCGCCTGGTCTGCCCAGATGGGCGAGCCGCCCTACAAGGCCGCGCCCCGCGCGCCCGTGCTCTACATCAAGACGGCCAACACTTGGAGCGCAAACGGTGCCGCGATCGCGGTGCCCGCCCGCGCCCCCGAGGTGGAGATCGGCGCCAGCCTGGCGCTGGTGATTGGCGAGGCCGTCACCCGCATCCGGCCCGAAGACGCCCTGCGCCACGTGGCCGCTTACGTGCTGGTCAACGACCTGTCGCTGCCGCACGCGAGCTACTACCGCCCGCCTGTGAAATACAAGAACCTGGACGGCTTCCTCGGCATCGGTCCGCGCTTCGCATCACCGGCAGACATCGGCAACCCGAACCGCCTGTGCCTGGAAGTGCGCGTGGACGGCCGCCTGCAACAGACCGTGGACCTGACCCAGATGCGCCGCCATGCCGCCCAACTGATTGCCGATGTCAGCGAGTTCATGACCCTGCGCCACGGCGACGTGTTGCTGCTGGGCCTGGGCGCCGACCGGCCGCGCGCCCGCGCCGGCCAGCGCATCGAGATTGCGGCTGCCGGTGTGCCCGCGCTGGGCACACTCGCGAACACGCTGGTGGAGGAGCACGCATGAAACACGCCCGCGTTGCCTGGGACGGCGCCATCCACGACGCGATTAAACGCGACGGGAAGTTGCAACTGGCCGATGGCCGACGGGTCGACTTCGACGCCGTCACCTGGCTGCCGCCGCTGGCACCGGTGCCGTGGCCGCGCACCATCCTCGCGCTCGGCCTGAACTACGCCGACCACGCGAAGGAGCTGGCCTTCAAGGCGCCCGAGGAGCCACTGGCCTTCCTCAAGGGCGAGGGCTCGCTGATCGGCCACCGCGCCCACACCGTGCGGCCCGCGGGTGTGGACTACATGCATTACGAGTGCGAACTGGCTGTGGTGATCGGGCGCCGCGCCAAGCACGTGAAGCGTGACGACGCCTACGACTTTGTTGCCGGCTACACGGTCGCCAACGACTATGCCATCCGCGACTACCTGGAAAACTGGTACCGCCCCAACCTGCGCGTGAAGAACCGCGACACCTGCACGCCGCTGGGGCCCTGGCGCGTCGACGTGGCCGACGTGCCCGACCCGATGAACCTGGCCCTGCAGACCACGGTCAATGGCCAGGTCACGCAGCGCGGCAGCACGCGCGACATGATTTTCGGCGTGCCGCAGCTGATCGAGTACTTCAGCAGCTTCATGACACTCAACCCGGGCGACCTCATCCTCACGGGCACGCCCGACGGCATCGTCGACTGCCGGCCCGGAGACGTCGTCGTCACCGAAATCGAGGGCGTTGGCGCCCTTGTCAACACCATCCGATCATGAGCACCAACGTCATCAACCACCTCATCAAGGGTCAGCCGGTCACCGGCACCGACTATTTCGAAACCGTCAACCCGGCCACGCAGGAAGTCCTGGCCGAGGTGGCCGCCGGCGGCGCCGCGGAAGTGCACGCCGCCGTGGCGGCCGCGAAGGAAGCCTTTCCCAAATGGGCGGGCCTGCCTGCGCCCGAGCGCGCGAAACTGATCCGCAAGCTCGGCGACCTGATCGCCCAGCACGTGCCCGAGATCTCGCGCACCGAAACCGACGACACGGGCCAGGTGATCGCCCAGACCGGCAAGCAGCTGATCCCGCGCGCCGCCGACAACTTCTACTACTTCGCCGAGATGTGCACACGCGTGGACGGGCACACCTACCCCACGCCCACGCACCTGAACTACACGCTGTTCCACCCGGTGGGCGTGTGCGCGCTCATCAGCCCCTGGAACGTGCCCTTCATGACCGCCACCTGGAAGGTCGCGCCCTGCC
>DALYHW010000293.1:0-3266 GCA_031970695.1 Hylemonella sp.
GCCGACGCTCGACGAACTGACGCAGCAGGGCAAGCTGCGCGGCCGCTTCGTCGCCGTCCGCCGCATCCAGCGCCCGGCACAGCCGCGCCAGCGCGTCGAGGCCGATGCCCGCCTCGAAGGCCGCCCGCACGAAGCACAGCCGTTGCAAGGCGGCGTCATCGAACAAGCCGTAGCCGCCTGGTGTGCACGCCACCGGGCGCAGCAATCCGCGCAGCAGGTAGTCGCGCACGATATGCACGCTCACCCCGGCATCAAGAGCCAGCCGGGACACCGTGTAGGCGTTCATTGAACACCTCCTTTTTCTCACCCGGCGCAGCAGGAAAGCTGCTTCACATCCTTGTTGAAGGTCTGCGCCGCAAGCTTCAACCCCTCGACCATCGTCAGGTAGGGGAACAACTGGTCGGCCAGTTCCTGCACCGTCATGCGGTTGCGAATGGCCAGAGCCGCCGTCTGGATCAGTTCACCCGCTTCCGGCGCGACCGCCTGTACGCCGATCAGCCGATGGCTGCCTTCCTCGATAACCAACTTGATGAAGCCGCGTGTGTCGAAGTTGGCGAGCGCACGCGGCACGTTGTCCAAGGTCAAGGTGCGGCTGTCGGTCTCGATCCCGTCGTGGTGGGCTTCCGCCTCGCTGTAGCCCACGGTCGCCACTTGCGGATCGGTGAACACCACGGCCGGCATTGCCGTCAGGTCCAGCGCCGCGTCACCGCCCGTCATGTTGATCGCGGCACGGGTGCCGGCCGCTGCCGCCACATAGACGAACTGCGGCTGGTCGGTGCAGTCGCCGGCCGCGTAGATGTTCGGGTTGCTCGTGCGCATGCCTTGGTCGATGGCGATGGCACCTTGCGCATTGACAGTGACCCCCGCTGCGTCCAGCGCGAGGCTGCGCGTGTTCGGTGTCCGACCGGTGGCAACCAGCAGTTTGTCGGCGCGCAATTCACCGTGCGTGGTGGTCAGCACGAATTCACCGTCCATATGGGCGACCTGGCTGGCTTGCGTGTGCTCCAGCACCTCGATGCCCTCGGCACGGAAAGCGGCTGTCACCGCCTCGCCGATGGCCGGGTCTTCACGGAAGAACAAGGTATTGCGCGCCAGGACCGTGACCTTGCTGCCCAGCCGGGCAAAGGCTTGCGCCAGCTCCAGCGCCACCACCGACGAGCCGATTACGGCAAGGCGTTCGGGAATGGTGTCGCTCGCCAGGGCCTCGGTGGAAGTCCAGTAGGGTGACTCTTTCAAGCCCGGAATCGGCGGGACCGCCGGGCTGGCACCCGTGGCGACCAGGCAGCGGTCGAACATCACGACGCGCTCGCCACCCTCGTTCAAACGGACGGTAAGGCTCTGGTCGTCCTTGAAGCGCGCCTCACCGTGCACAACGGTGATGTCCGGATTACCGCCCAGGATGCCTTCGTACTTGGCGTGCCGCAGTTCGTCGACGCGGGCCTGCTGCTGGGCCAGCAGCTTACTGCGGTCAATCGTAGGCACAGTTGCCGCAATACCGCCATCGAACGGGCTTTCCCGGCGCAGATGGGCGATGTGGGCGGCGCGGATCATGATCTTGGACGGCACACAGCCGACATTGACGCAGGTGCCGCCGATGGTGCCGCGCTCGATCAGCGTGACCTGCGCGCCTTGCTCGACGGCTTTCAGCGCCGCCGCCATCGCGGCTCCACCGCTGCCAATGACCGCTACCTGCACCGGGGGCTCGTTGCCACTGTGCTTTTCGGCGGCGGCCATCCATCCCCGCACCTTGTCGAGCAGTCCGACGCGGTTGTCCGCCAGTGGCGCATCGGCTAGCGTTGCCTTGTAGCCCAGTCCGGCCACGGCGGCAGTCAGCGCGTCCGGCGATGTGCCCGGCACGATGGCGAGTTGCGCTGTGCCCTTCGGATAGGACACCAGCGCCGACTGCACGCCTGGCACTTTTTCCAGCGCTTCCTTGACGTGCGCCGCGCACGAGTCGCAAGTCATGCCGGTGATTTTTAGATGGGTCATGCAACAGATCCTTTATCGTTTGTGGCGCCAGACAATGACGTCCGTTGTGCTGCGGTGCCGTTTTCAGTGACTCACTGCTTGACGCTGGACGGATAGCCCGCGTCTGCGGTTGCCTTGGTCAGCTTCTGCACGCTGGTCTTGGCATCGTCGAAGGTGACGACCGCTTGGCGTGTCTCGAAAGTCACGTCAACTTTGCTGACGCCTTCGACCTTGGAAATCGCCTTCTTGACAGTGATCGGGCAGGCGGAGCAGGTCATGCCCGGTACGGACAGCGTGACGGTCTGGGTGGCGGCCCAGACGGGGGCAACAACGGCGGCGAGGGCGAGGGAGGCAAACAGTTTCTTCATGGTGAACTCCGATCAGTAGAAAAATGGCATGACGTAGGGAAATCCGAGCGCGACCAGAACCAGCGCGGCCACGATCCAGAAAATGAGCTTGTAAGTAGCTCGCACTTGGGGAATCGCGCAGACCTCACCCGGTTTGCAGGCCGCTGCCTGCCGGTAGATGCGCCGCCAGGCGAAGAACAACGCCACCAGCGCCACGCCGATAAAGATGGGGCGATAGGGTTCCAACACCGCCAAGTTGCCGATCCAAGCGCCGCTGAACCCCAAGGCGATCAGAACCAACGGCCCGAGGCAGCAAGCCGAGGCGAGGATGGCGGCAAGCCCTCCAGTGAAGAGCGCGCCGCGCCCGGTTTTTGGTTCAGACATGCGCTTGTCCTTTCGAATTGAAATTGGATAGCGTAACCTTACTTCCGTACTCATGTACGGAGTCAAGCGATATGGAAAACAATTTGGAGAACCTGACCATTGGCGTTTTCGCCAAGGCGGCCGGGGTCAATGTGGAGACCATCCGTTTCTATCAGCGCAAGGGCTTGTTGCTGGAGCCTGACAAGCCCTATGGCAGCATCCGCCGCTATGGCGAGGCGGATGTAACGCGGGTGCGCTTCGTGAAATCAGCCCAGCGGCTGGGCTTCAGCCTGGATGAGATCGCCGAGCTGCTGCGGCTGGAGGATGGCACCCATTGCGAGGAAGCCAGCAGTCTGGCCGAGCACAAGCTCAAGGACGTGCGCGAGAAAATGGCTGACCTGGCGCGCATGGAGGCCGTGCTGTCTGAGTTGGTGTGCGCCTGCCATGCGCGAAGGGGGAACGTTTCCTGCCCGCTGATCGCGTCACTACAGGGTGGAGCAAGCTTGGCAGGTTCGGCTATGCCTTAGCGTGCTTTATTTTCCGTTTTCTGAGACGACCCCTTAGAAAGCCTAGTCAAAGAGCTGTCAC
>DALYHW010000294.1:0-3262 GCA_031970695.1 Hylemonella sp.
GTGCTGCACACCATCAACCCGCGCCTGCACCCCGACCAGATTGCCTGGATTGCCAACCATGCCGAAGACCAGGTCCTGTGCTTTGACATGACCTTCCTTCCGATCATCCAGGCCGTGCACGCCAAATGCACGACCGTGAAGCACTGGATTGCCTTGTGTGATGCCGACAAGCTGCCCAAGGACAGCGGGATTCCCGGCCTGCAAAGCTATGAAAGCTGGATCAGCGCCCAGTCCGACCAGTACCGCTGGCCGGAATTCGACGAGAACTCGGCCTCGAGCATGTGCTACACCAGTGGCACCACGGGTAACCCCAAAGCCGCGCTTTACAGCCACCGATCGACCATCCTGCACGCCTACGCGGCCGCCTTGCCGGACGTGATGTGCCTGAGCGCGCGCGACTCGGTGCTGCCGGTGGTACCCATGTTCCACGTCAATGCCTGGGGTATCCCTTATTCCGCCGCGCTGACCGGCTGCAAGCTGGTCTTCCCCGGCCCGGCGTTGGACGGCAAGTCCATCTACGAACTGGTCGAGGCCGAGCGCGTGACCTACGCTGCGGGTGTGCCCACCATCTGGCAGATGCTGCTGGGCCACATGAAACCCAACAACCTCAAATTCAGCACGCTCAAGCGCACGGTGATCGGGGGCTCGGCCTGCCCGCCGGCCATGATCGCCGCCTTCCGCGAGGAGTATGGTGTGGAGGTGCTGCACGCCTGGGGCATGACCGAGATGTCGCCGCTGGGCACCCTGTGCACGCTCAAGAACAAGCACCTAAGCCTGCCCGAGTCCGAGCAGATGAAGATCCGCCTCAAGCAGGGCCGGGCCATCTTTGGCGTGGACATGAAGATCGTGGGTGACGATGGTCGTGAATTGCCGTGGGATGGCAAGGCCTATGGCGACCTGCTCGTGCGGGGGCCCTGGATCCTGCGGGAATACTTCAAGGGCGAGGGCGGTGACCCGCTGCACAAGGATGCGGATGGCCATGGCTGGTTCCCGACCGGGGACGTGGCGACCATCGACGCCGATGGCTACATGCAGATCACCGACCGCAGCAAGGATGTGATCAAGTCCGGCGGTGAATGGATCAGTTCCATCGATGTCGAGAACATCGCGGTGGCCCATCCGGCCATCGCCATGGCCGCCTGCATCGGCGTCAAACACCCGAAATGGGATGAGCGCCCGATCGTGGTGGTGGTCAAGAAGCCGGGCGCCGAGGTCACACGCGAAGAGCTGCTCAAGTTCTACGAGGGCAAGACCGCCAAGTGGCAGATTCCGGACGACGTGGTCTTTGTCGACGCGATTCCCCTGGGCGCGACCGGCAAGATGCTCAAGACCCGGCTGCGCGAGACGCTAAAGGACTACAAGCTGCCGGGGCTTTGATCGACGCGACGCCCGCAAGTCGCGCACGCGATAGTTCTAGGGCAATCCCTAGCGTGGCCGCGGGCGATTTTGGTTACGCTGCATCTGTTTATCCAACGAGGAGACTTCCGATGAAATTCGCCGTGAAACTTGTTGCCGTTTCCGCCGTGCTGGCTTTTGCCGGCGCTGCCCACGCCCAGAAGGGCGAGACCGTCAAGATTGCCTTCATCGATCCGCTGTCCGGCCTGATGGGGCCGGTCGGCAGCAACCAGCTCAAGGGCTTCCAGTTCTTCGCCGAGAAGTTCAACAAGACCAACCCGGCCGGTGTGAAATTCGAAATCGTGCCCTTCGACAACAAGCTCAGCCCGGCCGAGAGCCTGAATGCGCTGAAGGCGGCCACCGATCAGGGGATCCGCTACATCACCCAGGGCGACGGCTCGTCCGTGGCCGGCGCGCTGATCGATGCGGTGGCCAAGCACAACGAGCGCAACCCCGGCAAGGAGATCATCTTCCTGAACCACTCCGCCATCGATCCGGACTTCACGAACAGCAAGTGCAACTACTGGCACTTCCGCTTCGATGCCGACACATCGATGAAGATGGAGGCCCTGACGACGTTCATGAAGGACCAGAAGGACGTCAAGAAGGTCTACCTGCTGAACCAGAACTACTCGCACGGCCACCAGGTCGCCAAGTACGCCAAGGAGCTGCTGGCCCTGAAGCGTCCGGACGTGCAGGTCGTGGGCGAGGACCTCACGCCGCTGGCCCAGGTGCGGGATTTCTCGCCCTACATCGCCAAGATCAAGGCCGCAGGCGCTGACACGGTCATCACGGGCAACTGGGGCTCCGACCTGGCGCTCATGATCAAGGCTGCCAACGAAGGTGGCTTCAACGGCAAGTTCTTCACCTACTATGCCGGCGTGACCGGTACGCCCACGGCCCTGGGCCAGGGCGGCGCGGGCCGCGTGTACCAGGTGTCCTACAACCACTACAACATGGGTGGTCAGTATGGCGCCTGGCAATCCGAGTACAAGGAGAAGATGAAGGACGACTTCTACACCGGCTCCATCATCCACATCCTGACCGCCCTCGGTGAATCCATGGCTGCGGCCAAGTCCACCGACCCGGTGAAGGTCGCCAAGGTGCTGGAAGGCATGAAGTTCAAGAGCTACAACGGTGACGTCGAGATGCGCAAGACCGACCACCAGCTCCAGCAGCCGCTGTACCTGACCGTCTGGCAGAAGGCTGACAAGAAGTTCCCCTACAGCGTGGAGAACACCGGCATGACCCTGGCCCTGGTGAAGGAATTCCCGGCCTACATCGCCAGCACCCCGACCAGCTGCCAGATGAAGCGGCCCTGATTGGCGGAACACTGCGTGCGCACTGGGCCCGATAGCCTTCGGACGATCGGGCCCTTTTCATGTCTGAGACGAATTTACTGAGGTCTGCCCTGCGGGGACGGAAGGTTTTCCACTGATGGAGTTCTTCATCATCTCGATGCTCAACGGCATGAGCTACGGGCTTTTGCTGTTCATGCTCAGTTCCGGGCTGACACTGATCTTCAGCATGATGGGCGTGCTCAATTTCGCCCATGCCAGCTTCTACATGCTGGGCGCCTACATCGGCTACAGCGTGGCCCAGCTGGTCGGCTTCTGGCCGGGCCTTGTGCTGGCGCCGCTGGTCGTGGGCGTGGTGGGCGCGCTGTTCGAGCGTCTGGCCCTGCGCAAGGTGCACAAATACGGGCATGTGCCGGAGTTGCTCATCACCTTCGGCCTTTCTTACATCATTCTCGAACTGGTGCAGCTGGTCTGGGGCCGGACGGCAGTCGAGTTTCGTCCGCCCGAGCTGCTGCAAGGGCCGATGTTCACGCTCGTGAACCATGCGTCGGAGGGCATTCGTCTGGTCT
>DALYHW010000295.1:0-3258 GCA_031970695.1 Hylemonella sp.
GATGGCCCCGCCGGCAGCCAGCGCCGGCGCCACCGACGCGACGGTCGGGGCAGCCGCCTGGGGTGCGCCCTCGCCCTCCTGGACAAGATCGATTTCCGGCGGCAGGTCCTTGGGTTCGATCATCTGTGCCGGCGCCATGACCGTCAGCCAGTGGCAGACATTCTCAAGCTGGCGCACATTGCCCGGAAACCCGAAGCGCACCAGCCGCGCGAGTGCTGCCTCGGAAATGCGCTTGGGCTCGACCCCGAGCTGGCGTGCACTCTGCTGCAGGAAGTGACGCGTGAGCATGGCAATGTCTTCACGGCGCTCGCGCAGCGCCGGCAGGCGCAGCCGGATCACGTTGAGACGGTGGAACAGGTCCTCGCGGAATACGCCCTCCTTGACGCGCTGCTCGAGGTCCTGGTGCGTGGCGGCGATCACGCGCACATTGGCCTTGACCGCGCTGTGCCCGCCGACGCGGTAGAAGTGCCCGTCGGACAGCACGCGCAGCAGGCGCGTCTGCAGGTCGAAGGGCATGTCGCCGATCTCGTCCAGGAAGAGCGTGCCGCCCTCCGCCTGCTCGAAACGGCCGCGCCGCATGGTCTGCGCCCCCGTGAACGCCCCGCGCTCGTGGCCGAAGAGTTCGCTCTCGAGCAGGTCCTTGGGGATGGCGGCCGTGTTGATGGCGACAAACGGGCCGCTGGCGCGCGGCGAATGCTTGTGCAGCGCACGCGCCACCAGCTCCTTGCCGGTGCCGGACTCGCCGGTGATCAGCACCGTCACGTTGCTCTGCGACAACCGTCCGATGGCCCGGAACACGTCCTGCATCGCGGGCGCCTGGCCGAGCATCTCGGGGGCCTGGCTCTCGTCCACCGCACGCCGGATCAGCTCCAGCGCCTTGGGCAGGTCGAAGGGCTTGGGCAGGTATTCGAAAGCACCGCCCTGGAAAGCGGACACGGCACTGTCGAGGTCCGAGAAGGCCGTCATGATGATGACCGGCAGGCCAGGCAGGCGGGCCTTGACCTTCTCCAGCAGTTCCAGGCCGGAGCCGCCGGGCATGCGAATGTCGCTCACCAGCACCTGCGGGCCATCGCCCTCCTCGTCCAGCGCCGCCAGTACGTCTCTCGGGTTGGTGAAGCTGCGCGTGGGCAACTGTTCGCGCTGCAGGGCCTTCTCCAGCACGAAGCGGATGGACTGGTCATCGTCGGCGATCCAAATCGGCTTCATGTCGGCTAAACCCTTTGCTCATGCCGCCTGTCTCAGGGCAGCGGTATCAGTATCTTGAAATCCGTCCTTCCGGGCTCGCTGTCGCACTCGATCAGGCCGTGGTGCTGCTGGACGAAGGTCTGTGCCAGCGTCAGCCCCAGGCCGGAGCCACCCTCGCGTCCCGATACCAGCGGGAAGAAGATGCGGTCCTTGATCGAGTCCGGCACGCCGGGCCCGTTGTCGATGACATGCAATTCCAGTGCCAGCTTGTAGCGCTGCTTGCCAAAGGTGATCTGGCGTGCCACCCGGGTGCGGAAGATCAGGCGTGCGTCCCCCGCTGCCATCCGCTCAGCCAGCACCTGGCAGGCGTTGTGGGCGATGTTCAGCACGGCCTGGATCAATTGCTCGCGATCGCCACGGAATTCGGGAATGGAGGTGTCGTAGTCGCGTACGACCCGCAGACCCTTGGGAAATTCGGCCAGGATCAGCGAACGCACGCGCTCGCAGACCTCGTGGATGTTGACGTCCCCCACCACATGCGGACGCCGGTGGGGCGCGAGCAGGCGGTCGACCAGGGTCTGCAGGCGATCAGCCTCATGGATGATGACCCGGGTGTACTCGGCCAGCTGGGGCCCGATTTCCAGTTCCAGCAGCTGGGCCGCCCCGCGGATGCCACCAAGCGGGTTCTTGATCTCGTGCGCCAGGTTGCGGATCAGTTCCTTGTTGGCCTGGGCCTGGTCCAGCAGGCGCTCCTCGCGCTCCTGACGCGCCTGCTGCTCCAGGGGCAGCATTTCAAGCAGCAGACAGTCGGGCTCGTCGGTCTGGGTCAGGATGACATGCACGGGGAGCAGGTCGCGCCCCGGACGCCGCAGCCAGGCGTCGTAACGCAGCGCCGCAAACTCGTTGTCGCGCAAGCCACCCAGCGCTGACAGCAGGACCTGGGGTTCGGAGAAATGCTCGGCCAGGCTGGAGTCTTCGATGCTGCGCCGCGACATGCCCAGAGCATCCTCCAGGGCAGCGTTGGCGTAGACCACGATGCCATCGTCGTGCACGATGGCCACGAGCGTGGCCAGCAGATCAAAAGGCTGGTAGCGGCCGGAAAGGGAGTTTCGAGGGTTCAAGCCGCCTATTTTGGCTCAGACATGCGGCCGAGTTCGCGCTTGAGGCCGTTCATGTCGCTCTCGTTGCGCTCGATGCTTGCCTTGAGTTCGGCGACGCGGTCCAGGTACTTCTGGTGGTTGCGGAACTCGGGGCCCATCTTCTCGGGCTCACCGTTGTTGTATTCCCTCAGCAGATCGGCCTGACGGGCTTCGGTACGGCGCAACTCCGCTTCCAGGATCATGCGCGCGTCGGCGTCACGCGAGCGCTGCTGCTCGCCGTCGATGCGCGAACCCGCCGCGGCCACGCGGGTGGGCTCGGCGATGCGCTGGCGCGGCACGATGGTCACATTGCCACCCTCGACCACCTTGCACCCCTTCTGTCCGGGTGGCAAGGTGTTGGTGTACTCGTTGCCGCAGCGGTAAATGCGGTCCTGTGCCTGCGCAAGGCCGGCGGCCGACAGGCTCGCTACGAAAAGAGTAGCTGTCAACGACATCAATACGGGCTTTTTCATGGATCTCTCCTCGCACCGGAAATGCAGGGACGGTCTATCAGTATCCACAATTTCAGCCGAAAATCAAAGCCCCTGCTGCGCCGCAAAACAAAAAAGGACGGCCGGGGCCGTCCTTTTTTTGCGACAGGCTGTAACAAGTCACAGCCAGCACACCCTTTACAGGGAGTAGTACATGTCGTACTCGACCGGGTGCGGTGCCATACGGAAGCGGGTCACCTCGCCCATCTTCAGCTCGATGTAGGCGTCGAGCATGGAGTCGGTGAACACGCCGCCCTTGGTCAGGAAGGCACGGTCCTTGTCCAGGTAGTCCAGCGCCTGGTCCAGGCTGTGGCAGACGGTCGGCACCAGCTTGTCCTCTTCCGGGGGCAGGTGGTACAGGTCCTTGGTGGCGGCTTCGCCCGGATGAATCTTGTTCTCCACGCCGTCCAGGCCGGCCATCATCAGGGCCGAGAAGCACAGGT
>DALYHW010000296.1:0-3168 GCA_031970695.1 Hylemonella sp.
GCCTGCGCGCGGGTGACGCGGTGCTGAAAGACCCGCTGGTGCTGCACTTCGACGGGCCGGTGGGTGAGCTGCGCAACACCCAATTCAGCTTCGACCTGGACGCCGATGGCCAGGCCGAGCGCATGCCCTTTGTGGGCACGGGCAGCGGCTTCCTGGTGCTGGATCGCAATGGCAACGGCAAAGTGGACGATGGCTCCGAGCTGTTCGGCACCCGCAGCGGCGACGGTTTTGCCGACCTGGCGCAGTGGGACTCGGACCGCAACGGCTGGATCGACGAGGCCGATGCGGTGTTCAAGCGCTTGCAGGTGTGGCGCATGGACGCCAGCGGGCACACGCGGCTCGAATCGCTGGCCGACAGCGGCGTGGGGGCGCTGTCGCTGCAGCGGGTGGGCTCCGATCAATCGCTGCGCCAGGCCGACGGTTCTCGATTGGGTCAGTTGCGCAGCACCGGCATCTACCTGACCGAAAGCGGCCAAGCCAAGGCCATGCAGCAGATCGACCTGGTGGCCTGAGCCCTCAAAAACCGGACGAGCTGGCGCATACTTGTTTGGGGCGAGCAGAACCTCGCCGAGACAAGGACCGTATGCACTGGCTGAGTCGCTTTTCGATTGGCACCCGACTCTGGGTTGGCTTTGGCATTCCGCTGTTGATGTTTGGGGGTTACGCCCTCTGGATGTGGTTTTCCCTGGAGCGTGTGCAGGAGCACACCGAAAATGGCCTGGCCTCGCAAGTCGACATGGCCCTGGTGGCCAAGGACATGGAACGAGAGGTCGTGCAAATACAGCAATGGCTCTCCGACATCTCGGCCACTCAGGCGCAGGACGGCTTGGATGATGGATTCAAAGAAGCCGACCAGAGCCGCGCCCGGTTCCGGCAAGGGCTGGTTCAACTGCAGCAATTCACTCGACAAGACCCCGCCGATCAGCAGTCGCTGGAGGCCCTGAGCCAGGCTTTTGACCAGTACTACAGCGCAGGCGTGGCGATGGCCCGCGCCTACATCGCCGGAGGACCTCAGCAAGGCAACCCGCTGATGGCCCCGTTTGACCAGGCCAGCCAGTCCCTCCAGACACGCATGCAACCTTGGGTGGAACGGGCCACGACCGACATGCGCAAAGGCGTGGCGGACATCGGCCACGAAACCCATGTTCTGCAAACCCTGGCACTGTTCACCTCGCTGGCCATGGTTCTGGTGCTGACGACCTTGGCTTGGCTGATCACGCGCAGCATTGTTCGGCCACTGCAAACCGGCATCCAGGCTGCGGAGCGCGTGGCGGCAGGAGACCTCTCCGCCAACCTGCGGATCGACGGCCAGGACGAAACAGCCCAGTTGCTCAGCGCCTTGCAAGTCATGCAGACGCGGTTGGATCACACCATTTCGGCCATCCGACACCGCGCCGAGGAAGTCAGTCAAGCCAGCCAGCGGATCGCCGCCGACAACGATGCACTGCAAAAGCTGATGCAAGAGCAGTCGGAAACCGAGCAGTCCACCGAACACTCCATGCAAACCATGGACGAACAGGTTTCACGCAATGCCGACCAGGCGCAGCAAGCCAACCGACTGTCTCACCAGACCACCCAACGTGTGCAGGACGCCGGAAACGCGGTGCAAGGCCTGGTGAAGACCATGCACGGCATTCACGACAGCTCACGACGGATCAGCGACATCATCAGCGTGATTGACGGCATTGCGTTCCAGACCAACATCCTGGCGCTCAACGCCGCCGTGGAGGCAGCCCGAGCCGGGGAGGCCGGCCGGGGGTTTGCCGTGGTGGCCACCGAGGTGCGGGCCCTGGCCGGTCGAAGTGGCGCAGCCGCCAAGGAAATCAAAGACCTCATCACCGACAGCGTGCAACGCATCGAAGCGGGCAGCAGCCAAGCCGCGGTGGCCGGCGAGTCCATGCAGGCGGTGATCGGGTCGATCAACGAGGTTGCGGGGCTGATCGCCGACATTCACACATCCAGCCAGGTCCAGCAGCAGGGCATTCACGAGGTGGCCGGCGCTGTCAACCAGTTGGGCGGAAGCACGCGCAACACTGTTCAACTGGTCAGCGAAATCAGCCAGGCGGTGGAAGGGTTGAACACCGTCTCACGTCAGCTGCTGGAAGCCACGGCCGTTTTCCGACTGCACCAGTCCTGAAGGCTCACAGCCACCCGTCGTAGTCGATGGTCAGGGGCGCGTGATCTGAAAACCGCTGTTCCTTGTAGATGGCCGCGGTGCGGGCCTGCGCCGCCAGTGCGGGCGAGG
The DNA here is from genome assembly GCA_031970695.1 of Hylemonella sp. Lineage (GTDB taxonomy): Bacteria > Pseudomonadota > Gammaproteobacteria > Burkholderiales > Burkholderiaceae_C > Hylemonella. Next base: position 2,246 of record DALYHW010000296.1, read on the forward strand.
CCAGGTGGTAGTCCAGCCGCCACCCCACGTTGTTGGCCCAGGCCTGGCCGCGGTTGCTCCACCATGTGTAGCACTCGGCAGTGGTGTCGGGGTGGAGCTGACGGTACACATCCACCACGCCCCCCTCGGTCAGGGTGCGGGTCATCCAGGCGCGCTCTTCCGGCAGGAAACCGCTGTTCTTCTGGTTGCTGCGCCAGTTCTTCAGGTCTTTTTCCTGGTGGGCGATGTTGAGATCCCCGCACAGGATGAATTCGCGCTGGGCCTTGAGCTGCATCAGGTAGGGGTAGAACACGTCCAGGAAGCGGAACTTGGCCGCCTGCCGGTCCTCACCCGACGAGCCGCTGGGGAAGTAGGCGCTGAGGATGGACCGTTTGCGCTGCGGCGTGTCGAAACGCAGCTCCACCAGCCGCCCCTCGGCGTCGAACTCGCCACCGTCGAAGCCAATGACCACGTCGCTGGGCTCGTGCCGCGTGTACACCCCCACGCCCGAGTAGCCTTTTTTCTCGGCAAACTGGAAATGGCCGGTCAAGCCCGCCAGGGTGTCGAAGCGCCCCGCCATGTCGGGGGCCTGGGCCTTGAGCTCCTGCACGCAAATACAATCGGGCGCCTCGCGGGCCACCCAGTCTTCCAGCCCTTTGGTGGAGGCCGAACGGATGCCGTTGAGGTTGAGGCTGACGAGTTTGAACAAGGATTTCCCCATGGTGGATCACAACAGCGCCGCAACCCCGGCCACCCCCGCCGCCGATGCATTGGCGCAAGATTTCGTGGCGTTTGCCGTGGCGTCCGGCGTGCTGCGGTTTGGCGAATTCAAGACCAAGGCCGGGCGCATGAGCCCGTACTTTTTCAACGCCGGATTGTTTGACGACGGGGCCAAGCTGGGCCGTCTGGCGCAATTCTATGCACAGCGCATCCTGGCCAGCGGG
>DALYHW010000297.1:0-3153 GCA_031970695.1 Hylemonella sp.
ACGGGCGGCATGCCGGTGGCGGCATGGACCAGGACAGCATCGACCAGTACACGCAGTTCCTGCTGCAGAGCCGGGTGAATTCGCGCCTGGTGGAGTTCCGCGAGACCCGCCCTGATGGCTCGCCGGGTGCGCTGCGCATGGTGTCGGTGCTCGACGTGCTGGACGACGGCCTGTCGGCGGTCTACACCTTCTACGACCCGGACCAGGCCGCCAGCTATGGCACCTACAGCGTGCTGTGGCAGATCGAGCAGGCGCGCGTGCTGGGGTTGCCCCACGTCTACCTGGGCTACTGGATCCAGGACAGTCCCAAGATGAACTACAAGGCCCGCTTCAACCCGCACGAGCTGCTGCTGGGTGGTCGCTGGGTGCCCGGCACCGCCGACGGCGCCCGGGCAGGCATGCCGCCGACCATCGGCTGATTTCACGAGGTAAAATCGGGACTCGTTCAGGAGAGTACCCGATGAAAAAGAAAGATCCCGATGTCGTCAGCACGCCAACCGTGCAGGTGATCGAGCGGATGTTCAACCTGATGGATGTGCTGGCCTCGCGCGAGGAAGCCATCTCACTCAAGGAAATCAGCGAGAAGACGGGGCTGCATCCGTCGACCGCGCATCGCATCCTGAACGACCTGGCCAGCGGCCGTTTTGTCGATCGTCCGCAGCCCGGCACCTACCGCCTGGGCATGCGCCTGCTGGAGTTGGGCAACCTGGTGAAGGCACGCCTGAACGTGCGCGATGCCGCCATTGCCCCCATGCGCGAACTGCACCGCCTGATCCAGCAGCCGGTGAACCTGAGCATGCGCCAGGGCGACGAGATCGTCTACATCGAGCGCGCGTACAGCGAACGTTCGGGCATGCAGGTGGTTCGGGCCATTGGCGGCCGTGCGCCGCTGCACCTCACCTCGGTGGGCAAGCTGTTCCTGGCGGCCGACGACCCGCAGCGCGTGCGCGCCTATGCAACGCGCACCGGCCTGGCTGGCCACACCAAGAACAGCATCACGCAGCTGCCGGTGCTGGAGCGCGAACTGGGCAAGGTGCGCCAGTATGGCGTGGCACATGACGACGAGGAGCTGGAACTGGGCGTGCATTGCATGGCGGCCGGCATCCACGACGACCAGGGCAAGCTCGTGGCGGGTTTGTCGATCTCGGCACCCACGGGCCGCCTGGACAAGGACTGGCTGCCCAAGTTGCAGGCCGTGGCCAGCGATATCTCGCGCATGCTGGGCTACCAGCCCGGGGCCGAAAAACGCTGAGAGGCGCCGCAGCGCCTCTCAATTCGGGTCAGACAAGCGGGACAGCGGTCAGAACAGCGCCGTCGTCCGGATGTCGGTGAGGTTCTCGGTGACCGGCACCGGACCCTTGGCAGGGATGGATTCGACCCAGCGACGTACGCGCTCGGCGTCGCCCAGGCGGCTGAGCTTGCCGGCCGAGTCCAGGAACACCATGATGAGCTTGCGGCCAGCAACCTTGGCCTGCATCACCAGGCACTGTCCAGCCTCGGAGATGTAGCCGGTCTTTTGCAGGCCGATGTCCCAGTGCGGGTTGAGCACCAGACGATTGGTGTTGCCAAACATCAGCTTGCGACGGCCCACGGCCACCTGATGGCCCGGCGAGGTGGAGTACTCGCGCAGCAGCGGATCTTCGGAAGCGACGTCGACCAGCACGGCCAGATCCTTGGCGCTGGACTTGTTCTTGCTCGACAGGCCGGTAGGCTCGACGTAGCTGGTGTCGGACATGCCCAGCAGCTGGGCTTTGGCGTTCATCATCTCGACGAAAACCTGCAGTCCGCCCGGATACGTGCGGCCCAGTGCGTGGGCGGCGCGGTTTTCGCTGGACATGAGGGCCAGGTGCATGAGTTCGCCGCGGGTGAGCGTGGAGCCGACGCGCAGGCGCGAACTGCTGCCCTTCTCGGTATCGACGTCCGCCTGGGTGATGGTGATCATCTCGTCCAGCGGCAGCTCGGCTTCGCTGATCAGCAGCGCGGTCATAAGCTTGGTGAGGGAGGCAATCGGCAGGACCGCGTCTTCGTTCTTGCTGAACAGGACTTCCTGGGTATCCTGGTCAATCACAAAAGCCACGCTCGAGCGCAGCGACAGCGGGTCCTGCACGCCATGCAGGCCGGCCTTCATGCCATCGGAGGGACGGGTAGGCCGGACGTAACGCAGTGCCGGGCGCTTGGGCTTGGCGTAGACCCGGTTCTTGGCAGCGTAGCTGGTCTTGACGGTCTGGCCTTTGGCGGCGGTGCGGCGATCGGCGTCGCCCGACGATGCAGCCAGCGCGGAAGCCGAAACGCCCGCCAGACACACCAGCGCAGCCACCAAACTCAGAGAAAAACGATGCAAATGGTTCACCGGTCCAACCTTGCAGAAAGAAAAATCAGTGCCATCCCGACATGACACCTACGCACGCGAGGTTATACCGAAAAACACATGCCTAATCAACCACTTGTGTGGTTTTTCTAAACAAAAACTTACATCTTCGGGAAGTGGCCCGGAGTGCGACCCCTGCCCCCGCACCACGAATGGTGCGGTGCGGGCCCTGAAACGGCGGCAGCGTCAGCCCTGGGCGGCGACGCGGTCAGCCTTGCTCTGCAGCTTGTTGAGCGCGCTGAGATAGGCCTTCGCCGATGCGACGACGATGTCGGGGTCGGAGCCGACGCCGTTGACCACACGGCCGCTGTGCTGCAGGCGCACGGTGACCTCACCCTGGCTTTCGGTCGACCCGCTGATGGCGTTGACCGAGTACAGCACCATCTCGGCCCCGCTTTTGACATGGGACTCGATGGCCTTGAGGGAGGCATCCACGGGGCCGTTGCCGTCGGACTGGCCGCGGACTTCCTTGCCCTCGACCGTGAACACGATGGCCGCGTGCGGGCGCTCGCCGGTCTCGCTGTGTTGCGCCAGCGACACGAAACCGTACTGTTCCTTCTCGCTGGTGACGCTTTCGTCGCTGACCAGGGCCAGGATGTCCTCATCAAAGATCTCGCTCTTGCGGTCGGCCAGTTCCTTGAACTTGGCAAAAGCGGTGTTGATCTCGGTCTCGGACTCCATCTCGATGCCCAGGTCCTGCAGGCGCTGCTTGAAGGCGTTGCGGCCCGAGAGCTTGCCCAGCACGATCTTGTTGGCGCTCCAGCCCACGTCCTCGGCGCGCATGA
>DALYHW010000298.1:0-3141 GCA_031970695.1 Hylemonella sp.
CAGACCGTGCAGTGGTCGGCCACGTCCTCGAACTCCTGCCAGTGCTTGATGCTGACACCGCGCCGGGTCTGCTCTTCATACAGGAAGGCCTCGACCAGCAGCGAGGTGGCCAGGATCTTGTTGCGCGGGCTGTAGAGCAGGTTGGCACGCGGCACGTGCGTCGAGCACACGGGCTTGCACTTGCCACAGCGCAGGCAGTCCTTGACGCTGTCGGCGATGGCACCGATGTCGCTCTGCTGCATGATCAGCGACTCGTGCCCCATGAGGCCGAAGCTGGGCGTGTAGGCATTGGTCAGGTCCGCCGGATGGCCAGCCTCGCGCAGCAGCTTGCCGCGGTTGAAGCGCCCCTCCGGGTCGACACGGCGTTTGTATTCGGCAAAAGGCCGGATCTCGGCGTCGCTGAGAAACTCCAGCTTGGTGATACCGATGCCGTGCTCGCCCGAAATCACGCCATCGAGCGAGCGCGCGAGCGCCATGATACGTTTGACCGCGCCATGCGCCGCCTGCAGCATCTCGTAGTCGTCGCTGTTGACCGGGATATTGGTGTGCACATTGCCGTCACCGGCGTGCATGTGCAAAGCCACCCAGACGCGACCTTTCAATACACGCTGCTGGATCGCGTTGCATTCCGCCAGCATGGGCTCGAAGGCACGGCCGGTAAAGATGTCCTGCAGCGGATCCCGGATCTGGGTCTTCCAGCTGGCGCGCAGGCTGTGGTCCTGCAGCTGGGGGAACAGTTCGTCCACGCGGTCCAGCCAGTCCTGCCATTGGGTTCGCACCGAGCGCACCAGCTCGCGGGCCTGGGCCACACGTTCTTCCATCAACTCCTGCGACGGCGCCTCGTTGGCGTCGTCGGGCTTACCGATAGCCAGCAGGTGCGTCAGGCTGCCCTCGCTGAAGAAGGCTTCGAGTTCATCACAGAGCTTGAGCTTGTTGCTCAGCGAGAGTTCGATGTTGATGCGCTCGATGCCGTCGGTGTATTCCGCCATGCGCGGCAACGGGATCACCACGTCCTCATTGATCTTGAAGGCGTTGGTGTGCTTGCTGATCGCCGCGGTGCGCTTGCGATCCAGCCAGAATTTCTTGCGTGCCTCGGCACTGATGGCAATGAAGCCCTCGCCGCTGCGCGAGTTGGCGATGCGCACGACCTCGCTGGTGGCGCGGGCCACGGCATCGGTGTCGTCACCCACGATATCGCCAATGAGCACCATCTTGGGCAAACCACCGCGCTTGCTCTTGGTGGCGTAGCCCACGGCGCGCAGATACCGGTCGTCCAGGTGTTCCAGGCCGGCCAGCAACACGCCCGAGCGCTTCTGCTCGGCGAACATGAAGTCCTTGATCTCGACAATGCTGGGCACGGCGTCGCGCGCATGGCCGAAGAACTCCAGGCAGACGGTGCGCGTGTGTGTGGGCATGCGGTGCACCACCCAGCGCGCGCTGGTGATCAGGCCGTCGCAGCCCTCTTTCTGCACACCGGGCAGCCCCGAGAGGAACTTGTCGGTGACGTCCTTGCCCAGGCCTTCCTTGCGAAAGCTCGGGCCAGGAATGTCCAGGCGCTCGGTCTTCACGAGCTTCTTGCCATCAGCCTCGAAATATTTCAGCTCGAAGCTGGCCACGTCGGCGTCGTGGATCTTGCCCAGGTTGTGACGGATCCGTGTGACTTCCAACCAGCCCGCGTCCGGCGTCACCATGCGCCAGCTCGCCAGGTTATCCAGTGCCGTACCCCAGAGCACGGCCTTCTTGCCGCCGGCGTTCATGGCGATGTTGCCGCCCACGCAGGAAGCCTCGGCCGAAGTGGGGTCGACCGCAAAGACAAAACCGGCACGCTCGGCCGCGTCGGCCACGCGCTGTGTGACCACACCAGCTTCGGTCCAGATGGTGGGCACCGGCTGGTCCAGCCCGGGCAGCTGCACCATCTCCACCTCGGTCATGGCCTCCAGCTTTTCGGTGTTGATGACCGCACTCTTCCAGGTCAGCGGCACGGCACCGCCGGTATAGCCGGTTCCGCCGCCACGCGGAATGATGGTCAGGCCCAGTTCGATACAGCCCTTGACCAGGCGCGCCATCTCGGCCTCGCTGTCAGGGGTAAGCACGACGAAGGGATACTCGACCCGCCAGTCGGTCGCGTCGGTCACATGCGACACGCGCGACAGGCCATCGAACTTGACGTTGTCCTTGGCGGTGAGACGGCTGAGCACGCGCAGGGCCTTGCGGCGCAAGGCGGCGATCTCCTGGAACGCGTCGTCGAAGGACGCCACGGCGCGCTGGGCGGCCTCGAGCAGTTCGCCCACCAGCGCATCACGCTGCGGGTCGGCCTGCGGCGTACGGCGCTTCTGCACCTCGCCCAGGCGGTGGTGCAGGGCCTCGACCAGCAGCTGGCGCCGCTTCGGGTTGTCCAGCAGGTCATCCTGCAGGTACGGGTTGCGCTGCACCACCCAGATATCGCCCAGGACCTCGTACAGCATGCGGGCCGAGCGGCCGGTGCGGCGTTCTTCGCGCAGCTGATTCAGCACGTCCCAGGCGCGGCTGCCCAGCAGGCGGATGACGATCTCGCGATCGGAGAACGAGGTGTAGTTGTAGGGGATTTCGCGGATGCGCTCGTGGCCGTGCGGCAACTGGCCGGTTGTGCCCACAAATTGATCAAGCGGAGTCGGTGCGTTCATGGGGAATCTGGAGTGTCAGCCAGAACGGTTCAACCGGCTGAGGCGAGATGTTACCGCAGCGCAACATGGACCTGTTTCGTTTGGGGCCACTGCCGCACGATACCCCGGGACCCATGCCCGCGAGGGGCCGTCTCATGGAAATCCCCGAGCCGCCGGTCAGGGGACGGCGTTTAATCTGGCTGTCATCCGGCCCCGCTAAGGTGGAGCGTTTGTATCCCAAAGGAGTCCCCGCATGAAACTGACCTTGCAACTCGGCGCCGTGGCCCTGGCGGCCCTGCTGAGCAACCCCGTCCACGCCCAGACCGAAATCCAGTGGTGGCATTCCATGGGCGGCGCCCTGGGCGAATGGGTCAACGACCTGGCCAAGGACTTCAATGCCAGCCAGAAGGACTACAAGGTGGTGCCCACCTTCAAGGGCAGCTACCCCGAGGCCATGACCGCCGGCATCGCCGCCTTCCGGGCCGGCAACGCGCCGCAC
>DALYHW010000299.1:0-3098 GCA_031970695.1 Hylemonella sp.
TATTTGAACCGGACATGCTGCCAGACCCACGGCGTCTGGGGTGGAATATGCAACTGTTCACTGACATCTTCGCCGATGCGGTGCAGCGCGCCCTGACAGCCTGCGGCGCTGCAGAAGTGCTCGCGCGCTGATAATTCACGACCCATTTGCGCAACAGGTTGGCGTTCACGCCATGTTTGAGGGCCATTCCCGCCAGCGATACGCCCGGCTGCAGGCATGCCTGGGCCAGCCGACGTTTCGATTGTGAATCATAGCGCCGCCGGCCATCGCGCCGTGTGCTGGTCACCACCAGCCCTAACTCTGAGTCATTCCGATTCTCTTGCATAGGTGTCCACCTCCATACGTGGACACCTATGCTCCACTCATTCACATCGTTACGCTATGTGCAGGGAAATTCGCGCTTACAGAAGATCAAGGCCAGAGTGGATGCCGCCAAGCTCGCCGGCAAGGATGAAATCGGCGTGCGCGTGGGCAAAATTATCAACCAGTACAAGGTCGCCAAGCACTTCGAACTCGTCATTGAGGATGCGGCGTTCGTGTTCCGGCGCACGCCCGCCAGTATCACTGCGCAAGCCGCGCTGGATGGCATTTACATCGTTCGCACCTCGGTGCCGGCTACGCACATGGCGGCGGCAGATTGCGTGCGCAACTACAAGTCACTGGCCAACGTCGAGCGCGCCTTCCGCTCGTTCAAAACCATCGACCTCAAGGTGCGCCCGATTCATCACCGTCTGGCCGATCGGGTACGCTCACACATCTTCCTGTGCATGCTCGCGTACTATGTCGAGTGGCACATGCGCGAAGCCTGGCGTGAGCTCATGTTTGCCGATGCCGGCCAGGCGCTCTCAGGCAGCGCTGACCAAGGTCGCCCGCGACACCCTCGACGACGACACCCCAGTGCACAGCTTTGGCACTTTGATGGCTGAACTTGCCACCATCGTGCGCAATACCTGCCGCACACCACAGGCCGCGAAAAGCGTGCCTACCTTCGAAGTCCTCACGAGCCCCAACGCGAAGCAACAGCGTGCGATCGAACTGCTACGGCAGATCAAAGTGTAGACAGAAAGCGAAAGGCGAATTTCAAGCCAAGCGTTTGAAAATACAGAGAAAACTCGCTCTTCGCTTACTGGAACTTCAGGTTAGCACGACGTCAGTCTTCCCGACCTCGCGCTGATCGTCCCTGCTCTCCCTGAAATCCGTCGTTCTCGATCGGGGCGAAGGCGATCAAGAACAACGGCGCAGCAGGTGCATCAAATGTCGAAGAACACGGTTTCTTCTGGTCCTTGCAGGTAAATGTCGAATCGATATACCACCTGGCTGGCGCTTGCTTCGCGTTGGCCGATAAGGGTCTTGCGCCGCACTTCCCACTCGATGCCGTTGAGCACCGGATCATTCGCATTAGCCTCTTCCTCATCGGAGAAGTACATGCGGGTATTCAAGCCGATGTTGATGCCACGTGCCACAATCCAAAGGTTGATGTGCGGGGCCATCAACCTGCCGTTACGGCCAACTACCGCCCCGGGCTTGACGGTATCGAAGGTACAGAGACCGGTATCGAAGTCAGTGCAGCCTCTTCCCCACCCATGAAAGTGTGGATCGGCGGCCTTGTCTTGCTTGTCGCCAGGGTGCGCGTAGCGTCCAGCGGCATTTGCCTGCCAGATTTCGATGAGCGCGTCGCGCACCGGCGTGCGCAAACCGTCAAACACCCTGCACTCGACCCGAATGCGTTCGCCCTTGGACTGCGGTGAGACCAGCACGTTGTCGAAGTTTTTCTCGAAAATATCGAAACCAGCCTGCTGCGGGGCTAGTCCAATATGTAGATACGGACCGGCTGTTTGCGAAGCGGTTTCAGCAAGCATTTTTATTTGCCGTGGCATCACTTAGCTCCTTGAATACGGTTTTCGAACCATGTGGCCCGACGGCCGCGCAATACGACATCAAAGCGATAGGCCCGGCTGTCAAGCGTGACAAAAGCACTCGGATCTTGTAACGCAATCAGCCCGCGGACTTGTTCTTCGCTGGGAACAGTTTGCACAATTGGACAGGTGGCGATCAAGGGATCACCTTCGAAGTACATCTGGGTAATGAGACGCTGAGCCCAGCCATCACCGGATAGTGAGAAGTGGATGTGCGCAGGCCGCCAGTCTGTTGTGCTGCCGCTTCGCACTGGGTAGGGGCCGGGCTTGATCGTGCGGAAGAAGTAGTAGCCGTTCGCATCTGTGAGCACCCTGCCACATCCGCCAAAATTCGGGTCGATCGGTGCGATATATTGATCTTTCTTGTGTCGGTAGCGTCCGCCGGCATTGGCCTGCCATACCTCGACGAGCGAATTTCGAACTGGTCGACCAAGTTCGTCGAGCACATAGCCGTGCACGATGATGCGTTCTCCGATCGGCAGGCCGTCTTTCGCATAGTTCATGATCAGGTCGTTATCAATCGCTCCGAGATCCTCGCGGCGGAACGACGGGGCAGTGACCTCCGACAGCGAGTTATGCAGCGTAATGAGCGCATTGCGTGGGGAGCGCAGCACGGTAAACCTGTAGTTTGGCGTATGGGCTGGAGGATGTACCGCGGGGTTCCGCTGTATGAATTCTCCGGACGGGTCAGCATCAGCTGTCATGCAGATCTCCTGTTAATAATGGTGCAGCATATAGTGGGCAGCAGGCGGCGGGCATACTGTCGGATTGGCTTGCGCAAATCACATAATTGATTCTATCTCCAATCATATAGTATGCACACATACAAATCAAATATGCGGAGTAAATTTCATTTGTTAACGTGATCCGGGCCATCGCGGATGACCAGGCAACCGGGCCCGGATGCTCTTCAACGACCGGAAGCCATCCGCCCGCCAGCTGCGCGCCCAACGAGCAGCGGAGAACAAGATTCTCTACCGCTGCGCGTGCTGCCACGGACTGTTCCCGCCGGCTGAGATGGACGCCAACGCTGAGGTCCTGGCTGCCGCTCGAGCGTTTACCGACAACCATGCCGCCGTCGAGAACGCGGTGCTGTGGTGCCTTGAGTGCCACACTCGTTTCTACCTGGGGTCTCCTCGTTTTCAGTGCAATAAGTGACGGTACGCAAAGCTAGCACTGGCG
>DALYHW010000300.1:0-3075 GCA_031970695.1 Hylemonella sp.
ACTCCGACGACATCGTCTACAGCAACCTGTTCACCGGGGTGCATGGCAACTACCTCGCGCCCAGTATCCGCGCGGCCGGACTGGATCCGGACAACCTGCCGGAGAGCGACCCGAGCAAGATGAACTTTGGTGGCGATGCCAAGAAAGCCTGGAAGGACATCTGGGGCTCGGGCCAGGGCATCGGTGCCATCACGAAGATCCAGAGCACGGCCGACTACGTGGCCCAGCTGCGTCAGGAATACCGCGCGGCACGCGAGCGCCTGCTGGCGGTTTCGGCGCGGGTCTGAAGCCCCTGTGGCCTAGTACCGCAGGCTCAGCAGGGTATTGAAGGGGCTGAGCAGTTCCAGCCAGCGCGGCTGGTCCTGCAGCAATGGCAGCAGGGCACTGCGGCCCGCAAACCAGACCAGGCCCAGCAAGGCGAGGAAAGACACCAGCAGCAGCAGGTTCTGGGGTACACGGTGCAGCAATGTCACGCGACGCAGTCCGGAACTCCAGAGCAGCACGGTGGGCAGCAGGGCCAGCAGGCCGAAGACCAGCAGGAGCTGTGTCAGCGGCATGGCGCGCAACTGCGCAAGGGCCGGCCGCCAGCCCGACGGCAGCATGCCGGCCTGCAGATAGCCCTGGCCAGCCCATAGCAGCAAGGTATTGCAGGCGACCAGCCACAGCAGCAGCGTGATGAGCGGACGCAGCAGCCAGGACCAGTTCAGCAGGCTGAACAGCGCGCCCAAGGCCGCCGTGCACAAGAGCGCGAAGCACAAGGTGAGCCACAGCAGGGACGAGGTGTCCATGGGCAGGCGCCAGAGCTCACGCCAAAGCGGCAGGTTGCCTGCCACGGCCAGCCAGAGACTCGCCAGCAGCACGGGCAACACAGGATGCCGGGCCTCACGCTGCGCCGCTGGCGACAGCATGGACTGCGCGAATTCGGTGATGTGGAAGAGTCTCAGACCCATGGCGGAGCATTGTGACGCAACGCCGTGAGTGCAGGTAACAAGTGGTAACCCGGGGTGCCGCTGGTTCAGGCCGGCCAGGTGGCCCCATGCTCCGGCACCATGGCGCGCCAGCCCAGGCCGTGTTCAATGCGTTTGCGCAGCTCGTCCGAAGCGCCGATTTCGCCGTGAACGATGTAGATCTGTTCCGGTCCTTGCGGCAGGGTGCGCAGCCACTCGATCAGTTGTGGCGCGTCGGCGTGGGCCGAGGCGGACTGAAGCTGCACGATTTCGGCGCCGACGCTGACGTCCTTGCCGTGGATGCGCAGGGACGGGGCGCCCGAGGCCAGCGTGGCGCCTCGCGTGCCGGGGGCCTGGAAGCCGGTCAGCACGATCATGTTGCGGTGCCCGCCGGCATAGAGCGCGAGGTGGTGCAGCACGCGACCGCCCGTAGCCATGCCGCTGGCAGCCAGGATCACCATGGGGCCATGGCGTTTTGCCAGGGCCTTGGATTCCTCGGGTGTGTTGACCATGGTCGCGCAGTGGGTGAGGGCGCGCACCTGTTTGGCGTCGAGGCGGTGTTCGCCGGGATGGTGTTCGAACAGGTGGGTCGTGCTGATGGCCATGGGACTGTCGAGGAACACCGGCAGATTGTGCGGGATGTCGCCACGGGCCTTGAGCACGGTGATGGCATGCAGGATCTCCTGGGCGCGGCCGACAGCGAACACCGGGAGCACGGCGACACCGCCACGCGCGGCCAGGCGCTGCAAGGCCGGCCCGAGTTCGGCAAGGACGTCTTCCTTCGGATGGGTGCGATCCCCGTAGGTGGATTCGATCACCACCGTGTCGGCGGCAGGCGCCCGCTCCGGCGGGTTCATGATGAGGTCGTCCGTGCGCCCGAGATCACCCGAAAACAGGATGCGTCGCCCCGCCACTTCCAGCAGCAGGCTGGCGGCGCCCAGGATGTGGCCGGCACGCAGGAACGTGGCGCGCCAGCCGCTGATGGGTTCGAAGCTGTGGCCGAAGTCGTGCGCCTTGATCAGCTTCTGGCAGGCCAGTGCGTCCTTGCGTGTGTACAGCGGCAGGGCCGGGGCATGCTTGGAGAAACCGTGGCGGTTGGCGAAGGCCGCATCCTCCTCCTGGATATGGCCGCTGTCGGGCAGCAGGATGGCACAGAGGTCGCGGGTGCCCGGGGTCGCGTAGACCCTGCCGCCATAACCTTCGCGCGCCAGCAGGGGCAGGTAGCCACTGTGGTCCAGGTGCGCGTGGGTCAGGATCACGGCATCGATCTGGTTGGGCGCGATGGGCAGCGGTGTCCAGTTGCGCAGGCGCAGCTGCTTGTAGCCCTGGAAGAGTCCGCAGTCCACGAGCAGGGTCTCGCGGCCGTGCCGCACGAGGTACTTGGATCCGGTGACGGTGTTGGCGCCGCCCAGGAAGGTGATGTTGACGCTCATGGCTTCATCTTAGCGTCTCACTGCGGCGACAGCATGAAAAAAGCCGCGCCGCCCGGGGGCGATGCGGCTGGTTCGCAGCCGTCCGGCGGTCAGCTGAAGAAGCTCTTGAGCCGGTCGGCCCAGCTGCCTTCTCCGGGCGAATGCTTGGCACCGCCCTTGCTCAGTGACTCGCCCAGCTCGCGCAGCAGCTTGCGCTGGTGCTCCGTGAGCTTGACCGGCGTCTCCACCGTGATGTGGCAGTACAGGTCGCCGGGGTAGCTGGAGCGCACACCCTTGATACCCTTGCCGCGCAAGCGGAACTGCTTGCCCGTCTGCGTGCCTTCAGGCAGGTCGATGGCGGCCTTGCCCTGCAGCGTAGGCACCTCGATCTCGCCGCCGAGCGCCGCGGTGACGATGCTCACCGGCACGGCGCAGTGCAGGTCGTCGCCGTCACGTTCGAAGATGTCGTGCTTCTTGAGCCGGATCTCGATGTAGAGGTCACCGGGTGGTCCGCCATTGGTGCCGGGTTCGCCGTTGCCGGCACTGCGGATGCGCATGCCGTCGTCGATGCCCGCAGGGATCTTGACCTCCAGCGTCTTCTGGCGCTTGATGCGACCCTGGCCCTGGCAGGCCGTGCACGGTTCTGGAATGATCTTGCCCGTGCCGTGGCAGTGCGGGCAGGTCTGCTGCACGCTGAAGAAGCCCTGGCGCATCTG
>DALYHW010000301.1:0-3060 GCA_031970695.1 Hylemonella sp.
GCCACTGGCCGAAGCTGTCGCGGTGGCTGAAGATGCGCTCCTTGGCGCGGGCCTTCTCCTCGTCGCGGCGCGCGCCGCCGATCAGCGCATCGAAACGGAATTCTTCGATCGCCTCGAGCAGCGTGACCGACTGGTGCGCGTTGCGGCTTTCGCCCGGGTGGGCCAGGCGCACCGTGCCGCGGGCCATGGAGTCCTCCACGCTGCGCACGATCAGCTGGGCCTGCAGTTCGGCGGCACGCTGGTCACGGAAATCGGTCACTTCCGGGAAGTTGTGGCCGGTGTCGATCATCAGCAGGGGGTAGGGAATACGACCCACGCCGAAGGCTTTTTCCGCGCACTTGAGCAGCACCAGGGAATCCTTGCCGCCTGAGAACAACAGGGCGGGGCGATCGAAGGCAGCGGCGACCTCGCGCAGGATGAAGATGGTCTCTTCCTCCAGGGCATCCAGGTGCGAGTTGCCCAGCTGGTGGGCCGGATGGTCCAGCAGCTGGTGTTCCGTACGTGCGTTCATGCGTGGGCTCCCTCGGTTGTCTTGACATGCAGGCCGCATTCCTTGGCCGTTTCATCCTCCCACCACCAGCGCCCGGCGCGGAAGTCCTCGCCCAGCGAAATGGCACGGGTGCAGGGCTCGCAGCCGATGCTGGGATAGAACTGGTCGTGCAGCGGGTTGTAGGCCACCTTGTGCACCCCGATGTAATGCCAGACGTCACCCCAGGTCCAGTCGGCCAGGGGATTGAACTTGACACGTTTCGAGTCGCTGGTGTCGACGGCCGGCACCTCGGCGCGCGCGCCGGACTGCTCGCGACGCAAACCGGTGATCCAGGCAGTCTTGCCGGCCAGGGCACGCTCGAGCGGCTCCATCTTGCGGATGTTGCAGCAGGCCTTGCGCAGCGCGATGCTGCGGTACATGGCGTCCTTGCCCTCCCGCTGCACGAACTGCACCACGGTTTCAGGCTGTGGCTGGAAGACGTCCACCGGCGCACGGGACGTGGCCTTGAACTGGTGCAGCAGCTCGAGGGTCTGGGCGTGCAGGCGACCGGTGTCGAGCACAAAGATGCCGATGTCCAGGGCCTGCGTGTTCACCATGTGGGCCAGCACCATGTCCTCGGCGCCCAGGCTGCAGGCCAGTGTGACCCGGCCCGCGTGGTCCCGTGCAGCCAGGCGCAGCAGCGCCTGTGTGTGTTCCAGCCTGGTGTTGAAGTCGGCGCTGGGGCGGGCGTGCAATTCGATCGCGTTCATCGGATGGCTCCGGCAAATCGGGGGCGCCGCTGCACGGCATCGCCCTGGTAGTGCTGCGCAAACCGCGCCAGCTCGAGTTGCGCCGCGGCCGGGTCCTGGTCGCTGCGCAGCACCGCGTGTGTGAAGCCGTTGCGTGCCAGCAGGGGAATCTGGTCCACCAGGACATCACCGGTGGCGCGGATCTCGCCAGCAAAGCCCAGGCGGCGGCGCAGCAGGTGGGCCTGGCTGTGGGCGCGACCGTCGGTGAAGCTGGGGAAGTGCAGGTCGATGCGTTGCACGCCGTCGAGCGCGAGTTCGCGCGGATCGGCATCGTTCGCCAGTTCCACGACGTTCACGCCCTCGGGGCGGGAGATATGTTGTTGGGCAGTCAGCAAATGCATGGCAGGGTCCTCAGGCCATGGTCGCTACTTCAGGAATGTCCAGCGCGCGGCGCGCGAGGTTGGCAGCGGCCTTGAAGGGCTCCAGGCCAATGCGGCGCACCGTGCCGATGAAGGGCTCGCCGCTGTGGCGCTGCTCCCGGTAGACCTCGAGCACGGCCTCGACGACGTCGGGCACCTCATGGGCCGAGAACGAGGGGCCGATCACCTTGCCCGGCACAGGCTCGCCCGACAGCAGCGTGCCGTCCGAGCCGCCCAGGGTAACCTGGTACCACTCCTTGCCGTCCTTGTCCACGCCCAGGATGCCGATGTGGCCGCTGTGGTGGTGGCCGCAGGAGTTGATGCAGCCGCTGATGTGCAGGTCGATCTCGCCCAGGTCGTGCAGTTCGTCCAGGTCCTGGTAGCGGGCGGTCAGGGCCTCGGCCAGCGGGATGGAGCGCGCGTTGGCCAGGTCGCAGAAGTCGCCACCGGGGCAGGCGATGATGTCGCTGAGCAGGCCGATGTTGGGCCTGGCCAGGCCGAGGTGGCGCGCATCGCGCCACAGCTCGGCCAGCTGGTCGCAGCGCACCCAGGGCAGCAGCAGGTTTTGCTCATGGGTGACGCGCAGTTCGCCCGCGCTGTAGCGGTCGGCCAGTTCAGCCACGGCATCGAGCTGGGCCGCCGTGGCATCACCCGGTGCCTGGCCCAGGCGCTTGAAGGACAGGGTCACAGCGCGCAGGTCCGGGTCCTTGTGCGGCTGCACATTGCGATGCAGCCAGCGACCGAATTCGATGTCGTCCTCCGCCGCAGCCTTGAGGATCTGGGCAATCTTGGCGTCGGCACTTTTGCGGTCGCAGCGCAGTGTCGGCGGCACGAAGGAGGCGGACACGCGCTCGAACTCGGCCGCGGTGATGGTGTGCGGTGCGCCATCGAGCTCAACGATCTGGCGGTATTCCTCCTCCACCTCGTCCACGAAGCGCTGGCCTTCGGCCTTGACCAGGATCTTGATGCGTGCCTTGTACTTGTTGTCGCGCCGGCCCCAGCGGTTGTAGACCCGTACCACGGCCTCGACATAGTTGAGCAACTGCTCGAAGGGCAGGAACTCGCGGATGGTGGTGGCGATCACCGGCGTGCGGCCCATGCCGCCGCCGACCAGCACCTTGAAGCCGAGCGCGCCGTGGTCGTTACGCAGCAACTGCAGGCCCACGTCATGCCACGCGATGGCGGCGCGGTCCTCACGGGCGCCGCTGATGGCGATCTTGAACTTGCGCGGCAGGAAAGCGAACTCGGGGTGCAGCGTGCTCCACTGGCGCAGGATCTCGGCGAAGGGGCGTGGATCGGCCACTTCGTCCACGGCGATGCCGGCCAGCGCGTCGGTCGTGATATTGCGGATGCAGTTGCCGCTGGTCTGTATGCCGTGCATGCCCACAGTGGCCAGCAGGTCCATCACGTCGGCGCTGCGGTC
>DALYHW010000302.1:0-2986 GCA_031970695.1 Hylemonella sp.
TCGTAGTCGATGGCCTGCTGCATGAACTTGAAGCTGTTCAGGTTCTTGATCTCGCGCCGCGTGCCCAGGGGCTGGCCCGGCTTGCGCACCGAGACATTGGCGTCGCAGCGGAAGCTGCCTTCCTGCATGTTGCCGTCGCAGATGCCGATCCACGTGACGATCTTGTGCAGTTCCCGGGCATAGGCCACGGCTTCTTCACTGGAGCGGATGTCGGGCTCGGTCACGATCTCCAGCAGCGGCGTGCCGGCGCGGTTGAGGTCGATGCCGCTCTGGCCGATGAAGTCCTCGTGCAGCGACTTGCCGGCGTCTTCTTCCAGGTGGGCGCGCACCAGGCGCACGGTCTTCTTCTCGTCGCCCAGGTAGAAGCTCACCTCGCCGCCTTGTACCACCGGGATCTCGTACTGGCTGATCTGGTAGCCCTTGGGCAGGTCGGGGTAGAAGTAGTTCTTGCGCGCAAAGATGCTGCGCGGTGCGATGGTGCTGCCCAGGGCCAGGCCCAGGCGGATGGCGCGTTCCACCGCGCCCACGTTCATCACGGGCAGCGTGCCGGGCAGGGCCAGGTCCACCGCGCAGGCCTGGGTGTTGGGCTCGGCGCCGAAGGCCGTGGGCGCGCGGCTGAAGATCTTGCTCTGGGTGGAGAGCTGGGCGTGCGTCTCAAAGCCGATTACGACTTCGTAGCCCTGGACGAGTTTGGGGGTGCTCATGTCAGTAACCTCCCGGCGTGCGGAGGTGGAAGTCGGTGACCTGCTGGTAGCGGTGCGCCACGTTGAGCAGCCTGGCTTCCTGCAGGTAGTTGCCGATCAGCTGCAGGCCCACGGGCATGCTGTTGGCGCCCAGGCCCACGGGCAGGCTCATGCCGGGCAGGCCGGCCAGCGAGCCGGGCAGGGTGTAGATGTCGGCGAGATACGCGGCCACCGGGTCGTCGGTCTTGTCGCCCAGCGACCAGGCCACCGTCGGGGCGACCGGGCCGGCGATCACGTCGCAGTGCTGGAAGGCCTGCTGGAAATCGTCCGCAATCAGCTTGCGGATCTTCTGGGCCTGCAGGTAGTAGGCGTCGTAGTAACCATGGCTGAGCACATAGGTGCCCACCATGATGCGGCGCTTGACCTCGTCGCCGAAGCCTTCGGCGCGGGTGCGCTTGTACATCTCGAGCAGGTCGGTGTAGTTCCTGGCGCGGTGGCCAAACTTCACGCCGTCGAAGCGCGAGAGGTTGGAGCTGGCTTCGGCCGGGGCGATGATGTAGTAGACCGGAATGGCCAGCTCAGTGCGCGGCAGCGAGATTTCCACCAGCTTCGCGCCCAGCTTTTCGTATTCCTTGAGGGCGGTGTCGATGGCGGCGCGGACATCGGGCGCCAGGCCCGCGCCGAAGAATTCCTTCGGCACGCCGATGCGCAGGCCGTCGAGCGGGTCGTTCAGGCTGCGGCTGAAGTCTTGCGCAGGCAGGTCGAGTGAGGTCGAGTCGCGGTCCAGGTCCGGACCGCACATGGCCGACAGCAGCAGCGCGCAATCCTCGGCGCTACGGGCCATGGGGCCGGCCTGGTCCAGGCTGGAGGCGTAGGCGATCATGCCGTAGCGGCTGGCGCGTCCGTAGGTCGGCTTGATGCCGGTGATGCCGCAAAAGGAGGCCGGCTGGCGTATCGAGCCGCCGGTGTCGGTGCCACTGGCGGCGGGCGCCAGGCGCGCGGCCACGGCGGCGGCGCTGCCACCCGAGGAGCCGCCGGCCACGCGGGACTTGTCCCAGGGGTTGCGCACCGGTGCGGCGGCGATGTGGCCCACGGCCGGCACGGCCACGCTCTCGTTGGCCGAGCCCATGGCGAATTCGTCGCAGCTGACTTTGCCCAGGGTCACGGCGCCGGCCTGCGCCAGGCGGCTCACCACGGTGGCGTCAAAGGGCGAGCGGTAGCCGGCCAGCATCCTCGAGCCGGCGGTAGAGGGAAAGTCCTTCGTGACGAAGATGTCCTTGTGCGCGATCGGCACGCCGGCCAGGGTGCCGGCCGTGCCCGCGGCAATGGCCGCGTCGGCCGCGCGTGCCTGGGCCAGGGTGGCCTCCTCGTTGACGGCCAGAAAGGCGGCCAGGTCTTGGTGGGCGGCCATGCGGCCGAGGAAATGCTGCGCGGTCTCGACGGCGGAAACCTGCTTCGCGCGCAGCTGGCGGGCCAGTTCGGCCAGGGACAGTTGGTGCAGTTCGGACATCACTCGATCACTTTCGGGACCAGGAACAGGCCGCGCTCGACGGCGGGCGCGCTTTGCTGGTTGGCCTCGCGGTTGTTGGGTTCGCTGGCGACATCCGCGCGCAGGCGCAGGGCAGCCTCGCCGCAGGCGGCGGCCATGGTGGGGTGGGACAGGGGCTCGACACCGGTGGTGTCGACGGCACGCATCTGCTCGACGATGTCAAAAAAGCCGTTGATGCGGGCCAGCATGCGGTCGCTTTCGGCGGGCTCGAGCTCCAGCCGGGCGAGGTTGGCGATGCGCGAGATGTCAGCAGAAGTCAGGGACATGGCGGGACAGGGGTTGCAACCGGGTGTAAAGACGGCCGGAAGGGGCCGAAAAGCCGGGTTATACACAGGCGATAGGGTATTATCCCGCCTTTAAGAGCGCCCTTTTCCTGTCCACAGGAAATCCGGCCTCGCGTTCGAGTTTCAACCGCGCAGATGCGCACAGGGCGATGGGGGCCGAAGCGCCATTCATGCCCGCAGAGAGGACCGCGTAATGTTTGGAGCTTTCCGTCAGTATTTTTCTACTGACCTGGCCATCGACCTGGGTACGGCCAACACCCTGATCTACGTCCGTGACAAGGGCATCGTGCTCGATGAACCCTCGGTGGTCGCGATCCGCCACGAAGGCGGCCCGCAAGGCAAGAAGACCATCCAGGCCGTGGGCCACGAGGCCAAGGCCATGCTGGGCAAGGTGCCCGGCAACATCGAGGCCATCCGCCCGATGAAGGACGGCGTGATCGCCGACTTCACCGTCACCGAGCAGATGCTCA
>DALYHW010000303.1:0-2986 GCA_031970695.1 Hylemonella sp.
GCACCGCGGAACCGGCTTTGCCGGGCCGCTGGCGCCCGCCCCTTGCAGGGGGTGGCGAAGCGACACGCAGTGCGCGCAGCCTGGGGTGAACCTCACAGCGCGGCGTTATGGAACACGTCCTGCACGTCGTCCAGGTCTTCCAGCGCATCCAGCAGCTTCTGCATCTTTGCGGCGTCCTCTCCACCGAGTTCGATGGTGTTCTCCGGCCGCATGGTCACGCCAGCGACCTCGGCCTTGAGGCCGGCCGCTTCCAGGGCATTCTTCACCGCCTCGAAATCGCCCGGTGCGGTCAGGACCTCGATGGCGCCGTCATCGTCGGTGACCACGTCCTCGGCGCCGGCTTCCAGCGCAACTTCCATCAGCTTGTCCTCGCTCGTGCCCGGCGCGAAGATCAGCTGCCCACAGTGTTTGAACTGGAAGGCCACCGAACCCTCCGTTCCCATGTTGCCACCATGCTTGGAGAAGACATGGCGCACCTCGGCGACGGTACGCACCCGGTTGTCGGTCATGGTGTCGACGATGATGGCGGCGCCGCCGATGCCGTAGCCTTCGTAGCGGATTTCCTCGTAATTCACGCCTTCGAGGTTGCCTGCCGCCTTGTCGATGTTGTACTTGACGCGATCGGCCGGCATGTTGGCGGCCTTGGCCTTGTCAATGGCCAGGCGCAGACGCGGGTTGGCCGCCGGATCCGGGCCCCCGGCCCGCGCCGCCACCGTGATTTCACGGATGATGCGGGTCCAGATCTTGCCGCGCTTTTCGTCCTGGCGGCCCTTGCGGTGCTGAATATTGGCCCATTTACTGTGTCCAGCCATGGGAAAGTCCTCTAGTTTTGTTAGGCTACGGAGATCGAGATTGTACTTTTAGGGATATCCATGGCCGAACCCATCCTGATCGCGCAACACGGGGACGTGCAGTGCTTCCTGCGCCCCGACAAGGCCAACCGTCACGGCCTGATCACCGGCGCCACGGGCACCGGCAAGACCATCACCCTGCAGACCTTGGCCGAGGGCTTTTCGCGCATCGGCGTGCCGGTGTTCATGGCCGACATCAAGGGCGACCTGACCGGCATCTCCCAGGCCGGAAAGATCGGCGACAAGCTGGCCAAAGTGCTGGCCGAGCGCGGCCTGCCGGCGCCCGAACCACTGGCCTGCCCCACCACCCTGTGGGACGTGTTCGGCGAACTGGGCCACCCGGTCCGCGCCACGGTCAGCGACCTCGGCCCCCTGCTGCTGGGCCGCATGCTCAACCTCAACGACACGCAGGAGGGCGTGCTGCAGCTGGTCTTCAAGATCGCCGACGACCAGGGCCTGCTGCTGCTGGACCTCAAGGACTTGCGCGCCATGTGCCAGTACGTGGGCGACAACGCCTCGCAGTTCACCACACAGTACGGCAACATCAGTGCCGCCAGCATCGGCGCAATCCAGCGCGGCCTGCTGCAGATCGAAAGCCAGGGTGGGGACCGGTTCTTCGGCGAGCCCATGCTCAACATCGCCGACTTCATGCAGACCGACGGCAGCGGCAAGGGCGTGGTCAACGTGCTGGCCGCCGAGAAGCTCATGAATGCGCCGCGCCTGTACGCCACCTTCCTGCTGTGGCTGTTGTCCGAACTGTTCGAACAGCTGCCCGAGGTCGGCGACGTCGAGCAGCCCAAGCTCGTCTTCTTCTTCGACGAGGCCCACCTGCTCTTCAATGACGCGCCCAAGGCGCTGCTGGAACGCATCGAGCTCGTGGTGCGCCTGGTGCGCTCCAAAGGCGTGGGCGTGTATTTCGTCACGCAGAACCCGCTGGACATCCCGGATACCGTGCTCGGCCAGCTGGGCAACCGCGTGCAGCACGCCCTGCGCGCGTTCACCCCGCGCGACCAGAAGGCCGTGAAGTCCGCTGCCGAGACCATGCGCGCCAATCCCAAGCTGGATATCGCCACCGCCATCACGGAACTGGGCGTGGGCGAGGCGCTGGTCAGCTTCCTCGACGAAAAAGGCCGCCCCTGCATCACCGAACGCGTCTATGTGCTGCCCCCGGGCAGCCAGATCGGACCTATCACGCCCCAGCAGCGCCAGAGCCTGGTCACCGGATCGGTTGTCGCCGGCATCTACGAAAAGGCCGTCGACCGTGAATCGGCCTTTGAGCTGCTGGGCAAGCGCACGCAGGAGAAACAGGCCCAGGCGGAGGCCACTTCAAAGAAGGAAGAAGGCGGTGGCCTGCTCGACAGCCTGGGCGGCATGCTTGGCGGAGGCGCCAAACGCACGCGCGCCAGCGCCGGGGAGCAGCTGATCAAGAGCGCCGCCAGCTCCATCGGCCGCGAGGTCGGTCGCCAGATCATCCGGGGTGTGCTCGGCAGCATCCTGGGCGGCAACAAGCGGCGCTGAACACTGGCAGCATGGGACCGCAAGCGGTAAAAGTTCCGCATAGCGGTTGCGGGCGTACACCGAAGGTCACGGGCCGGTGGTAGATTCAGCCACGGGCTGACGCGACCAGAAGAACAGGCAGGTTTCGCGTCGCCCCCAGGAGTCCACCGCATGCCTACCCCGCCGCCCAAACCGCGCGTCGCCGACCCCCACCGCAAAGCCGGGGCGACCACACCTCAGGACACCATCGACTGGCGCATCAAGGAACTGCGCACCTTCGACGTGTCCAGCCTGAGGGAGCGCTGGGATCCCAGCCTGGAAAGCCTGCAAAAGCGCGCCAACACGGCGTTGGTCGAGGCTTTTGGCATCGACTCACCGGAATACAAACGGTTTGCCCTTGAAGCACTCGATGCGACGCTGCATGTCGATTTCAGCGGCCGCTACACCACCGACGAACTGCAGGAGGCTGTCAAGGAAGGCCTGGACAAGGCCATTGACAGCCTGAAACGCGCCAAGGTGCTGCTGGAGGAGCGCGTCCGCAAACAATCCGAGGCGCCCGCATCTGCTGCATCTGCTGCATCTGCTGCATCTGCTGCATCTGCTGCATCTGCTGCATCTGCTACGCCTCCTGCGCTTGC
>DALYHW010000304.1:0-2967 GCA_031970695.1 Hylemonella sp.
CTCCCGACCTTCGCATTGCGAACGCGACGCTCTCCCAGCTGAGCTACCCCCCCACAACGTTTTTATTTTAGCAAGAAGGCCCCGGCCTTGGGCCCAGTGCGCGGGCCGGGGCGTGGCGTCAGCGCCAGTCCACCAGTTCCCAGCGGTGGTGGGCTTCCAGGCCGCGATAGGCGCCCTTGTCGTCGGGCAACAGGTATTCGCCCTGCACGTCACGCACGACCCAGCGGCCGATCTCGGGTGCGAGCCACATCGTGTCGCGACGAGTGGTATCGATCCGGTACAGGTCCTCGTGCTGTTGCCGCAGGTAGTGCTCGACCCGCAGCACGCGATAGCGCCGTCCACCGGTGAGTTCAAGTTCCTCCCAGCCGCGCACCTGCGTACGCGCCTGGATCCAGTAGCGGTAGGACCCCCGATCGCTGCGGTAGTGGGTGTTGAGCGTGCTGATCGCGCCCGGCGTTGGATCGGCGGGCCACAGGGGCAGGGCCTGCTCATAGGTTTGCACGTGGTCCCACGCCAGGTCGCGCAGCAGCTGGCCCCCGGGGCGCTGCAGTTCGTCCTGCGTGACGCCGCCCTGGTCGCTGCGGCGGCGGATGAGCACGTCCGGGGCCAGCCCGACCACTTCGTCGGTCTCCGTGGCCAGCAGTGCACTGTTGAAACCGTTGTACTTGCGGTAGGTCCAGCGCTGGGCCAGGGCAGCGGGCCGCCAGACGGCGGGCTGCTCTGGTGGTGCCACCGGGGTCGTGGCGACCGACGCCAGCGGTCGGTAGGCGCAGGCCGTGGGCAAAGCCAGCAGGGCCAGCATGGCCGCGCGCCGGGTGGGCGGCGATGGGTGTTCGGCAGGCAGCATGGCGGGGCGGTCGGCGTGAAACATGAAACGCATTGTGCTTCCGGTGCGGCCGTCTTGCACGGCGCGCGGGTGTGCAGGGCGTGCGCCATCTTGAGGCGTTCGTGGCACCGCAGTGGTGCGTCGGGCACCCCGAAGTGGCGCCCGCCCAATTTCCATGCACACCCTCGGGAAAACCCGAACGTGGCCTAATTCTTGCGTGATCAGGCGCAAACCTGATTTCCCAGACCATCATGCAGAACCTGTCCCGCTCCCCTGACGTCCGCTCGCCGCGTGCGCTTGCCGCGAGCGCGGATCGTCGCGCCTGGCTGGTCCGGTTCCTGATGCCGCTGATGCTGGCGCTGGCCGGGCTGCTCTGGCTGATGGCGCCGGTGATGGCGGCCACGACACCCGCCGACCCGGCTTGCGTGTCGGCACCGCAAGCCTGCGTCGATGGCGCCTCCCTGGCCGCGCAACTGGATGCGGCCGACGCCGATCATGGTGAGCTGGCCGATCTGGACGCGCTGTGCGCCGAGCTGCCCGTCCTGCACGTCGTGCGCACGGCATCGCGCCGTGAGGGGCCTGTCGCGCTGGCCGTGTCCGGTGTGCAGCCCTGGCTGCCGCCGCCGCGTCGCCTCGGCTGACTGTTCTCTTTCCCTTTTTCGTTTGAACGGGGCGCCGCGGCTCGACCGCAGCGCTGCCGTGGAGATTTGCCGAACAAGATGCGTATGCGATATCCCAATCAATGGAAGCGACTGGCACTTGCCCTGCTGTGCTGTACGGCCGGGCTGGCCTCGGCCCAGCCCAGCGGCACGCCACTGGCCCTGTCAGGCCCCAATGTGCCTGCCGCGCCGCAGGACGGTCCCGAGCTCAGCCTAACCCAGCTGATCCAGGCCGTGCTCGACCACAACCCCGGCCTGCAGGCCGCGCGGCGCCTGCGTGAACAGGCCGAAGCGGGCGTGAGCACCGCTGGTGCACTGGCCAATCCGAGGCTGGAACTGAGCCGGGGCGACAACGAAGCCCGGGTGGCCAGCGCCACGCCAGGACCCGTGCGCGGCTGGGCCCTGTCCCAGTTCATCGAGAACCCGGCCTCGCGCAGTGCACGCATCGAGGCGGCCCGTGCGAACGAACGTGGCAGCCAGCACCAGGTGGCGGCCGTGCGCAATGAACTCGTGGCGCAGGTGCAGCTCAAGGCCTACGAGCATCTGCTGCGGCGCGATGAGGCGCGGGCCCTCGCCGACGACCTGGCGCTGCTGGAGCAGGTGCGCGAGCGCGTGCGCCTGCGCGTCGAAAGCGGCGAGGCCGCACGTTACGAGATCATCAAGGCCGACGCCGAGATCATCAACGCGCGCCAGCGGCAGCGCACGGCGGCCCTGCAGGCCGAGCAGGCGCTGCTGGGGCTCAACCGGCTGGCTGCTGGCCAGCTGCCCGCACGCTGGCGCCTCGCGGCAGACCTCGACGTGGAGGTGGCGCCGGGAGAGCTCGAGGAACTGCAGCAGCTCGCGCGCCTGAACAATCCCGAGCTCCAGTCGCTGCAGAGCCAGCTCGATCGCGCGCAGAACCAGCTGGAAGGCGCCCGCTCGTCGCGCTGGCCCGGCGTGGACCTGCGCTACTCGGAAACGACGGCGGCGGACACGCGCCAGCACATGCTGGGGGTGCAGATGCAGATCCCGCTGTTCGACCAGCGGCGCGGACCGATCGCCGAAGCGTCCAGCGAGCGCGAACGGGTGCGCATCCGGCTCGAGGGTCGTCAAGCCGAGTTGCAGCAGCAGGTGCTGCAGGCCTGGAAGTCGCTGGAAATGGCCCGCCTGCGCGTCGAGGCCCTGGCCCAGGGCGTGATGCGCGAGGCCGAAGCGGCCCTGCGTGTCGCCCAGGCCGCCTACCGTTACGGCGAGCGCGGCATCCTGGACGTGCTGGACGCGCAGCGTGTGCTGCAGTCCGTGCGCGGTGACCTGCTCGATGCCCGTTACGAGCTGCAGTCCGCGCGCATCGAACTTGAACTGCTGAGCGGCCGTCATGCCGACACACAACCCTGAATGAACCGGAATCCGAACATGAAGAGCCCATTGCCCCGTTCCCTGCCACTGCTGCTTGCAGCCGGCCTGCTGGTGCTGACCGGCTGCAAGGACCAGACGCCCGCCGAC
>DALYHW010000305.1:0-2966 GCA_031970695.1 Hylemonella sp.
GCCAGGTTCTGCACAAAGCATGGTCGCGGCCACCGCACCCCGGAAGGGGAGCAGCACGCAAACAAGCAGCAGAACGAAGATGCGAAAAAGTCTCACTGACAGAAGCCTAGCAGATGTTGGTCAAGTCAATATGTCAAATAGGGCCGAAGTTTAGCTTTCACGCGTCAGTTCCCATGTTTGCTCGCCACCTGCACAAGGTCCGAGTGGTGGGCGTGGCCGTCTCCACAAGACATCTCGGACGCGAGCGAGTCGATGATGGGGCACTCAGGTCGGTCATCACCCTTGCAGCCATGCACCAGATGTTCGAGAGCTGCTTTCATGGCCAGAAGTTCCTTGGCCTTCTTGTCCAGTTCCTGGATGTGTTGAAGGGCCAGCGCCTTGACCTCGCGGCTGGGCCGCCCTCGGTCATGCCAAAGACCCACGAGTTGTCCCACTGTCTGCAGTGAGAAGCCCAGGTCACGGGCGTGCCGGATGAAGCGAAGCGTCTCCACATCGGCAGCACCGTACTGGCGATACCCAGAGTCGGTCCGCTGGGCCGCAGGCAGCAGTCCCACCTCTTCGTAGTTGCGAATCATCTTGGCAGACACGCCAGATGCAGTCGCCGCCTGACCGATGTTCATCATCAACAAGTTCCTTGAGTCCTTGAGCCGACATCTCGGTCAGTCTAAACCTTCCCCCTGCGGGAGGGTCAAGCCGTTCTGGCAATGAGATGACGGAGGTCAAACGGGGGCCGCGCCTCGCTTGACCTTCCTGTAGAGGGAAGGTTCAAAGTGACCTCACCAACAGCGAAGGAGCTTGTGATGTTCACTTACCAAGTCAACGACATGACCTGCGGTCACTGCGTCAGCGCCATCACGAAGGCAGTCCTGGCAGTCGATAGCGGCGCGACGGTCGAAGTAGACCTTGCCGAACACATCGTGCGCATCGAGTCGTCCAACGCAGCAGACGACCTGCTCAAGCAGGCCATCCAAGGCGCCGGCTACGAGCCCATCGCCGTCAAGCCGACCGTTGGGCGTCCCGCAGCGCAGCGCACCGGTGGTTGCTGCTGCGTTACCGGCGCTGCTCGGTGCAGCGCTTGATGCCGGTCAATTGAAGCCCGGCAAAAGCTGCCAACCGTGTCACATCTTCAGGAGATAACCATGCGTTCGATTCTCGTTCTCGCTACCGCCGCCACGTTTGCCGCCGGTGCGTTCGCCCAGGCCGCCCCGTCTGACAAGGACCATGCGGCACATCATCCCGCAGGCGCTTCGGCACCTGCCGCCTCTGTCAAGGCACCAGCGAAGCCCGCAGCAAAGGCGGCACAGAGGCCAGCTACCGCAGCCAGCACCCCGTCGCCTGCGCAGATGGACACCATGATGAAGTCGATGCAGGAGATGCACGACAAGATGATGGCGGCCAAGACCCCGGAAGAGCGCCAGGCCCTGATGGCCGACCACATGAAGGCCATGAAGGACGGCATGGACATGATGGGGCAGATGAAGGGCGGCAAGTCCTCGATGGGGATGGGTGGCATGGGCGCCAAAGGCGGCATGGAGGGCATGCAGGGTCACCACGACATGATGTCTCAGCGCATGGACATGATGGAAATGATGATGCAGATGATGATGGACCGCGAGGCAACTCGCTCCGCGCCTGCGAAGTGACACCCAGGGGCTGCCATGGACCACGACCATCACGACGTGCCGCCTTTCTGGCGCTCACCTGCTGGACTGACGCTGCTGGTAGCCCT
Source organism: Hylemonella sp. (assembly GCA_031970695.1). Classification (GTDB taxonomy): domain Bacteria; phylum Pseudomonadota; class Gammaproteobacteria; order Burkholderiales; family Burkholderiaceae_C; genus Hylemonella. Next base: position 1,730 of record DALYHW010000305.1, read on the forward strand.
TGCGGTCGGCGGCTTCTTTCTGGTCAAGGAGCACACCGCCCACTTGTTGGGTGCTCTGCCCTACCTGCTCTTGCTGGCCTGTCCGTTGATGCATGTCTTCATGCACCACGGCCATGGTCACCAGCACGGGCAACCAAGGAGTACGGATGATGACCAACGTCGGCAATGACTACGGCCTTTGGGGCATGGTTCTCGTCAATTCCGTCGTCTTCGTCGGGTTCGCATACAGCTTCTTCAAGCCGACGAACCTGCGGGACTGGCGCAGCTTTGGCGCGTACAGCGCCTTCGTGGTTGCCCTGTTCGCCGAGATGTACGGATTCCCGCTGACCATCTACCTGCTGTCGGGATGGCTGGGTACCAAGTTCCCGGGCGTGAACATCTACGGGCACGACGCCGGCCACCTGTGGTGGGTCCTGACCGGCCGACAAGGTGACCCGCACTTCGGCGTTCTGCACATCCTGAGCTTTGTCTTCCTCTTTGCCGGGTTTACCTTGCTGTCAAACGCCTGGCATGTGCTGTACCACGCTCAGCGGCGGCATCAGCTGGCCAAAGCTGGCCCGTATCGCCTGGTTCGACATCCCCAATACATCGGCTTCGTGGCCATCATGTTCGGGTTCCTGCTGCAGTGGCCGACCTTGCTGACGCTCGCGATGTTCCCGGTGCTCGTGGTGATGTACGTGCGCCTGGCGATTGCGGAGGAGCGTGACTCCGAGAAGGCCTTCGGCCAGGCTTGGCGCGACTACGCGTCCCAGACCCCGCGCTTCATCCCCAAGCTGTCGGGTTGGAACTCCGACCGACCGGTCAACAGTCATTGAAAGCAGCTCGGACCGCACCATGAACCAGAACCCTACCCCTCCTTCCCGCTGGCGTTCACCGATGGGCATCTTCATGCTCATTGCTGGAGCGGTCGGCATCTACTACCTCCTGACGGAGCACCTGACGCACTTCACCCAGGCGATTCCATTCTTGTTCCTCCTGGCGTGTCCGCTGATGCATCTGTTCGGACACCACCACGGTGGGCACGGCGGACATGGAGGCCATGGCGACCAGAGCCAGAGCGACGCCAAGCCCGACAAGCGGGAGTGACGTGACCGGGGGCAGTCGCCCAACGGGCTACTTGAGGTCAGCCGAACTGGCCTCCGGCCTGGGGGCCATCGTGCTGGGCGCCGGGCTGGCGTTGTTGCTGCCCGACTGGCTGCGCAACCACGCGCTGCCGCTGCTCGTCGTCGGCGTGGTC
>DALYHW010000306.1:0-2954 GCA_031970695.1 Hylemonella sp.
GCGCGCGGCGCGCAGGAAGGCAGCCGGGTCGGACTGGTTGGCCGCCTGCGTGAGCTCGGCATCCATTTCCAGCATCTCATAGACACCCTGCCGGCCGGAATAGCCGGTGCCGTTGCAGGCAGAGCATCCCCGTCCGCGGCGGGCGTGGATGGTCTCGCCCGGCGCCAGCAGGTTGGCCAGCCAGGCTGATTCGTGGGCATCGGGTTCGTGCGGTTCGCCGCAGGTCTCGCAGATCACCCGGACCAGCCGCTGCGCCACCACGGCCTGCAGGGAGGTGGCCACCATGAATGGCGGCACGCCCATGTCGAGCAGACGGAATGGCGTGCTCGCCGCGTCACGGGTGTGCAGCGTCGAGAGCACCAGGTGGCCCGTGATGGCGGCACGCAGGCCGATTTCGGCCGTCTCGGCATCGCGCATCTCACCAACGAGGATCACGTCCGGGTCCTGGCGCAGGGTGGCGCGCAGCACCTTGGAGAAACTGAGCTCGATCTTGTCGTTGACCTGCACCTGGGTGATGCCCGGCAGGCGGTATTCGACCGGGTCCTCGACGGTGATGATCTTGAGCTCGCTGGAATTGAGCTCGGCCAGCGAGGCGTACAACGTGGTGCTCTTGCCCGAACCGGTGGGTCCGGTGACGAGAATCAGCCCCGACGTCCGACCCAGCAGATGCCGGTAGCGCTTGAGCATCTCAGGCGGCATGCCCACGGTGTCGAGCCGGCGCACGCCGCCTTCCAGGCTGAGCAGACGCATCACGACCGATTCGCCGTAGGTGCTGGGCATGGTGGACAGACGCACATCAATGGTCTGGTCCTTCAGGCGCACACTGAAACGGCCGTCCTGCGGCAGGCGCTTTTCCGAGATGTCGAGTCCGGCCATCAGCTTGATGCGCTGGGCCAGGGCCGCTCCAATACGTTTCTCCGCCTGGGTCTGGGTCTGCAACACACCGTCCACCCGCACGCGGATCTGCAGGCCGGACTCCATGGGCTCGATGTGGATGTCCGAGGCACCCACCTGGGCGGCATCCTCGAAAAGCGACTGCAGAAGCCGCACGACGGGCGCGCCCTCGGCGCCAGCCGACGCCGAGAGTTCGCCAAAGTCGACCGCGTCACCCAGGTCCTTTTCGAGCGCCCGGGCCAGGCCGCTGATCTCCTCGGTACGTCGATAGAGGCGGTCACAGGCCAGGGCGAGCTGGCTCTCGGGTACGGCAGCAATGCTGATGTTGCGCTTGAGCAACCGGGTGATTTCGTCATACGCGAACAGGTCCAGCGGGTCGGCCATCGCCACCAGCAGCGTGTCACCCTTGTCCTCGAGAACCAGCGCCCGGAAACGCCGAGCAGCCGACTCAGGCAACAACTTGACCACGTCGCCGCGGAAGGGGAAGGTCTTGAGGTTGACGTAGGGCACGCGCAGCTGGCGCGCGAGCGCGTCGGCCAGCAGTTCTTCGGTGATGATCCCGCTCTCGATCAGCAGGCGCCCGACCTTCTTGCCGGTCTGCTGCTGCAGTTCAAGCGTCTGCTGAAGCTGATCCTGGGAGATGAGGCGCTGCTGCACCAGAACATCGCCCAGGCGCAGCTTCTCGGGCCGGCCGGCTGGCGCACGCGGGCCGGCCGGTTTGGCGACTGCTGCGGCAGACATGTTCATGACTGGCTCCTCGCTGGGCTACTTGACTATGAAAATAATAGCACGCAAGAGCCTGCAGCGGGCCGTTCGTCAAGGCACGGAAGGCACAAATCAGTGCAAATGTCGCGGTTTTCGCCCACCGCCATGCCCGCTGCCACCGTGTCCTCCGGACCCGCGAGGGGGCTTGCCGATCTCGAGGGAGTTGACCAGCGAGTCGAAACGTTCGCCGAAGAGACGATCAATTTCGGCCACGATGCCGCCAAGCTCGGACGCATCGAAATGACGCTCCATCAGGTGGATGACGTCCTGCACCAGCAGATCGCGCTGGACCTGCATGATCGCCGCCGGCGTGGGGCCGACGAAGAGCATCATGAAATCATCACGCGACTGGGCACCGGGCTCAGCCTCTTCCTCGTCGAACTCGGTGTCGTAGAAGGTCACTTCAATGGCGGCCCCCGCCTGCGACAGCTCGTTCAGGCTCATGCACATCTCGTCGAGCGACTGGCGGAAATCCTCATCGCCCAGCACCGTCCAGCAGAGCTGGAGCACCTGTTCCTGAACATCGAAACGGATACCCGGCTCGTCTTCGTAGTGGCTGTGCGCCCCTTCGGCCAGGGAGCGCGCACCCGCATATTTCCACAGGGGCCTGAGCGCCTCCTGCAACTGGTCAAAACCGGCGTCAGGACGCAGGAGAACCTGTCCATGGACATGGATTTCAAAGGGTGCGTCGTAGCTTGCCATGTTGTTCTCTCTTTACGCACACTGGCATACAAACCGGGATCGACTCCAAGCCAACCGGAGCCGAAACCGCGCGCTCAGCGCGCTTCGTCGTGACCACCCTGCGGCGTGCCGGCTCGCGAAGGCAAACCGGTGATCACAAGTGAAATTATGGTGCCCCGAGCCGGAATCGAACCGGCACGCCCCATTTCTGGAAGCGGCGGATTTTAAGTCCGCTGTGTCTACCAATTTCACCATCGAGGCCATGCCGCCCGTGCATTGTCGTGCAAAAGCCGTTGCCGTCGGAGGAACTCCGCGCTTCGGTGCACATGATGTTGTCTGCAAGGCGTGTGAAATGGAGCGGGAGACGAGTCTCGAACTCGCGACCTCAACCTTGGCAAGGTTGCGCTCTACCAACTGAGCTACTCCCGCACGGAGTCTGGAGGCGCGGGCCGGAGTCGAACCGACCTACACGGATTTGCAATCCGGTGCATAACCGCTTTGCTACCGCGCCCTGTCTGCCTGGATCCGGTACCACCCGGACCCACCCGAACAAAAAAGGGAAGCGGAGGCTTCCCTTTTTCGGAATCTGGAGCGGGAAACGAGGCTCGAACTCG
>DALYHW010000307.1:0-2950 GCA_031970695.1 Hylemonella sp.
TGCAAGATGCTGTTCCGGCCAGAGCGCATATCCCAATCGTCTAGACTAAGGAAGTTTCCATGCCTCAAGCAAATTCTGTTCCGGCCAGAGCGCATATCCCAATCGTCTAGACTGAGGTCGGGATTGGCGTCCCGGTAACCAGGGTTCCGGCCAGAGCGCATATCCCAATCGTCTAGACTCACCAGGTCGTGCAGGATGCGTTCGATTTCGTTCCGGCCAGAGCGCATATCCCAATCGTCTAGACTTCGACGATGTCGAAATATTCAACCGACTATGTTCCGGCCAGAGCGCATATCCCAATCGTCTAGACTTTATTGGGGTGGCTGATGGGGCTCGAACCCGTTCCGGCCAGAGCGCATATCCCAATCGTCTAGACTGGCGCTGCGATAACCCCTTGATTCATCAAGGGGTTTTTCGCTTCAGGCGGTTGCAAAACCGTGTGCATGGTCAGAACAGGCCAAACTGATCGGGTGCTTTATAGGCGGGTTGTTTGGTCTTCCCGTGGAAGCTGGTGATGCGCTCGTACTGCTTGTCGGTGAATTGCAGGATGTTGACTTTACCGCCTTCGGGCAGGGCACTTTCGACACGCTTGCAGTAGGTGTCGATCTGGGCCTGGCTGGTGCAGAAACGCATGTAGACACTGAATTGGCTCATGTCGAAGCCCATATCCAGCAGCGCATTTCGGAACTCGGTTGCAGCCTTTCGTTCTGCCTTCTCGACCACCGGCAAGTCAAACATCACAACCATCCACATAAGCCGGTAGCCAGACAGCATGGGCGCGTCCCGCTATTCATTTTGTAGCGCCGAGGCGAGTGCCAACGGAAGACCCGGCAGTGGCAGATCGAGCTTGTCGCGCTCACCCAGATACACCTGGGCCAGCGACGTGGCCAGCTTTTGCACGCATGCCATCACCGGTGTGGCGCCAACGTCGGTTTGCATGTCGTCGTAAAGCGTGCGCACCAATGCGCGCTTGGTTTCAGCGGTGACTTCACTTTCGCCGGTAGGTCGCAGGTGCCAGATCTTGAGGTCAATGACGGGTCTGAAAGGCTCCATCACATCGTCCACCAGGCGCATGGCATTGTTGTCGTTGCTGTGGTGCAGGCCAATGCTGGGGTGTAGCCCGGCGGCGACGATGGCGCGCGCCGTGGCCGCGCGCAACACTGTGTAGCCGTAGTTCAACAGAGCGTTGATGCCGCTGCCGTCTTTGTCGCGGCGAAATTCGCTACCAAAGAGCAAGCGCCAATAGCGCTGCGCACCCTGGGCTTCGACGTTTTCGGGATCACCGCTCCGGACCTTGCTGACCAGCGCCGAGAGTGGCGCAGTAGGGGCACCGGCAGCCTCAAGCGCTGCGGCCTGCTGCTCCAGCTTGCTGCGCACCACGGCAGCCCACAGGCGTTTGCGCGTGGGCTGACTGGCGGCAATTTGCGCCTCAATGCGCCGGGACTGCTCAAAATTGCCCTCAATCGGTAGCAGCATGCCCACAGCGTTGTGGTTGGCCGAGCACAGTACAAAGGGCGCGCCGCGTTCGCTCAGTGCCACCAGCAGGTTGTTCGTGTAGCTGATGCCATGCGCGTTGGCGATGAGGGCGGCAATATCGTCCAGCGGCACTTGTCCAATTTCATGGTGTTCGCCATCAGTGTCTTGCACCACCATGAAGCCGCGGTGCACGTGCAGGTGCCGCCTGTCGTCGGCCACTTCCACAATGCGGCCAATCATCTTGGGTTGCTTCCGGCGTTCGCCTTTAGTGGACCGCGCCGGTCGGCAACGCCTGCATCTGGATGCCCAGCGCGGCCATGACTTTCATCACCGTGTCAAAGCGCGGTTTCGCGCCGGGTGCGAGGGCTTTGTACAGGCTTTCTCGGCCCAGTCCTGCGTCCTTGGCCACTTGTGCCATGCCGCGCGCGCGGGCCACATCCGAGAGCGCCAGCAGCAGCAGGTCTGTGTCGCCGGTTTCCAGAACGGCGCTCATGTATTCGGCGATCGCTACGTCATTGGTAAGGTAGCGCGCCGCATCAAAAGGCAGCAGCTTTGCTTGGGCTTTAGGCATCGTCGATCTCCAAATTTGCCAGCGCGCGAAGTGCGCGTGCAATGTCGCGCCTCTGGCTGGTCTTGCTGCCGCCTGCCAGCATGACGATCAGCACACCCGCGCGGCGGGTGAAGTAAAGCCGATAACCGGCACCAACGTCCACGCGCATTTCACACAGGGCACCCGAAACCGATTTCCAATCCCCTAGGTTGCCAGCTTCGGCAAGGCGCAGACGGGCAACGATTCGCACCTGCGCGCGTAGGTCTTTCAGGGCATCCAGCCAGTCCTGAAACTCTTGCGTTTGCTGAACCTGGTACATCGTGATTGTATCTAAACGGATACGGTGGTGCGTGGCTATTCAGAAAAGCCTGGGTCGCGGAGTTCACCGATGGGGGAGATGGTGACGCGGCGGGCTTGATGTCTCTGTAAGACACTTGCATTCTTAACTATGTACGTGAATACATCGTCTTTGTCACGATTGCGTGAGTCAACATTTGCTTCATGTATTGGCGCAAACGCTATGCGCGTGTCTGTCCGCACCCAGCAAACTCGATACACGCCGCTAACGTCACCTATTTGAAGTCGTACACTGTCGTCTTGCGTCAACCGCATCACCAACGGCTTCCCACTCATACTCAGCTTGGGATGTCGCAGCCTTGCCAGCCCATGCGTGCGCACCAGTTGGTAGGCCTCAAAGGTGGAAATCACTTCGCCTTCCCACTTGCCTTTGTCGTTGCGGACGATTTCAATGCAGTAATTGCTGTCACCCTTGTAGCCCTTGTAGGGGCGCGGCTCACCCGTGGGCAGTACGCCATGGCGTGCTGTGGCTTTGGCACTGCTGAACTCAATGACCTTGAGGTTGTCTTCAATACGCTCACGTTTGCCATCCACCACCTTGTACACGCTCACACGGCCATTACCCAG
>DALYHW010000308.1:0-644 GCA_031970695.1 Hylemonella sp.
AGATGATGGAGATCTTGGCGCTCTCGCCGATGCCCAGCCAGAGCATGACCAGCGGGATGAAGGCCACGGCCGGCATGTAGCGGATGAAATCGGTCAGCGGCTCCAGCAGCGCCTCAATGGGGCGGTATGCACCAATCAGGAGCCCGATGGGCAGGGCCAGCACCGCGGAGATGAGAAACCCCGCGGTCACGCGGTAGACGCTGATGGTCGTGTCGCCGAGCAGGTCGTCCTGCACCAGCCAGCGCCAGAACCGCTGCAGCACCTGCAGCGGGCCGGGCATGAAAACCGGGTCGATCCAGCCACTGGCGCTGAGCGCCGCCCAGGCCAGCAGCGGCAGCAGCAGGCCGATGCCGGCAAACAGCCAGTACTGGCCCCGGGAGATGGAGGCACCAATGGCCCAGATGCTCGGGCGCGGCGGCGCAGTCTTCTTGTCGTTCATGTCAGGCTCCAGCAGTGGCACACGCATGAGAGGTGACACCGGCATCCGCCGTGACCTCCCGGGCTTTTGTCCCTCCGTGGAGCTGCACCAAGATGCAGCCGACTGCTCTCGGACCAGGCGGTCCGGCAGTGAGCCGGACCCGGAACCCTAGCGGTCTTTGCTGACGGGGCCGCCGCGTGCACCGCGGCGGTCACCTCTCGCTCTC
>DALYHW010000308.1:654-2906 GCA_031970695.1 Hylemonella sp.
GCAAGTTTGGTGCCAGCCGTCCGCAGGCCAAGAAAAAACCCGCGCGGGCTTGCGCTCGCGCGGGTGAACCATTGGAGACTTTCAGGTCGGTGCGTCAGAAGGTGTACTTCACACCTGCGAGCCACACGCTCTTGCCCAGGAACTTGCCCTTGGTGTCGGTGTAGAAGTTCTGCTCCGCGTCGGTGCTCTGGTACGCCACCAGTGCGGTGATGCCGTTGCCCAGATCCTTGTTGAGCGTCAGCGCGACGTCGTTGTAATCCGCCGCATTGCCCGTCTTGGTCGTCGAGCTCTGGTTCGGGACGGTCTGGCGGCCGATATGCGGCACCAGGGAGTAGCCACCGCCCAGGTCGAAATTGGCGCTCAGGTCCCAATAGCGGCTGCCGTTGGAGTTCAGGTTACCCAGGAAGTCTCCCACGCTCTGGTTGTACTTCACGGTGAAGATGTTGTAGGTCAGGGCGCCGTAGAACTCGTAGGTGGTCGCGTTCGAGAAGCTGCCCGCGCCCGGCGTGCCCGACGCGCCGGAGTTGTTGTCCGGGTACTGGTAGGTGATGACGCCGACGTCATAGTTCAGGCCCGCGGCCTTGATCTCGCCCTTGTAGCCGCCGTACAGATCGATCTCGTAGTCGCCCTTGGTCGACTGGTTGAAATCCTTGATCCATTTCACGTTCGACGCAGCCCAGGCACCGGCGTAAAAGCCGCTGCTGTGCGCGTAGTCCACGCCACCTTGCACCGACGGCTCATAGGCGGTCTGGGCAATGCCGCGCACGCGGTAGTCGCTGACCGCACCAATGTTGAAGCTCAGTTGGGCCATCGCGGCGGAGCCTGCGGTCAGCGCCAGAACAGCCAGGGCGATTTTGGATTTCATCTTCATGTTGTAACTCCAGAGAGGTTAAAGGGGACGCTGAAACCCTTGCAGGTATCGTGCCAGCTTTGCTGCACTGCACCCGGTGACCCCGCGTGAACGCCCGCGCAATAAAAAAGCCCGCGGGAGCTTGCGCTCTCGCGGGCATGAACCAGAGGAGACTCTCGTTTGCTCTGGCGTGGCAGCCGGCGTGGGCCAGCTGCCATCCATTGCTCTTTGCTTAGCGGTTGTAGGCGGTCTCGCCGTGGGACGAGATGTCCAGACCCTGGCGCTCGTCTTCCTCGCTGACACGCAGGCCGATGGTCAGGTCCACGATCTTGTAGGCGATGAAGGACACCACAGCCGACCAGACCACGGTGATCAGCACGGCCTTGGCCTGCGTGAGCACCTGGCTGGCGATGGAGTAGTCAGCGGCGGTGATCATGCCGGCGGTGACCCAGTCACCCACGGCGCTCGGGCCACCCAGGGCCGGGCTGTTGAACACACCGGTGAGCAGGGCACCGAGGATGCCGCCCACACCGTGCACGCCGAACACGTCCAGCGAGTCGTCAGCACCGAGCATCTTCTTGAGGCCGCTCACACCCCACAGGCAGGCGAAGCCGGCGACCAGGCCGATGATCAGGGCACCACCGATGCCCACGTTGCCGGCAGCAGGGGTGATGGCGACCAGGCCGGCCACGGCACCGGAAGCGGCACCCAGCATCGAGGCCTTGCCCTTGTGCAGGGCCTCACCCAGGCACCAGGCCAGCACGGCGGCGGCGGTGGCAACGAAGGTGTTGGCGAAGGCCAGGGCGGCAAAACCGTTGGCTTCCAGGGCGGAGCCGGCGTTGAAGCCAAACCAGCCCACCCACAGCAGGGCGGAACCCACCATGGTCAGCGTCAGGCTGTGCGGGGCCATGGATTCCTTGCCGTAGCCGATGCGCTTGCCCACCATGTAGGCACCCACCAGGCCCGCGACAGCGGCGTTGATGTGCACCACGGTGCCGCCGGCGAAGTCCAGCGCACCCAGCTGCCAGATGTAGCCGGCCTTGGCGTTCATGGCGTCGACCACTTCCTTGCCGGTGTAGGCGTCCGGGCCCATCCAGAACCAGACCATGTGCGCGATCGGTGCATAGCTGAAGGTGAACCACAGCACCATGAACAGCAGCACGGCGGAGAACTTCATGCGCTCGGCGAAGGCACCGACGATCAGCGCGCAGGTGATGCCCGCAAAGGTGGCCTGGAAGGCGGCGAACACGATCTCCGGGATCACCACGCCCTTGCTGAAGGTGGCGCCGTTGGCGAAGGTGCCGGCGACGTTGTCCCAGATGCCCTTCATGAACAGCCGGTCGAAGCCGCCGATGAACTTGTTGCCCTCGGTGAACGCCAGGCTGTAGCCGTACAGGGCCCA
>DALYHW010000309.1:0-2897 GCA_031970695.1 Hylemonella sp.
GGCCGAGAAGAAGGCCGCCGAGGAAGCCGCCGAAGCCTTCAAGCCCACGCTGGCCAAGCTCAAGGAAGCGCTCAAGGACAAGGCCGAGGACGTGCGTGTCACCACGCGCCTGGTCGACTCGCCGGCCTGCCTGGTGGTGAAAGAGGGCGAGATGAGCAACCAGCTCGCCCGCCTGCTGAAATCCGCTGGCCAGAAGGCACCCGAGAGCAAGCCCATCCTCGAGGTGAACCCCGAGCATGCGCTGGTGAAAAAACTGGGCTCGGATGCAGCCGCCGTGCACTTCCACGATCTCGCCCACATCCTCTTCGACCAGGCCCTGCTGGCAGAAGGGGGACTGCCGGAGGATCCGGCGGCATATGTGAAGCGGGTGAATGCCCTGCTCGCCTGACCCGCGCATTGCGCAACCGGAAGCCGCCTGCGGGCGGCTTTTTTTTCTGCCCTGCGCACGAAGATCCATGTCGGCCAGAAGGTCATCACCCCTGTGGAATCTACTTATCTTCCCGCGGTAAAAACTGCCTGTACACGGGTCGGCCAAGGGGAAACACTCATGCCTTTGCCGCACAGCAGCATTAGCATGCATACGTTTGAATGACCACGGGCGCGGGCCCGACAAGAACGTACGGAGACCGGGGCCGCAGGCCCCTCACATGAGTGCAGACATCATTCTCGAAACGCGCGAGCTCACCAAGGAGTTCAAGGGCTTTGTCGCGGTAGACCACGTCAACCTGAAGATCAAGCGTGGTTCCATCCACGCCCTGATCGGCCCCAACGGCGCGGGCAAGACCACCGTCTTCAACCTGCTGACGAAGTTCCTGCCGCCCACCTCGGGCCAGATCCTCTACAAGGGCGAGGACATCACCTTTCGCGCCGCCGCCGAGGTGGCGCGCTCGGGCATGGTGCGCTCGTTCCAGATTTCGGCCGTGTTCCCGCACCTCACGGTGCTGGAGAACGTGCGTGTCGGGCTGCAGCGCAAGCTGGGCACGAGCTTTCACTTCTGGAAACCCGAGTCGACTCTCTACGCCCTGAACGACGAGGCCATGGCCCTGCTGGAAGCGGTGGACCTGGCCTCCTTCGCACAGACCAGGACGGTGGAACTGCCCTACGGCCGCAAGCGCGCGCTGGAGATCGCCACTACGCTGGCGCTGGACCCCGAGCTGATGCTGCTGGACGAACCCACGCAGGGCATGGGCCATGAGGACGTGGGCCGTGTGGTGGAACTGATCCGCAAGGTCGCCGCCAACCGCACCGTGCTGATGGTGGAACACAATATGAACGTGGTCTCGCATCTGTGCGACACCATCACCGTGCTGGCGCGTGGCAGCGTGCTGGCCGAAGGTCCCTATGAGCAGGTCTCCAAGGACCCGCGTGTGCTCGAGGCCTACGTGGGCTCCAGCGAGGAGGAGCACGCATGAGCCCCGCACGGCCGCCCGAAGGGGCTCGCACCGCAGTGCGCAGCACGGAGATTTCCCAATGAGCACGGCCAAGACACTGCTGAAGGTCGCCGACCTGCACGCCTGGTACGGCGAGTCGCACATCCTGCACGGCATCGATTTCGAGGTGCGCGAAGGCGAACTCGTCACGCTGCTGGGTCGCAATGGCGCGGGCCGCACAACCACCCTCAAGGCCATCCTGGGCCTGACAGGCAAGCGCACCGGGTCCATCGAGGTCATGGGCCAGGAGACCGTCAGCCTGCCCACCAACCGCATCGCCCGCCTGGGCCTGGGCTATTGCCCCGAGGAACGCGGAATCTTCTCCACCCTCTCTTGCGAGGAAAACCTGCTGCTGCCGCCCAAGGTGGGCGACGGCGGCATGTCGCTGGACGAGATCTACGAGATGTTCCCGAACCTCAAGGAGCGCCGCAACAGCGCGGGCACACGCCTGTCCGGCGGCGAGCAGCAGATGCTGGCCATGGCGCGCATCCTGCGCTCGGGCGCCAAGGTGCTGCTGCTTGACGAGATTACCGAAGGCCTGGCGCCGGTCATCGTGCAGACGCTGGGTCGTGTGATCCGCACGCTCAAGGCCAAGGGACTGACCATCATCCTGGTCGAGCAGAACTTCCGCTTCGCCGCGCCGCTGGCCGACCGTCACTATGTGGTCGAGCACGGCCAGATTGTGGCGACGGTGAACAAGGACGAGCTGGGCGAGAAAGCCGCCATGCTGAACGAGTTCCTGGGCGTCTGACCGCCCCCCGACACCCCATCACCCCCACAACCACCACGAGGAGCAAACCATGAAACGCAAACTGATCGCGGCCGCCGTTGCGGCCACCCTGGCCGGTTCCTTCGGCCTGGCCCAGGCCCAGAAGCTGTCGGGCGACGCCGTCAAGATCGGCGTGCTGACCGACATGTCGGGGGTGTACGCCGACTACGGCGGCCCCGGTGCCGTGGCCGCGGCCAAGCTGGCCGTGCAGGACTTCGGCGGCAAGATGTTCGGCAAGCCCATCGAAGTGGTGAATGCCGACCACCAGAACAAGCCCGACATCGCCAAGAACGTGACCCAGCAGTGGTTCGACCGCGACGGCGTGGACATGACGGTGGAAAACCTGAACTCCGCCGTGGCCCTGACCGTGCAGGCACTGGGCAAGGAAAAGAACAAGATCACCATCGTCAACGGCGCGGCCACCTCGCGCCTGACCAACGAGGACTGCGCTCCCGCCACCGGCATCCACTACCTGATGGACACCAACGCCCTGGGCAAGGTGGTGGGGCAGGCCGTGGTGAAGGACGGCGGCAACAGCTGGTTCTTCCTGACGGCCGACTACGCCTTCGGTCACTCGCTCGAGAAGGACACGGGCGAAGTGGTCAAGGCTGCCGGCGGCAAAGTGGTGGGCTCGGTGCGCCATCCGCTGTCCACCGGTGACTTCTCCTCCTTCCTGCTGCAGGCCCAGTCCAGCGGCG
>DALYHW010000310.1:0-2824 GCA_031970695.1 Hylemonella sp.
GCGGTACCCCTCGGCGAAACCGATGTCGCCGGACTTCAGCGAGGCATTGAACACCGACCAGTCACTCACGGCCAGGCTGGCCACGGGCTGGCCGCCCTGGCCATAGCGCCGTTGCGAGCCGTCGGGAAGCTGGATGGTGAGGGTGCCGTGCTGCAGGCGCTCGAGCAGGCGCAGCACGGTGCGGGCGGCGGCGGGGGCGCTGCGCGGCAGCGCCAGGGAGGTGACGGTGGTGGTATTCATCGTGTCTGCTCGGGTAGGAAAGATCGGGTCACGAACTCGGCCGGCGGCGCCGGCTTGCGGAAGAAGGGCACGCGCTTGAACCACAGGCGCAGCGCCTGCCAGTGGATGTGGGCGATGAGGCCCAGCGTCATGAGCGGCTGGCGCCACAGGGCCTGGCGCACGGCGCAGGCGGTCAGCGGCTGGAGCACGCCGCTCACGCTGGTCTGCAGCAGGGCCCCCTGGGCGTCGTGCAGGTCCACCCGCACCACCGTGTGGGGCGCACCGTCGTGCAGCGTGCGCAGGAAGCGAAAGCGGTACTCGCCTTCCACGCGGCAGAACGGCGAGACGTGGAAGACCTTGGTCGCGCGTAGCTCGGTGCCATAACGCGGCTGCTCAAGGAGATAACAGTGACGCTCGCCGAAGGTGTTGTTCACCTCCGCCACGATGGCACGCAGGCTGCCGTCGGCGCGGTGGCAATACCAGAAGCTGACCGGTTTGAAGGTGTACCCCAGCACGCGCGGGTAACAGTGCAGCCAGATCTCGCCATCGGCGTCGTCGATGCCTTCGCGGCGCAGCAACTCCTCCATCCAGCCCAGCGCGCCGCCCCGCGCGGCCGGGCGGCCGTCGCCATGGTCGGCGTCATGAAAACTCATCCAGCCGGCACGGTTGTGCGCCAGCGCACCGCTGCCATCACGCGCCATGCTGCGCAGCGGCAGCATCAGGAAGAACGTGGGATACGCAAAGGCGTGGCGTGCGGGGCGCAGGCGCGTATGGCGCACCTGCCCCAGGCCGAGCATCGGCGCGGCGGAGTTCACGCGGCTTTCCTCCAGGCCAGCTGGCGCAGCAGTTCCTGCGCCACGCCCAGGCCGGATTTGAGGCCGTCTTCATGGAATCCGTAGCCCGTCCAGGCTCCGCAGAACCAGGTGCGCTGCAGGCCCTGCACGGTGTGCAGCTGCTGCTGGGCCGCAATCGCGGCCAGGTCGAACACGGGATGGGAATACTCGTAGTCGCCGAGCACGAATTCGGTTGCAATCTCGCGCAGCGGGTTGAGGGTGACCACCACCGGCTGCTCGAAAGGCAGCGGTTGCAGCTTGTTGAGCAGGTAGTGCAGGCAGACCCGGCTGTCTTCCTGCTCGGCCGTGCGCGCACGCTCGTAGTTCCACGCGGCCCAGGCTCGACGGCTTTGCGGCAACACGCTGGTGTCGGTGTGCAGCACGGCGCGGTTGGGCTGGTAGCGAATGTCCCCCAGCAGGCGGGATTCGTCGGCCGTGGGCTGGCGCAGCAGGGCCAGTGCCTGGTCGGAGTGGGTGGCCAGCACGACGTGGTCGAAGCGCTGGGCACCGCGGTCGGTGTGCACGGTGACGCCCTGCGCGTCGCGGTCAATGGCGCGCACCGGGGTATTCAGCCGCTTGTCGGGGATGGCGGCGATGATGCGTTCGACGTAACGACGCGCGCCACCGGGCACGGTCCACCACTGGGGACGACCGTTCACCTGGATGAGTCCGTGGTTGTGGCAGAAGCGGATCATCGTGGCGACCGGAAACTCCAGCATCTGCGCCGTCGGGCAACTCCAGATGCAGGCCATCATGGGCAGGAAGTACCAGTCCCGGAACTCGGCGCTGAAACGGTGCTCGTCCAGCCACTGCCCCAGCGGGCGGGCCAGCTGCGCGTCGGTATCGGCACCGGCTTCGGCCAGGCTCGTGGCCAGGCGGTTGAAGCGCAGCACCTCCCGCAGCATGCGCAGGAAACGCCAGTTCAGCAGGTTGCGCCGCTGGGCGAACACCGTGTTGAGGTCGGCGCCGTTCCATTCCAGCAGCCCGCCGCCGGGGCGGTGGCTCTTGACCGAGAAGGACATGTCGGTCTTGGCGGTGCGCACCCCCAGTTCGCCGAACAGGCGGATGAGGTTGGGATAGGTCCGCTCGTTGAAGACCAGAAAGCCGGTGTCCACGCCCCAGGTCTGCGGACCCTGGCGCGCGGGCAGGGTGATGTCCACCGTGTGGGTGTGCCCGCCAAAATAATCACCGGCCTCGAACAGTGTGAGGTCGGCATGCCCCTGCAGGGCATGGGCGACACCCAGACCCGAGATGCCGGAACCGACGATGGCAACCTTCATGAACACTCTCCCGGGTGATGCTGCGTCCCGGGAGTACCGGGTCCGGCGCTCCTGGTCAGCGTGTTGGTCATTATTTTTGACATGGACAAAACTATTAAATTCGGACTAAGATCTTGATTAATCGTTAGGTTAACCAGTTTTGTCCTAGACAAACATGTTTTTGTGAAAAACCATATTGATGCCATGGAAATGACTGCCGAGGCCGGAAAGCCGGGTTCGGCGGGCATGCTCTCCATTGCTGCCGTGGAGCGTGACACCGGGATCTCCAAGGACACGCTGCGGGTCTGGGAGCGCCGTTATGGCTTTCCACAGCCGGGGCGCGACGCGTTCGACGAACGCGTGTACCCGCCTGCCCAGGTCGAACGGTTGCGGCTGATCGCCCGCCTGCTGGGACGTGGTGAACGCCCGGGCCGGGTAGTGCCGCTGGCATTGCCCCAATTGCAGGAGATGCTGCAATCCGGTGCGGGCGTGGACGATGCCCTCCCCAGCCCC
>DALYHW010000311.1:0-2786 GCA_031970695.1 Hylemonella sp.
GACAAGGACATTTCGTTCTACATCAATTCACCGGGCGGTTCTGTGAGCGCCGGCATGGCGATCTACGACACCATGAATTTCATCAAGCCCGACGTGTCCACGCTGTGCGTCGGCATGGCCGCCAGCATGGGGGCTTTCCTGCTGGCTGCGGGTGCCAAGGGCAAGCGCTTCTCGCTGCCCAATTCCAAGGTCATGATCCACCAGCCGCTGGGGGGTGCCCAGGGGCAGGCCACGGAGATCGAGATCCACGCCCGCGAGATCCTCAAGACCCGCGAGCAGCTCAACAAGATCCTGTCCGAGCGCACCGGCCAGCCGCTGGAGAAGATCGAGCGGGATACCGAGCGCGACTACTTCCTCTCCGCGGACGAGTCCAAGGACTACGGTCTGGTCGATCAGGTGATCGCCAAACGGCCCTGACACGCCCGGTTGCGTTGTTGTTTTCTGGCGCCAGTCCCGTGGCCGGGGCCGGCGCCGCTTGGTTATCATAGATTCGGTAAATCCCGAAAAGGCGTTTCCCCCATGGCCGATAAAAAAGGCACTTCCGGCGAAAAGACCCTGTACTGCTCTTTCTGCGGTAAGAGCCAGCACGAGGTGAAAAAGCTGATTGCCGGCCCCTCGGTTTTCGTCTGCGACGAATGCATCGAGCTGTGCAACGAGATCATCCGGGACGAATTGCCGGCCAGCACGGAAGCGGGCGAGGGGCGCGGCGAGCTGCCCACGCCGGCCGAGATCAAGGCCAACCTGGACAACTACGTGATCGGCCAGGAAGCCGCCAAGCGCACGCTGGCAGTGGCCGTCTACAACCACTACAAGCGCCTGCAGCACAAGGAGCAGGCCCGCAAGGATGACGTGGAACTGGCCAAGAGCAACATCCTGCTCATTGGTCCCACCGGCTCGGGCAAGACCCTGCTGGCTCAGACCCTGGCGCGCCAGCTCAACGTGCCCTTCGTGATGGCCGACGCGACCACGCTGACCGAAGCCGGTTATGTGGGCGAAGACGTCGAGAACATCATTGCCAAGCTGCTGCAAAGCTGCAACTACGAGGTCGACAAGGCCCAGCGCGGCATCGTTTATATCGATGAAATCGACAAGATCTCGCGCAAGTCCGACAACCCGTCCATCACCCGCGACGTTTCGGGCGAGGGCGTGCAGCAGGCCCTGCTCAAGCTGATCGAGGGCACGATGGCCAGCGTACCGCCGCAGGGCGGGCGCAAGCACCCCAACCAGGATTTCATCCAGGTCGACACGACCAACATCCTGTTCATCTGCGGTGGTGCCTTCGCCGGCCTGGAGAAGGTGATCGAGAGCCGCACGGAGTCCTCCGGCATCGGCTTCGGCGCCCGGGTCAAGAGCAAGCAGCAGCGCAGCCTGACCGAGGTGTTCAAGGAGGTCGAACCCGAGGACCTGATCAAATTCGGCCTGATCCCCGAACTGGTGGGGCGTATGCCGGTCGTTGCGACGCTGGCCGAGCTCACCGAAGATGCCCTGGTCCAGATCCTGACCGAGCCCAAGAATGCGCTGGTCAAACAGTACGCACGCCTGCTGGCCATGGAGGGCGCCGACCTCGAGGTCCGTCCCTCGGCACTCAAGGCCATCGCCCGCAAGGCGCTGGCGCGCAAGACCGGTGCGCGTGGCCTGCGGTCCATCCTGGAGCAGGCGCTGATCGATACCATGTTCGAACTGCCCGGGATGGACAACGTCGAACGCGTCGTGGTCGAAGAGTCGACGATCGACGAAAGCAAGCCGCCCTTGCTGGTGTATCGCGAGGCCGCCAAAAAGGCCTGATTCAGCGGGTTTTCCTGCCCCACCTTCATGGATATGACCTGGCAGCCCGACTCATAATCGAAGCCGGGTTGAAAATCTCCATTCGCAATCCATATTCACCAGGTCAACTAAAGGTTTAACCATGTCCGGTCATACCCCCCTGCCTGCCGACCCCATCGAGTTGCCGCTGCTTCCGCTGCGCGACGTCGTCATCTTCCCGCACATGGTGATCCCGCTCTTCGTGGGGCGTCCCAAGAGCATCAAGGCGCTGGAATCGGCCATGGAAGCCGAGCGCCGCATCATGCTGGTGGCCCAGAAGGCCGCCGCCAAGGACGAGCCACAGGTCTCCGACATGTTCGAGGTCGGCTGCGTTTCCACCATTCTGCAGATGCTCAAGTTGCCTGACGGCACCGTCAAAGTGCTCGTGGAAGGGCAGCAGCGGGCCGTGGTGAACCAGATCGTCGAGGGTGAATCGCACTTCACCGCGACGGTGCTGCCGGTGCAGGGTGCGGCTGAAGGTGGCCTCACCAGCGAGATCGAGGCGCTGCGCCGCGCCGTGATGCAGCAGTTTGACCAGTACGTCAAGCTGAACAAGAAGATTCCGCCCGAAATCCTCACCTCAATTTCGAGCATCGACGATCCGGGTCGTCTGGCCGACACCATCGCCGCCCACCTGCCGCTCAAGCTCGAGAACAAGCAGGCGGTGCTGAGCCTGTCGGATGTGAAGGAGCGCCTCGAGAACCTGTTCGAGCAGATCGAGCGCGAGGTCGACATCCTGAACGTGGACAAACGCATCCGCGGGCGCGTCAAGCGCCAGATGGAGAAGAACCAGCGCGACTTCTACCTCAACGAGCAGGTCAAGGCCATCCAGAAGGAGCTCGGCGAGGGCGAGGACGGCGCCGACATCGAAGAGATCGAGAAGAAGATCAAGGCCGCCCGGATGCCGGCCGAGGCACGCAAGAAGGCCGAGGCTGAGCTCAAGAAGCTCAAGCTCATGTCGCCCATGTCGGCCGAGGCCACGG
>DALYHW010000312.1:0-2775 GCA_031970695.1 Hylemonella sp.
TGGGCAGGAAGTCGACCACGTACTCGGCGCCGCGGTACAGCTCGGTGTGGCCCTTTTGGCGGCCGAAACCCTTGACCTCGGTAACGGTCAGGCCCGTCACGCCGCACTCGGCCAGCGCCTCGCGCACCTCCTCGAGCTTGAAGGGCTTGATGATGGCGGTAATCTGCTTCATGAGTGGTCTTCCTGTCGATGAAAACGATGGTGATCGGCCTGCCCGCGGTGCGGCTCAGGCCCTGAATTTGTTGGTAATAGGATAACGCCAATCCTTGCCGAAGCTGCGGTGGGTCACGCGGATGCCCACCGGCGCCTGGCGGCGCTTGTATTCGTTGAGCTTGATCAGGCGCGTGACCTTCTCGACATCGGCCCGTGCATAACCCTGGGCCACGATCTCCTCGATGCCCTGGTCGTTTTCCATATAGCGCTCGACGATGGCGTCCAGGACCTCGTACTCGGGCAGGCTATCCTGGTCTTTCTGGTCGGGCCGGAGCTCGGCGCTGGGCGGGCGGGTGATGATGCGCTCGGGTATGGGGTTGGCACCGCTGCCATGCGGGTCGTGGGCGTTGCGCCAGCGCGCCAGCCGGAACACCAGGGTTTTGGCCAGGTCCTTGATCACCGCAAAGCCGCCCGCCATGTCGCCGTAAAGCGTGCAGTACCCGGTGGCCATCTCGGACTTGTTGCCGGTGGTCAGCACGATGCGGCCGCTCTTGTTGGACAGGGCCATGAGCAAGGTTCCGCGGATCCGGGCCTGGATGTTCTCCTCGGTCGTATCCTCGGGCAGGCCGCGAAACTCCTGTGCCAGCGAGGCCTTGAAGGCCTCGAACTCGGGCACGATGGAAATTTCGTCGTACTGCACTCCCAGCCGCTGTGCCATGTCACGGGCATCGATCCAGCTGATGTCGGCGGTATAGGGCGAGGGCATCATGACGGCGCGTACCCGGTCGCGCCCGAGCGCGTCCACGGCAATCGCCAGGACGAGCGCGGAGTCGATGCCCCCGGAAAGTCCAAGGATGGCGCCGGGGAATCCGTTCTTGCCCACGTAGTCACGCACCCCCAGCACCAGCGCATCCCAGAGGTCGGCATCCGCGCTGCGCTCGGGTTCGACGGCCCCGCCGAGGTGCAGCCCGCCGGCACCCCGCTGCGTCACCACCTCGAACAATGCCTCGTCAAAGCTCGGCGCCCGCGCCGCCAGGCGGCCGTCGGCCTGCAGGGCGAAGGAGTGTCCCTCGAAAACTACCTCGTCCTGCCCGCCCACCAGATGGGCATAGACCAGGGGCAGGCCGCAGTCACGTGCGCGCAGGCCCATCATGGCCTCGCGCTCGCCGCCTTTGCCCACATGGAAGGGCGACGCGTTGATGACGGCGAGAAGTTCGGCGCCGGCAGCACGCGTCTCGCGGGCTGGCGTGTCATACCACGCGTCTTCGCAGATCAGCAAGCCGACCTTGACACGGGCGTCCGCGTCTCCGGCCTCGAAGACACAGACATCGTGCCCCGGTACGAAGTAGCGCCGCTCGTCGAAGACCTGGTAGTTCGGTAGCTCGCGCTTGGCGTAGGTGGCAATCACCTGCCCCTCCCGTATCACCGTCGCGGCGTTGACCCGGTTGGGAACGGAAACCGAGCGGCTGCGTGGCCCATCCGACTCGACCGCGGCAGGATGCCCCACCACGACCGCCATGTCCTTTAACCCGGCGAGTTCGCGGGCCACCGTTTTCACGGCATCATCACAAGCCGCGATGAAGGATGGACGGAAAAACAGGTCCTCGGCGGCGTAGCCGCAAATGGACAGTTCCGGCGTGAGCAGCAGTCGGACGCCCGCGGCGTGGGCCCGCCGGGCCGCAGCGATGATCTTGTGTGCGTTGCCCGCCAGATCGCCGACGACGAAGTTGAACTGGACGAGGCCGATGCGCAGGGTCATGAAAAGCAGTGAAGTCTGATAGCAGCGTGAGCAAGAGCAATTATGTCATCCGGGTCCACGAATCGCCGCTGGCGCTGGACGCCCGTGCGTGGAATGAACTGCTGGCCATGCAGGCGAAACCCACGCCATTCATGCAGCATGAATTCCTCGCGGCCCTGCATCGCAGCGGCAGCGCCACGCCGGCGACCGGGTGGCACCCGCAATTCATTACCCTGCACGACCCCTCCGGCACGCTGCAGGCGGCCTGCCCTCTGTACCTGAAGGACCATTCACGCGGCGAGTACGTGTTTGACTGGGCCTGGGCCGATGCATACCGCCGCCACGGACTCCCCTACTATCCCAAGGCGGTGGTGGCCGTGCCGTTTACGCCAGTGCCCGGCAGCCGCCTGCTCGCCCGCGACGCAGCCGCGCGCACCGCCCTCGTGGACGCGGCGCTGGCCCGCGGTCGCGAACTGGGGCTGTCCTCGCTGCACCTGCTGTTTGGCGATGCCACGGACATCGAAGTTTGCGGACAAGCCGGCCTGATGCAGCGCCATACCGTGCAGTTTCACTGGCAAAACCGCCCGCCCCGGCCGTACGCCGACTTCGACGACTTCCTGATGGCCCTGAACCAGGAGAAACGCAAGAAGATCCGCCAGGAGCGCCGCAAGGTGGATCAGGCCGGCGTCACGCTGCGGCACGCACGCGGCAAGGCCATCCCTGCCAGCGACTGGGAATTGTTCTACCGCTGCTATGAGCGCACCTATCTGGAGCACGGCAACCTGCCCTACCTCGCCCCGTCGTTCTTCGAGGAAATTGCGCGCGCCCAGTCAGAGCACTGGCTGCTCTTCGTAGCGGAGCGCCAGGGCCACCCGATCGCCACC
>DALYHW010000313.1:0-2770 GCA_031970695.1 Hylemonella sp.
AACGACCTGCGCCTGTTCTTCGACGGCGACCTGCGTTTCCTGAGCCAATTCAAATGAACAGCCACACCCCTGAGCCGCGCCTCGCGGCGCGTCACCCCCTCAAGGGGGCAACACCAGCGGCCCGGCAAAGCTGGTTCCGCGGTGTTCCGCGCCTGGAAGCCAGGGCAACCCGTACACGCTAACGATTTCGCAGAGAACTACAAATGCAATTCCCCGAGTCCTGGCTGCGCGAATTCTGCAACCCGCCGCTCACCACCCAACAACTGGCCGACACCCTCACCATGGCCGGCTTGGAGGTGGAAGAGCTGCGCCCCGTGGCCCCGCCCTTCACCAAGATCGTCGTTGGCGAAATCAAGGAAGCCGTGCAACACCCCAATGCCGACCGCCTGCGCGTGTGCCAGGTGGATGCAGGGCAGGGCGCGTTGCTCAACATCGTCTGCGGTGCGCCCAATGCGCGCCCCGGCATCCGCATCCCCTGCGCCCTGGTGGGTGCCGAGCTGCCCCCGGGTGAAGACGGCAAGCCCTTCCACATCAAGCTGGGCAAGCTGCGCGGCGTAGAAAGCCAGGGCATGCTGTGCTCGGCCCGCGAGCTGAAACTCTCCGAAGATCACGGCGGCCTGCTGGAGCTGCCGGCCGACGCGCCCATCGGCCAGGACATCCGCCAGTACCTGAAGCTGGACGACACGCTCTTCACCCTCAAGCTCACGCCCAACCTCGCGCACTGCCTGTCTGTCTATGGCGTGGCGCGCGAAGTGGCCGCGCTCACCGGCGCGCCGCTCAAGACGCCGGCCATTGCCCCCGTGGCCGCCAAGATCCAGGACGTGCAGCCCGTGAAGATCAGCGCGCCCGACCTCTGCGGCCGCTTCTCCGGCCGCATCGTGCGCAACGTCAACACCAAGGCCGCCACCCCGCAGTGGATGGTGGACCGTCTGGCCCGCTGCGGCCAGCGCAGCGTGACCGCGCTGGTGGACATCTCCAACTACGTGATGTTCGAGTACGGCCGCCCGAGCCACATCTTCGACCTGGACAAGATCCACGGCGCCATGGACGTGCGCTGGGGCAAGGCGGGCGAACAGCTCAAGCTGCTCAACGGCAACACCGTTACCGTCGACGGTGAGGTGGGCGTCATCGCCGACGACCACGCGCTGGAGTCCCTGGCCGGCATCATGGGTGGCGACGCCACCGCCGTGTCCGACGACACCCGCAGCGTCTACGTCGAAGCCGCCTTCTGGTGGCCCAAGGCCATCGCCGGCCGTTCGCGTCGCTACAACTTCGCCACCGACGCCGGCCACCGCTTCGAGCGCGGTGTGGACCCCGCGCTGACCGTGGAGCACATCGAGCGCATCACCCAGCTCATCGTCGAGATCTGCGGCACGCCCGATACCGTCTGCGGCCCCATCGACGACCAGCAACCCAACATGCCCAAGGCCCAGCCCGTCACGCTTCGTGTGGCACGGGCGGCCAAGGTCATCGGCATGCCCGTGACGCAGGCGCAATGCGCCGATGCCTTGAAGCGCCTGGGTCTGCCCGTGACGGAAGGCGAGGGCACCGTGACCGTGCTGCCCCCGCTGTACCGCTTCGACCTGCAGATCGAGGAAGACCTCATCGAAGAGGTGGCCCGCCTCATCGGCTACGACAAACTGCCCCACACCCCGCCGCAGGCGCCCGTGGTGCCCAAGAGCCGGCTGGAGTCGCAGCGCAGCCCCTTTGCTGTGCGCCGCCAGCTGGCCGCGCTGGGCTACCAGGAAACCATCAACTACAGCTTCGTGGACGAGCGCTGGGAGCATGAGCTGGCCGGCAACCCCAACCCCATCAAGCTCATGAACCCCATCGCCAGCCAGATGGGCGTGATGCGCTCCAGCCTGCTGGGCTCGCTGCTGCAGGTGCTCAAGTTCAACCTGGACCGCAAGACCGAGCGCGTGCGCGTGTTCGAGCTGGGCCGCGTCTTCCTGCGTGATGCGTCGGTGCAAGACAGCCACACCAGCGTGGCCGGCTTTGCCCAGCCCATGCGGGTGGCGGGCCTGGCTGCCGGCAGCGTGGACGCCCTGCAGTGGGCCGCCAAAGAGCGCGCCGTGGACTTCTACGACGTCAAAGGCGATGTGGAGGCCCTGCTGGCCCCGCGCCAGCCCACGTTTGAAGCCGCCGAGCACCCGGCCATGCACCCCGGCCGTTGCGCCCGCGTGCTGCTGGGCGGCAAGCCCATCGGTTTCGTGGGCGAGCTGCACCCGCGCTGGCGCCAGGGCTACGAGCTGGCCCAGACGCCCGTGTTGTTCGAGCTGGAACTTGACGCCGTGCTGGCCCGCGACGTGCCCGCCCTGCGCGACATCTCCAAACACCAGCCCGTGGAGCGCGACCTGGCTGTCATCGTGGCCGAGGGTGTGAGCCACGCGGCGCTGATGCAGGCCATCGGGTCTGCACCTACTGCCGGCCTGCTGCGAAATGCGGTACTGTTCGACGTCTATCGTGCCAAGCCCGGGCAGGCGTCCGGCGGCTTGGCCGAAGGCGAGAAGAGCCTGGCCGTGCGCCTCACGCTCAACAGCGACGAGGCCACGCTCACCGAAGAGCAGATTGAAAGTGCGGTGCAAGCCGTGCTGGCTACGCTGCAAAAGCAGGTGGGCGCGCGACTGCGCTGAGATTCAGGGATAACGCGAGAACAACGAAGGGGCCTGTTCAGGCAGATTTCTTAAGATGCGTTGCGGATCAAAAAGGTCATGCGGTAGGCGCGTGGACGCCACCGGGGTTGGGCCCCGGCAAGTCCGCGCAACACCCC
>DALYHW010000314.1:0-928 GCA_031970695.1 Hylemonella sp.
GCCGTAGGGTGAAAAAATCTCGATGTGCGAGACCACGCTGAGCATGCGGTCGCGCACCTCTTTCTGGAAGCCGTTCATCACGCTGAGCACGATGATGAGGGCGGCCACCCCCAAAGAGATGCCCAGCATGGACACGCCCGAGATGAAGGAGATGAAGCCATTGCGCCGCGTGGCGCGACCGGCGCGCGTGTAGCGCCAGCCCAGCAGCAGTTCGTAGGGGATTTGCATGAATATTTGCTTTGCTGGGGCGGATTATCCGTGAGCACGCGACAATAGCCGCATGCACGTGTTGATCCCCCATGCCGTCAGCGACGATCCGGCGGCGCGCGATGCCCTGAGCGCCCTGCAACTGCCCCGCCTGCAGGCCCTGCTGCAGCGGCTCCAGCCGCAGCCATCCCACGCGTTGCCAGAGGACAGCCCGGTCAGCGCCCACGAGCGGCTGCTGGCCCGCGCACACGGCCTGGAGCCCCAGGCCCCCGCCTGGGCCGCCTTGCGTGCCCACGCGCTCGGCCTGCCCGGAGCAGGCACGGAGGCCTGGGCCTTCATCACGCCCAGCCACTGGGAACTGGGCCAGGCCCGCGTGACCCTGCGTGACCCGCAGGCGCTGGACCTGCACGAGGACGAGTCGCGTGCCCTGCTCGCCGCGATGCAGCCGTACTTTGCGGAAGACGGCATCACCTTGCATTACGAGCAACCCCTGCGCTGGCTGGCCCGTGGCGAACCCTTGCGGAGCCTGGGCACGGCCAGCATCGAGCGCGTGATCGGGCGCGACGTGGCCCCCTTCCTGCCGGCTTCTCCCCTGCTGCGCCGGCTGCAGAACGAGATGCAGATGCTGCTCTACACCCACACGGTCACCGACCGCCGCGCGCAGCGTGGCGCGCCGGCCGTCAACTCCTTCTGGCTCAGTGGCAGTGGCGCGCTCGCGGCG
>DALYHW010000314.1:938-2768 GCA_031970695.1 Hylemonella sp.
CCCTGCCACAGGTACTGGACGCGCTGCTGCAGCCGGCCATCCAGGGCCACTGGGACGCCTGGGCCCGGGCCTGGCAGGCACTGGACACGCGGCTCGAGCCCCTGCTGCGCGCCACCGCGGCCGGCACGACGGTCACGCTGACCCTGTGCAGCGAACTCACGACCCGTGACTTCACGCCCGGCAGACGCGGCGTGCTCGCACGGCTGCGTCAGCGCCTGCGGCCCGCGCGCCTGTCTGACATACTGGTCATCGAATGAAGATCGTCACCCGAGACATCCCGCCGCGCGCCGCCTGGGCGCTGGAACAGGCGGGCATCCATCCCCTGCTGGCACGCCTGTACGCGGCGCGCGGCGTGGCCAGCAAGGACGAGCTGGACGACGCCCTGGGCCGCCTGCTGCCCCCTGCGACGCTCAAGGGGGCGGCTGAAGCTGCCGTGCTGCTGGCCGATGCGATGGCGCAGGACAAGAAACTCTGCATCGTGGCCGACTACGACTGCGACGGTGCCACCGCCTGCGCCGTGGGCATCCGCGGCCTGCGCATGCTGGGCGCGTCGAACGTGAGCTACCTGGTGCCAGACCGGGTGGTCGACGGCTATGGTCTGACGCCCCCCATTGCGCGCCGCGTCAAGGAACGTGGTGCCGACCTGCTGATCACCGTGGACAACGGCATTGCGAGCGTCGAGGGCGTGGCCGTGGCACACGCGCTGGGCCTGCAGGTGCTGGTGACGGACCACCACCTGCCTGGCGCCACCCTGCCGGATGCGGACGTCATCGTGAACCCCAACCAGCCCGGCTGCGGCTTCGACAGCAAGTCGATTGCCGGCGTGGGCGTGATGTTCTACGTCCTGCTGGCGCTGCGCGCCGAGCTGCGCCAGCGCGGCGTGTTCACCGCCGAGACCCAGCCCAAGCTCGACGCGCTGCTGCCCCTGGTGGCACTGGGTACGGTGGCCGACGTGGTGCGGCTCGACGCGAACAACCGCCGGCTCGTGGCCCAGGGCCTGCGTCGCGTGCGGGCCGGTGCACTGCCGCCGGGCATGGCCGCGCTGTTCGAGGTGGCCGGGCGCAAGGTGGCCGCGGCCACCACCTTCGATTTCGGTTTTGCCCTGGGCCCGCGCATCAACGCCGCCGGTCGGCTGGCCGACATGACCCTGGGCATCGAATGCCTGCTCACCGACGAGCCCGCCCGCGCGGACGAGCTCGCGCGCACGCTGGACGGCATCAACCGTGAGCGCCGCGAGATCGAGGGCGAGATGCGGGAGCAGGCGCTGGAGATCGTGGAATCGCTCTACGACCCGGAGGAGGAACCCCCGCCGGCCATCTGCGTGTTCGACCCGGACTTCCACGAAGGGGTGGTCGGGATCGTGGCTTCGCGCCTCAAGGACAAGCTGCACCGCCCGAGTTTCGTTTTCGCCGCCAGCCAGGCGCCGGGCAAGGAGCACGAGCTCAAGGGCTCGGGCCGCTCCATCCCCGGTTTTCACCTGCGCGATGCACTGGACCTGGTGGCCAAGCGCCACCCCGGTGTGCTGCTGCGCTTTGGCGGCCACGCCATGGCGGCCGGCTGCACCATAGCCGAGGAGCATTTCGACACCTTTGAGCAGGGCCTGGCCGAAGTGGCGCAGGAATGGCTGGACGCCGCCACGCTCACGCGCCGGCTCGAGACGGATGGCGCCTTGCCCGTCGAGTACCGCCGCACCGAGATCGTCGACACGCTGCAGCGCGAGGTCTGGGGCCAGGGCTTCGCGCCGCCCACGTTCAGCGAGGAGGTGGAAGTGGTGTCGCAACGGCTCGTGGGCGAAAAGCACCTGTCGCTCAAGCTGAGGCATCAGGGTCA
>DALYHW010000315.1:0-2751 GCA_031970695.1 Hylemonella sp.
GGTGGTCGCGCTTCTCGGCCTCTTCCAGCATGGTGAGGTACTGCTGCAGTTCTTCCTTGCTGGCCCAGGCGGTGCCGTAGACGCGTTGCAGCATCTCGTTGCGGTGGTCGCCGCGCCAGTAGGCCCCGGCCACCTTCATGAGCTTGAAGTGCTTGAGCTTGCCGGTGCTGGGCACGTGCGGGCCGCGGCAGAGGTCTTCGAACTTGCCTTCGCGGTACAGGCTGACGTCTTCGTTGGCCGGGATACTGGCGATGATCTCGGCCTTGTAGTGCTCACCCAGGCCCTTGAAATAGGCCACAGCCTCGTCGTGCGGCAGCACGCGGCGCACCACGGGCTCGTCCTTGGCAGCCAGCTCGGCCATCTTCTTCTCAATGGTGGCCAGGTCTTCCGGCGTGAAGGGGCGCTTGTATGAGAAGTCGTAATAGAAGCCATGCTCGACGACCGGACCGATGGTGACCTGCGCGTCAGGGAACAGTTCCTTGACGGCATAAGCCAGCAGGTGGGCCGTGGAGTGGCGGATCATCTCCAGCCCGTCGGCGTCCTTGGGCGTGATGATGGCCAGCGCGGCGTTGGTGTCGATGCGGTAGCTGGTATCGACAAGCTTGCCGGCATCGGCAGGCTCGCCGGCGAGCCGCACCTTGCCGCCCAGTGCCGCCTTGGCCAGGCCGGCGCCGATGGAGGCAGCCACCTCGGCCACGGTGACCGGGCCGGGGTAGTCGCGTTGAGAACCGTCGGGTAGCGTGATTTGAACCATGGTCTTCGTTTCTGGAAAAAGAAAAGGCGCGGTAGTGACCGCGCCTTGTTGGATTCTTGACTGCACCTGCGCCCCTCGGGGCGCGCGGACTAGCAACCCCTGAGGAATTTCACTCCTGCGGATGTAGTTCGCGGTGTCATAACCAGGGTGCCTTTCTCGCTCTTGCTGCCGGACGACGCGCCCGGGAGTCCACATTCTAACCCGTCACACCCAGGAAAAACGGCGCCGGGGCCGCAAGGCCCGGGCGCCGTGTGGTGTTCGATCGACCGCGATCAGGCCGCCACCGCCTCAGCCGCTTTTTTTGCGGCAGCAGCCTTGCGGTTGCGCTCGAGCCAGCTGTTGACCAGCTTGACGGTCTCGTTGACGGACTCGTTGCTCAGGCCCTGCTGCTCGGCCACCAGCTTGACCAGCAGGTCGATGCGCTCGATGTCGGTGGCACCAGCGGCCAGCGCACGTGCGGCAGACGACGGCTTGAGCAGGCCCTGGCCGGCAGCGGCGTACTTGTCGAACGGCACCATGTCATCGGGCGAGGCGCCGAGCTTGACGCACAGGTCCACCACCCACTGGTAGATCTGGCGCGACTTCTCGATATCGCCGTGCACGGCTTCCTTGATGGGGCGCATGCCATCGGCACCAACGCAGCGGTAGTTGCCGGTGAGCAGCATGGCCCACTTGGCCAGCGGCACGAAGATGGAGTCGTGCACCTTCAGCTTGACGGGGATGTCCAGCGCTTCGCCGTCCACGGTCAGGCGAGCGGCTGCAATGTCGGCTTCCATCTGCTCGAGCATCGCGGTATGGGCGGGGTTCTCGAACTTGGCCGCCTTGAAGTTGGTGGGCAGGCCAACCTGCAGTACGTTCGGCTTCTCCTCCGGCGGACGGAAGGCTTGCGGATCGGGGCTGCACAGGGACATGAGGCCGGGCTCGAAACCATCCCAGACGCTCGCCTCGTGGAAGCAGGCGCGCAGCCCCTTGGCGTCCAGGCCAGGGATACGGGCCAGGTAAGGCAGCGGCGGCATGTTCATGATGGACATGCACGGCACCTTGGCCTTGGCCGTGGCGGCCATCAGTTCACGCATGCCGGGCGCGCTGTACTGGGGCTCCTGCATGGCCAGGCAGACGAGGTCGTATTGCTCCGGCTTGGCCTGGGAAGGCGACACCGCATTGAGCTTGCCCGGCAGCTTGCGCGAGTCGATCTCGACCATGCCCTCGCGGCCCTTGACCGGCATGCGCACGCGCGTGCCTTCGGCGTTGATCAGCTCGGCGGTTTCCCGACGGCAGACCAGCGTCACGGAGTGCCCGGCCATCAGCAGCTTGCTGGACAGCAGGGATCCATAAGAGGCGCCCAGGATGAGGACGTTGTATTTCTTGGCCATGGTGATTGTTTCCTTTCGGAGCTCCGGTTTTTTGAAATCTTTGAGTCTTGGCCCGCTGCCCCGCCTTGGCTACCGGCAGTCGGACGACATGTATGGGTTGAAATATAAGCGGCTTAAAAAATAAGGTTAATTAAATTTTTAAGTCATAAGCCATCTGCAGTCTTTATAAATTTTCTTGAATGACTACATTTTCAAAACTAATCAAAATCGACCTCCAAATGCAATGCGGCGCTACCGGGCGTCTGCCCCGGTAGCGCCGCATGGCGCGTGGTCTGTCAGTTGCTTAGTGGAACTGCTCTTCCTCGGTCGAGCCGGTCAGCGCGGTAACGCTGGACTTGCCACCCTGGATCACGGTGGTCACGTCGTCGAAGTAGCCGGTGCCGACTTCCTGCTGGTGGGACACGAAGGTGTAGCCACGGTCGCGGGCGGCGAATTCGGGTTCCTGCACACGCTCCACGTAGGCGGACATGCCACGCTTCACGTAGTCCTGTGCGAGGTCGAACATGTTGTACCACATGGAGTGGATACCAGCCAGGGTGATGAACTGGTACTTGTAGCCCATGGCACCGAGCTCGCGCTGGAACTTGGCGATGGTGGCGTCGTCCAGGTTCTTCTTCCAGTTGA
>DALYHW010000316.1:0-2745 GCA_031970695.1 Hylemonella sp.
CGGTCAGCGCCGGCGGCGACAGCATCGCCGGCACGATCCAGATGGATTCGGTCGCCCCCCATTTCGCAGCCGAAGGCGAAGCGCCGATCCACTCGGGCCGTATCGCCGGCCATGCCCGCAGCAACGGTGGGGCGTGGGGCCTGAATCTGCGCGGCGACTGGGCCTCGTCCACGCTGGCCTTGAGCGCCGGCAGCGCTTCCACCCGCTCGAACAACTACCGCGCTGGGGCCGATTTCAAGCCGGCCGGCCCGGCTGCCCCCGGTCGGGCGTGGCTCGACGGCAACGAGGTCGGCTCAACCGCTTTTCAGGCGCGCAACGACGATCTCAGCCTAGCGCTGCGCCACGAAGCGCATCAGATCCAGCTTCAGCTCGGCCGCCAGCACATCCCCTTCGAGCTGTACCCGAATCAGCGCATGGACATGACGGGCAACGACAGCACCCAAATCAACCTGCGCTACAGCGGCCAGTACGACTGGGGCGAACTCAAGGCGCGCGCCTATCAGCACCAGGTGCGGCACCGCATGGACATGGGCGAGAACCGCGCCACCTACGGCACCGGCATGCCGATGGACACGCGCAGCCTGACTCAAGGTGGCAGCCTGAGCGCCGACATCGACCTGAGCCCGGCGCAGACCCTGCACCTCGGCGCCGAAGGACAGGGCTACTGGCTCTACGACTGGTGGGCGCCGGTGGGCACCGGCATGATGGCGCCCAACACTTTCTGGAATATCGACTACGGCACCCGCAACCGGGTCGGTGTCTACGGCGAGTGGGAAAACCACTGGAGCGCCGACGGCACGCTGCTGCTGGGCCTGCGCCATGACCGCGTCACCACCGATGCCGGGCCGGTGCAGGGCTACAACGCCACCTCGATCTGGGCTGACGATGCCGCAGCCTTCAACGCCCGCGAGCGCCAGCGCAGCAACCCGCACTGGGACTTGAGCGCCTTGGCCACCTGGAAAGCCAGCCCAAGTCTGGCGCTGGAAGGCGGCGTGGCACGCAAGACCCGCTCGCCCAACCTCTACGAGCTCTACCCTTGGTCCACCCAGCCGATGGCCACGTTAATGAACAACTTTGTCGGCGACGGCAACGGCTACATCGGCAACCCCGACCTGCGCCCCGAAGTGGCCCACACGCTGAGCGTATCGGCCGACTGGCACGACTCACATGATGCGCATGACGGACATGACACGTCTCAGCAGGTCTGGAGCCTGAAGCTGACCGGCTACACCACCCAAGTCAGCGACTACATCGACGCCGTGCGCTGCGCCAGCCCCATGTGCGGCGGGGCCGCCAACGTCCAGACCCAGAGCGGCTTCGTCAACCTCAGCTACGCCAATCAGTCCGCCCGGCTTCAGGGCCTGGATCTGTCGGCCAGGCGACAACTGGGCCAAAGCGCCGACTGGGGCAGCTTCAGCCTGAACGCCCTGACCAGCTATGTGGACGGGGTCAACACCACCACCGGCGACCACCTCTATCACCAGATGCCGCTCAATCTGAAGCTCGCCCTGACCGAGAGCTTGGCGTCTTGGACCCACACCGCCGAGTACCGCGCCGTGGCGGCCAAGACGGCGGTCTCGCAGGTGCGCAACGAACTGCCCACCCCCGGCTACGCGCTGCTGACCCTGCGCAGCAGCTTCGAGCGTCAGCAGTTGCGGCTTGACCTGACGCTCGACAACGTCTTCAACCGCGCCTACGCCCTGCCGCTGGGCGGGGCCTATGCCGGCCAAGGAGCGTCGATGTCCACCACCAGCCTGCCTTGGGGCATCACCGTGCCCGGCCGGGGCCGCTCGATCGACGTCGCCCTGAGCTACCGCCTGTGAACCCCATGCTCCCCGCAAGATCCGAAAGACCGCAGCGCATGTTGTCCTTGCCCCCTCGTCGAACCCTCTTCCCTTGGCTGCTGAGCTGCTTGGTGGGCATCCTCTTGGTCGGCTGCGGCGGTGGAGACGGCCCGGCGCTGGACGCCGTACCGCAGTCCATCGCTTTCCAGCAATCCACCCCCACGCTGCAACTCGGCGGCAACGCCACGCTCACGGCCAGCGCCAGCTCGGGCCTGCCGGTCAGCTACACCAGCCTCACACCGGCCGTCTGTAGCGTCGGGGGAGACTCAGGAGTCATCACCGCCCTCACCTTGGGCACCTGCCAAATCGCGGTCAATCAAGACGGCAACGCGCACTACGCCCCGGCCCCCATCGCCAAGCAAAGCCTGGTGGTGCAGGTCAACCGCACGCAAACCATCAGCCTGCTGCCCCCGCCGGCCTTGAGCGTGTACGGCCTTGCCACCGTCACGGGTTCGGCCAGCTCGGGCCTGCCGCTGAGCTACAGCAGTTCGACGCCGTTGGTCTGCCAAGTCACCCCACAGACCGGCCTGGTGACGGCCTTGACCCCCGGCAGTTGCGTGATCGTCGCCAGCCAACCCGGCGATGCCCGGCACGATGCGGCCACACCGATCAGCACAACCCTCAGCGTCGGGGCGTCAGGAACCTTGGGCGTGCCCAGTGCGCCCCAAGGCGTCACGGCCACGCTCGGAAGCACCGACGCCACGGCCATCGTCAGCTTCACCGGCCTGAGCGATGCCGGCGGCAGCCCGATCACGGCCTACACGGTCACGTCCATACCGGCCGGCCTCAGCGCCAGCGCCAGCGCCAGCACCGGCCCCGTCACAGTGAACTGCCCCTTGAGCTGCGCCGGCTATGCCTTGGTGCTGTCAGCGACCAATGCCAACGGCCCCGGCCCGGCCTC
>DALYHW010000317.1:0-2739 GCA_031970695.1 Hylemonella sp.
GGCCATCCCCTTCTTCACCTTCATGGGCGCCATCCTCGAGAAGTGCGGCCTGGCCGAGGACATGCTGGACTCCATGGGCCAGCTCTTCGGCCCGGTGCGTGGCGGCCTGGGCTACTCGGTGATCATCGTGGGTTTCATCCTGGGCGCCATCACGGGTACCGTGGCCGGCCAGGTGATCGCGATGGCGCTGATCTCGCTGCCGGTGATGATCCGCTACGGCTACAACATGCGCTATGCCACCGGCGTGCTCGCTGCCTCGGGCACGATCACGCAGCTGGTGCCGCCGTCGCTGGTGCTGATCGTGCTGGCCGACCAGCTCGGCAAGCCCGTGGGCGACATGTACAAGGGTGCGTGGGGCCCCTCGATCCTGCAGATCCTGATCTTCGCGGGTTACACCTTCGCGCTCAGCATGATCAAGCCCGACCACGTGCCGGGTGTGCCCAAGGAAGCACGCACGCTCAATGGCTGGGCGCTGTGGGCCAAGTGCCTGCGCGGCATCATCCCCTCGGCCATCCTGATCTTCGCCGTGCTGGGCTCCATGGGTGGCCTGCCGGGCCTGAACACCGCCATCGCCACGCCGACCGAAGCCGGCGCGATGGGCGTCGTGGGTGCGCTGGTGCTGGCGGCCATGCACAAGCGCCTGACCAAGGCCCTGATCTGGGAAGCCATGGTCGGCACCATGCGCCTGACGGCCATGGTGGTCTTCATCCTGATCGGCTCGCGCGTGTTCTCCATGGTGTTCCAGGGCGTCGACGGCGCCAAGTGGGTCGAGCACATGCTCAGCCACCTGCCCGGCGGCCAGCTCGGCTTCCTGATCGCGGTGAACATCTTCGTGTTCTTCCTGGCCTTCTTCCTGGACTTCTTCGAGATCGCCTTCATCATCATCCCCATGCTCGGCCCTGTGGCCGACAAGATGGGCATCGACCTGATCTGGTTTGGCGTGCTGCTGTGCGTGAACATGCAGACCAGTTTCATGCACCCGCCATTCGGCTTCGCGCTGTTCTACCTGCGCGGCATCGCCGATACGCTGTTCAAGGAAAAGCGCATCGACAAGCCGGTCAAGTCCAGTGACATCTACCTGGGCTCCATCCCCTGGGTGGTCATGCAGCTGATCCTGGTGGCGATCGTGATCTTCGTGCCGGAGACGGTGACCGCCTTCCTCGACAAGGCCGAGAAGATCGACCTCGACAAGGTGAACCTGGAACTGGTCATCGAGAATCCCGACGGGGAAGCCGCCCCCGCCGACGGGGCGGAATCCAGCGAGCCCAGTGCCGACGAGGACCGCAAGCGCCTCGAGGAAATGCTCAAGGACAGCAAGAAATAACCGGTCGGTACTTGGGGACCGGGGTTCATGACCGACGACCTGCTGCAGAACCTCGGCCCACCGCCGTTTCGCTTCACGCCCACGCACGCCGGACGTACCAGTCCGGCGTTCTCGCTGCCTTTCCGCATCCTGGCCACGCTGATCGTGGCCGCCGGCTCAATCTGGCTGGCCCTGCTCTGGCACGGCGGGGCGCTGGGCACGTCGGGCCGCAGCAGCGGCCTGGGATGGCTCGTGGCCGGCCTGGTGCTGATGCTCTACACCTGGTGGCACATCCTGCGCAGCCGTACGCGGGTGGATGAAACGGCCCTGTACCAGACCTGGGTGTGGGACAAGAAGCTCGAACTGCGCGAGCTCGCCTACTGCAAGCTCATCCGCGTGCGCGGCCTGGACTGGCTGATCGCGCCGCGCCTTTATGCCCGCACGCTGCTGGGCAAGTTCGCGGTGTTCTATGCCGCCGATCCGCTGGTGCTGGCCGATTTCGAACGGCTGGTGCGTGAGCTTGCTGCTTTCCGCGGCATGGACTGAACATCCGGCCAGCTCCGTTGGGGCAGGCAAGAAAAAACCGCGCCGAGGCGCGGTTTTTTTCTGGGGCCTGTCGGCTCAGAGTTTCTGGCTCTGCATGAACTGGTCGAAACGCGCCTCGGTAAATCGGAACCACTGGTTCTGCTCCTTGCGGAAGGCGCTGAAATCGGCATAGACCTTCTTCCAGTTTTCGTTCTTGGTCGACAGCTCGTCGTAGAACTCCATGGCGGCCTTGTACGCAGCGTTCATCACGTCGTTCGGGAAGGGGCGCAGCTTGGTGCCGGCACCGACCAGCTGCTTGAGTGCCACCGGGTTCTTCACGTCGTAGCGGGCCTGCATGGTCACGTGGGCGTGGCTGGCCGCGGCCTGCACGATGGCCTTGTTCTCGGGCGACAGGGCGTCGAAGGCCTTGTTGTTGATGAAGAAGTCGAGCTGCGGGCCACCTTCCCACCAGCCGGGATAGTAGTAGTAGGGGGCGACCTTGTTGAAGCCCAGCTTCTGGTCGTCATACGGTCCCACCCACTCGGCCGCGTCGATGGTGCCCTTCTCCAGCGACGAGTAGATCTCACCGGCCGGGATGTTCTGCGGCACGCCACCGATTTTTTCCAGCACCTTGCCGCCGAAGCCGCCGATGCGCATCTTCATGCCCTTGATGTCCTTGAGCGACTTGATCTCCTTGCGGTACCAGCCACCCATCTGGCAGCCGGTGTTGCCGCCCGGAAAGCTCACGATGTTGTACTTGGCGTAAAACTCGCGAATCAGCTTCAGACCGTTGCCCTCGTACATCCACGCCGTCATCTGGCGGCTGTTCAGGCCGAAGGGGATGGCGCAGCCCAGCGCGAAGGTCTCGTCCTTGCCGAAGAAGTAGTAGGGCGCCGTGTGAGCGGCCTCGA
>DALYHW010000318.1:0-2717 GCA_031970695.1 Hylemonella sp.
GCGATCGGCTCGCGAATTCCGGCAATCAGCTCGCGCATCGCCAGCCAGCGTGCGGCCGCTGCGTCCGTCACGCCAGCCATCGGCACGATGGCGAAGGTCGTGAATGTGCAGGCGCACCCACCCCCAGCACCCGGCAGAGCGTCTTCACTGGTCTTCTCCGGGCAGCAAGGGCGAGCGCGCACTCCACTTTTTCGGCGGCGTACTCCAAGGCTTGCTTGAGGATCTCGTTCTCGAGCGTCTTCTTGCCCAGCACTCGCTGCAGCTTGGCGATCTCCGAACGCGCAGCCGCCAGCTACGACGCCGGCACCACCGCTTCGCCGGCCGGGGCACGGTGATCCGCAAAGATGAGAGACCGTGAAGGATTGAGCGCCTTATTTCTTCGGTTGGTCCAACTGCATCGCTCTTGTCGCCAGCGTGAAAAGGCCGTGGAGAAACACTTGCTTCTCCGCGGTGCTGAGGCCAGCCAAGAGCCGGGTCTCGACTTCGTTGATCATGTCCTCAACACGGCAGTGAACTGTCTTCCCCTTCCTTGTTAGCGTGAGGCTCAACCGCCTGCGGTCCTCGCTGTCTATGCCGCGATCCACATAGCCCTGTTCCACCAGGTTGTCAATCGCGCGCGTGACGAAGAACGCGTCTGTGCTCGTGCGTGCGGCGACTTCCTTTGCCGAAACTGGCTCAAACCGGCCGATCACGGCCATAACGCGCCAATTAGTGACTGAGAGCCCGAAATCGGCCGACCACTTGGGCGCCAAGTGACGGGTAACACAAGTCGCGATCAATAGGCAGCGATAGGTGACCCTCTCCTCGAGAAGCACACGCGTCGTCTGAGTCATTGGTAGACGTTGGTTCCTAAATTGAATAAATCCAGGAGCGAACGCCCCCTTCCAAACCGTGCATGCGGATTTCCCGCACACGGCTTACCAGTGGTCTGTCGGCTCGCAGCATTACGCGGACTCCCGTTTTCTTCCGGGAGGTTTGCCGGCATAGCGGATGGTGCCTCGCAGGCGATACAACCCAAGGTGTTCAAAGTACTCGCGATCCCAGCGTTGCGCCTGGCCTGCCTTCAGGCTGCGCCCCGCGCGCTTGACCCGCAGGCTGCGCAAACGTCTCACGACGTAGGCGTCAACATCGATGAAATGGTTGGCCGCGTTGCCGCTGCCGAAGTACTGCCCCCAGCCACGCAGCACCGGGTTGAGCTCGGCAATCACGCTTCGCACATCCTGATGACAGCGCCCTCTGGGGGTCAGCTCCCGCACCCGGCCGCGCACCCGGTTCATCGCCCGGCGACTTGGCCACCGATACAGGTAGTACCGCCTGACGCCCTCTTGCTGCCACAGTCGCCCGCTCATGCGCTTGTGCAGGTGGCAGCCCAGGAAGTCGAAGCCCTCCCGGCCCTGCGTCAGCACCACGCGTCGCGTCTTCTGCGGATGCAGCTTCAAGCCCAGCCGACCCAGCACGTGCTCGATGCGGCGCTGGGCCTCTTCGCAGGCTTGCGCACTACGGCACATCACCACGAAGTCGTCCGCATACCGCACCAGTTCGCCCAGATGCGCGCCGTGTCGGCGCCACACCCGGTCCAGCACGTGCAGGTAGATGTTCGACAGCAGCGGCGAAATCACACCACCCTGCGGCGTTCCCGCCACCGGGTGGCGCACCGCGCCGTCTTCCATCACCCCTGCTTGTAGCCATTGCCTCACCAGCTTGAGTATCCGCCGGTCACTGACGCGCTGCCCCATCAAGGTAAGCAGTTTGTCGTGATCGATGCTGCCGAAGTAATCGCTGATGTCGGCGTCCAGCACGTGATCGGCCCCTCGATTGCCCAGTTGCCTGAGTCGCTCGATCGCCATCGTCGCACTGCGCCTGGGTCTGAATCCGTACGAACACGGCTCGAAGTCCGCCTCGAAGATTGGCTCCAGCACCAGTTTGGCCGCCATCTGCACCACCCGGTCGCGCACCGTGGGAATACCCAAGGGCCGCTTTGCTCCGTCTGCCTTGGGGATGTAGGCGCGCCGCACGACCTGCGCACCGTACTCGCCCGCTCGCAGTACGTCACCCAGCTCCTGCAAGAAGCGCTGGACTCCATACTGCTCCACATCCTGGACCGACACACGATCGATCCCCGCTGCGCCGCGGTTGCGGCGCACTCGCTTCCACGCCTCGTGCAGGATGTCATCCCTGCACAACTGGTCGTACAACGCATGGAAGCGCCTTGCCGGCGCCCGCTTGGCTGCGGCCCAAAGCTGCCTTTGCAGTTGTCGCACGTTTTCGCGCGGCTCATCACCGCCGGGGTCGTTAGGTCCGGTCTGGCCGGCCATTCCCTTGCGCTTACCCGCTCCAGCAACATGACCACCGCAGGGACCCTTCCCTCCAGCCGCGTTATGCCCCACGGCCTTCGCGGGCACGGCTTGCGCCGCACCCAACGGTACTACGATCCCCTCGGACTCCCGCTGCGCACGCCTCGATTTCACCTTGGGCTTATACGAGCGCGCTTGCCCCGACTCGGGCAGCGCAGACGGGTCTCTCGTGTTCCGCTCCACTCCTTGCACGCGTGCTGCGCCCCATACCCCGCCGCAGTCCCCAGCGCGCTTCGGCACTCGCCCCGGTGATGTTGCCTTCGCCGTGACATGAGCGGCTCGGCCTGCGGGTTGTAAATCTGTCGAGGCTGCAGGCTTCACTTCATGTTGCGGCCCGCGTGCTTGCTCCCCGCTGCGCGGCAG
>DALYHW010000319.1:0-2713 GCA_031970695.1 Hylemonella sp.
GGAGCGGCCAGCCCGCCGTCAACGAGGTGGAGGTCACCCGCAACCCGCTGGGCCCGTTGCAGGATATCGGTCCGCCCACGGTGACCAACGCCGTGACCCGTTGAGGGGTGTACGAAGCCGGGGTGAATGGTGGACAATCATTCCACCACTCAATTCGAGGCGTAACTACAAGAGCCATGACGGGAGCGCTGGCCTATCACGTCGTCACCCATGCCATGGAGGCGCAACGGGGCTGGACTCCGATGCAGCGCTTTGCCGCGTCCGTGCGCCATTGCCTCAATGGCCATCTTCCCTACCAGCGCTATTACGAGGCCGGGCTGGAGCGGCGCCGTGACGGCATGAGTGAGGACGCGCTTGAGCGCCTCGTGGACGAGCAGCTGCTCATGGACCTCAACCCCGTGACCCAGGTAGCACGCAACGTGGACCAGCCATTGCGGCTGATCGAGGGCTTCAACGTCTACAACCAGACGGTCAACCTGGGCGTGCGCAGCAGGGCGCAGCGTCAGGCGGCCAGCGCCCGTCAGCTGCTCGAACAGCGCTTGCAGGCGGCCCAGCAGGACGACCCGGCCCTGTGCCGGCAGGGGACCCATTTCCTGCTGGCCAACCTGCTGCGGCAGGTGGAGCGCAATGCCATGCGCCAGGCCAGGCCCGACGTCATGCGCCTCTCCGTCGTCAGCCGGCGCCTGGGGCTGGAAGCGACTCTGGTCCACGAGGTCAGCCTGGCCCTCGAGGCCGGTTACAACCTGCCCATCGCCCAGCTGGCGCTGCAGCTCGGCTGTCACCAGCGCACCCTGGAGCGACGCCTGCACAAGTTCGGGCTCACGGCCGAGATGCTGCGCCAGGCCGATCGCCTGCTGCGCGCCACAGCCCGCTTGCGTTCTGCAGCCAGCTTGACGGACATCGCCGTCGACACGGGCTTTTCGGATCATGCGCACATGACACGGGCGTTCAAGACCTCGTGTGGCATGCCACCGAGCTTTTTCCAGCAACTGCTGATCCCGTTGCCCGCCACTACCCAGGCTCCCTGACCGGCTCGGTCGGACCAGCGCGTGGGGTGTCGGAAGAATTCAAGCCATCCGCTCCGCCGGCCTTTACAGTTTGGACCAGACATGCTGTCACGCAAGGTGGCAGGTCCGGGGCTGCTACAGCCTGGGCGCCGGTCTCCGGAGCAGTCTGATGTGTTGGCAGGGAGGAGCTGGTCACTGGTGCTGGTACGCAAGTGCTGGTGCCAGTGACCAAGCTATTTGGGGCGGACCATTTTGCGCGGCAGACTCGGCCTGCGATCCTTGCATCACCGTGTGGCGCCCCCGACAGGAACGAAGGAACCTGTCAGTACCACCTAACGTGTTGATTCGTAAGGGGCTGCCAACCGTGATGGGGTTGGAGTTACCACGAAGGTTACCACGCACCTTCGTCACGTTGCTGTTTGCTATGCTGGGCGCTGCATAAAACTGCAGGGAAACATGGAATGACAGTGGATGCAGCCAACTACGTCGCCATGGCACGTTCTCGACTCGACCACGCATGCTATCGACAGAACGAGTTGATGTATGAGTGCGGCCGGTATCTCGCCGCGAAGCCGTTTCATGTTGAGCGTGAATCGTTCGTCAATCACGATGGGATGCCGTCTGTACGCTTTCGGTATCGAGTCACAGTTCTTCCTCCGAGCTCTCTTGGTTTGCTGGCAGGGGAGGTTGTTCATCAACTACGTGCAACCCTCGACAACTTAGCCTGGGCGCTGGGGCGGGTGTATCCGTCGCCAAACCGCAAGGCCAAGAACGAAAAGCTTGCCTTTCCCGTAGCGGAGAGTGAAAAGAAGTATCAAGACAAGCTGAATGAGCCTGCGTACTTAGGTATTCGTGATTTTCCAAATGAGGCGCAGTCAGCGCTTTTAGACGCACAGTCCTTTCGGCGCTCCCTGCATGGTCCTGACCTTTGGGTACTTCATCGGCTCTGGAATGCCGATAAGCATAGGGTTCCAAGTGTCTTCATTGCGCAAAGCGCCGGTGTTTCCCAAGATATGGACCTTCGTGCCCCGGCCTTTATCGGTAATGGTGAGATTACGGACGGTGTCGTATTCGTCGAAGGCGCACTTCCGCCGCAAGGTATCGCACCTGACGCTATGCCCAAGATTACGGGAGTTGTTCTGGGCGTAAATGATCCAGATGAGCCGCTTGCCAAGTATGCATTTGAACCGCTGCTCTATGGGCACATCCAACTTGTCAATGGAGTCATTGACAGGCTGACGCCGTTATTTCGCCCATCAACGTGAGACCCCGCGAATAGTTTGGCGAAATTTGTGAGCGGTTATCTGATAAGCCCGGAAGACCGACTTCCCCCTGTACCCCCTGCCGATATTCTTATGCACCGAAGTGGCAGTATTTTCCCCTTGGTCAATATTGATGACCAATTAAGTGTTGCCCTTCTTTTGGTTGCAGTTAGTGCATAGGCACTGTGCATTCTGCAACGTGGTTTTGCCTCCCTTCGACCACGCCTTTACGTGGTCAGCATCCATGTCACTCAGGTCGGGCAGTTCCTTGCCGCAGGTCATGCAGCGCATCCCATGCATTTTCCAGATTAGGTAACGCTCATCATCTGTGAACGCTCTCTTTGTATCCCTTAAGGCAATTTCCCCCCCGTATTCCAACAGGTACCGGGTGTGAATCGCCCCGGGTTTTGAGGAGGCTCCAACTCTTAAGAGAATGGAGCCATG
>DALYHW010000320.1:0-2696 GCA_031970695.1 Hylemonella sp.
GGCCGAGATCCGGCAGGTCAACATCGGTTTCAACCGCATGGCCCAGAGGCTGGCCAAGATCGAGCAGGACCGCGCGGTCATGCTGGCCGGCATCTCGCACGACCTGCGCACCCCGCTCGCACGCCTGCGCCTGGAAGCGGAGATGAGCGTGAGCGATCCGGACGCGCAGGCCCACATGGTGGCCGACCTCGAGCAGCTCGATGCCATCATCGACAAGTTCATGGA
Organism: Hylemonella sp.; assembly: GCA_031970695.1. Lineage (GTDB taxonomy): Bacteria > Pseudomonadota > Gammaproteobacteria > Burkholderiales > Burkholderiaceae_C > Hylemonella. Next base: position 226 of record DALYHW010000320.1, read on the forward strand.
CTACGCGCGGCCGGACCACGTGCGCCTGACGCCGGTCAGCCTCAACGAGGTGATCCGCACCAGCCTCTTCGCCTTCAAGGACCGGGCCGACATGAAGTTCAACCTGGACCTGCAGGACAACCTCTACGTCGTCGCCGATGCCGTGGAGCTCGGGCGGGTGATCTCCAACCTTGTCGAAAACGCCCGTCGCTACGGCAAGAGCCCGGACACCGGCATCACCACCGTGGACATCTCCACGCGGGCCAAGGACGACTGGGTGCAGATCCGGCTGCGCGACCACGGCGCGGGCGTGGCACCGGAACACCTGCCCAATCTCACCAAGCCCTTCTACCGCGGTGACGCCGCGCGCACCGCGGCCACGGGTGCCGGCCTGGGCCTCGCGATCGTGGAAAAGACTGTGCGTCGCATGCGCGGCAAGTTCGGGCTGGGCAACAGCAGCTCGGGCGGCCTGTCCACCCGCATCCAGCTGCCGCTGGCACGTTGAACCGTCAGCCGCCAGTCCCTACGCGGTGTCGCGCACCAGCAGCACGACGGCACGTGCCTCGATGCTGCGCCCCTCGCCCACCGGCCCCATCTTCTCGGCCGTCTTGGCCTTCACGTTGACGGCATCGGCCGCCAGACCCAGCAGGGCCGCAATACGCTCGCGCATGGCCGCAATGTGCGGCGCCATCTTGGGCGCCTGCGCCACGATGGTGCTGTCCACGTTGCCGATCTGCCAGCCGGCGGCCCGCACCCGCGCCGCGGCCTCGGCCAGCAGCACGCCGGAGTCGGCGCCCTTGAACTTCGGGTCGGTATCGGGAAAGTGACGCCCGATGTCCCCCAGGCCGGCAGCACCGAACAGCGCGTCGGTAATGGCATGCAGCAACGCGTCGGCATCCGAGTGGCCCAGCAATCCTTTTTCGTAAGGTATCTCGACGCCTCCCAGGATCAGTTTGCGCCCCTCGACCAAAGCATGCACATCCCAGCCTTCCCCCACGCGTATGTTCATGCGGCACTCCCTGCAGCGCCACCCCGGGCCCGCAGCACGGCCTCTGCCAGCGCGAAGTCCTCGGGATAGGTCACCTTGAAATTCTGCGCGCTGCCGGCCACCAGCCGAGGCGCCAGGCCCATGGCCTCGATGGCCGACGACTCGTCTGTCACCTGCGCACCGGCGCTCTGCAGCGCCCGCTGCAGCAAGCCCAGGCGGAACATCTGGGGCGTCTGTGCCAGCCACTTGTCGTTGCGCTCCAGGGTGGCCGCCACGCGCCCGTCACGCTCCTGCTTAAGGGTGTCGGGCAGCTTGAGCGCCAGCAGGCCGCCCACTTCGTCCTGTGCACAGGCCGCGATCAGCTGCTGGATCTGTTCCGGCGTCACCAGGCAGCGGGCCGCGTCGTGCACCAGCACCCAGTCCGTTTCACGCGCCCCTAGGCTGTGCAGCACCGCCAGGCCATGGGTCACACTGGCCGCGCGCGTGGCGCCGCCGCAATCCGCCACCACCCAGGACGACGAGGCCTCCGGCTGCAGGAACCGGTCGCCGGGCGCCACCACCACCAGGGTGCGCTCGATACAGGACACGGCTGCAAACGCCTTCAGGGTGTGATGCACCATGGGCTGGCCGGCGACGGGCTGGTATTGCTTGGGGCCCGCACTGCCGGCACGTGAACCGGTGCCGGCGCAGGGAATCAGGGCCCAGTAGCGGGCGTCATGGGAGTTGGGTTTGGCGCTCATGAAGTTCATCGATTCTAGACGCGCCACTCCCCTAAAATGGAGCCTGAACACCCCCCGCGACGCGCGCAGGGGGTTTTTGCGTTTTGTGCCCGCCCCCTCGATGGACCTCCCCAAACTCCAGACCGGCAAGCGTTACACGCTGCCCCGTCCCGCCGGCTCCGCCGACGCATTGCTGCTGGCGCGCCTGGCCGCGCGCGAACGCGATGCCGGCCGCCTGCTGGCCATCGTCTGCGCCGATGCCACCGACGCCCAGCGTCTGCTCGACGAACTGACCTTCTTCGACCCGGCCCTGCGCTGCGCCCTGTTTCCCGACTGGGAAACACTGCCCTACGACGTCTTTTCGCCGCACCAGGACCTCATCAGCGAACGGCTGGCCACGCTCTGGCGTCTGTACAACCACGGGAAGGGCAAGCCCGAGGACACGACCGACATCGTGCTGATCCCGGCCACCACGGCGCTGTACCGGCTGGCGCCACCAGCCTTTCTGGCAGCACACACCTTTGCCTTCAAGACGGGGCAGAAGCTGGACGAAGCGCAGTTCCGCAGCCAGCTCACGCTGGCCGGCTACAACCACGTCACGCAGGTCGTGAGTCCCGGCGAATACGCCGTGCGCGGAGGCCTGATCGACCTCTACCCCATGGGCTCGCCCGTGCCCTACCGGGTGGACCTGTTCGACAACGAAGTCGATTCCATCCGCACCTTCGACCCTGACAGCCAGCGCAGCCTCTACCCGGTGCCGGAAGTGCGCCTGCTGCCCGGGCGCG
>DALYHW010000321.1:0-2647 GCA_031970695.1 Hylemonella sp.
TCGGGCTGGTCAACGGCGCCTTTTATGCCATGCTGTCGCTGGGCCTGGCCGTGATCTTCGGCATGCTCAACATCGTGAACTTTGCGCATGGCGCGCTCTACATGGTGGGCGCCTTCTTCGCGTGGATGCTGCTGAACTACGCCGGCATCAACTACTGGTTCGCCCTCGTGCTGGCGCCCGCCGGAGTGGCGGTGATCGGCATCGTCATTGAAAAGAGCATGCTGCGCTGGCTGCACCAGCTGGACCACCTCTACGGCCTGCTGCTCACCTTTGGCCTGGCCCTGCTGCTGGAGGGCGTGTTCCGCGAGTTTTACGGTTCCTCGGGCCTGCCCTATGAACTGCCCGACATCTTCCGCGGCGTGTTCGACCTGGGCTTCATGATGCTGCCCAAGTACCGCGCCTGGGTCGTGGTGGTCGCCATTGTGGTGTGCCTCTTCACCTGGTACGTGATCGAGAAGACCAAGCTCGGCGCCTACCTGCGCGCCGGCACCGAGAACCCCAATATGGTCAAGGCCTTCGGCATCAACGTGCCGCTGATGGTCACGCTCACCTACGCCTTCGGCGTGGGCCTGGCCGGCCTGGCCGGCGTGATGGCCGCCCCCATCTACCAGGTCAGCCCGCTGATGGGCTCCAACATCATCATCGTCGTGTTCGCCGTCGTGGTGATCGGCGGCATGGGTTCCATCCTCGGCTCCATCCTCACCGGGCTCGCGCTGGGCCTGATCGAGGGCCTGACCAAGGTGTTCTACGCGGAAGCCTCCACCACCGTGGTCTTCATCATCATGGCGATCGTGTTGCTGGTCCGTCCGGCGGGTCTGTTTGGCCGGGAAAAATAATGAAGAAGTCAGCCATCCTCTATGTCGTCCTGCTGCTGGCGCTGATCGCGGCGCCCTTCGTGGGCTACCCCATCTTCCTGATGACCTGCCTGTGCTTCGCCCTGTTCGCGAGCGCCTTCAATCTGCTCATCGGTTTCACGGGGCTGCTGTCCTTCGGGCACGCCATGTTCTTCGGCTTTGCGGCGTATGTCTCGGCGCATGCCGCCAAGGTCTGGGGCCTGACGCCCGAGCTGGCCGTGCTGGCCGGCACGCTCAGCGCCACCGGCATCGGCATCGTGACGGGCTGGCTGGCCGTGCGCCGCCAGGGCATCTACTTCGCCATGGTCACCCTGGCCCTGGCGCAGATGGTCTACTTCATCTGCGTGCAGGCGCCCTTCACGTATGCCGAAGACGGCATCCAGAGTGTGCCGCGCGGCAAGCTGCTAGGGCTGCTGGACCTGGCCGACGACCGTGCCATGTACTACTTCGTGCTGGCCATTGCGGTCGCGGGTTTCGCGCTGATCCACCGCATCATCCATTCGCCGTTCGGGCAGGTGCTCAAGTCCATCCGCGAGAACGAGGCCCGGGCCCTCTCGCTGGGCTACAACGTGGACCGCTACAAGCTCATGGCCTTCGTGCTCTCGGCCACGCTGGCCGGCATGGCCGGCGCCAGCAAGTCGCTGGCGCTGGGACTGGCCACGCTGACCGACGTGAGCTGGCAGATGTCGGGTGAAGTGGTGCTGATGACCCTGCTGGGCGGCATGGGCACCGTCCTGGGGCCGGCGCTGGGTGCCAGCATCATCATCACGATGCAGAACTACCTGGCGGACCTCGGCTCCTGGGTCACCATCATCATGGGCGCCACCTTCGTGGTCTGCGTGCTGGTCTTCCGCCGCGGCATCGTCGGCGAGATCGAGCACCGCCTGCTGAAGAAGCACTGAGCCGCCTGTCTTACGAGACCCCAAGCCGCCCCCGGGCGGCTTCTTTTTTGGCATCAGGCCGGCGACGTGCCAGCCCAGAGGGCGCGGTACTGCAGTGCGTTGAGTGAGCGCGCCCGGCCGAAGCCGGCAACGTAACGCACTGCGCGTGGCTCGATGGTAAATAGCGAGAAATCGCCGAAGGAAAACAGCTCCTGCGCCTCGGGCAACCGGGCGAGGTAGGCGTCACGCGCGGCCGCGTAGGCAAACGCGTCCGGCATGCAAACGCATGCCGCGCCCTGGACACTGGCCCGCGGCAGTGCCAGTGGCGTGTCAGCCGTACCGGGCGCTGCCGTAACCAGCAGGCTGACCATGCCGTGCGACAGCATGTCCTGCGTATGGCCAGCCAGGCGGCTGACGTGGATCACAAACGTACCATCGGGCAGCAGGGCATACGGCACCATGGAGACGGCAGGCTCCCCCTGGTGCAGGGTGGCCAGCGCGGCCACCGGCGTGTGCTTCAGCAGGGACTGGAGGGCCAGGGCCTCGGAGGGTTCCATACGACGACGCAGCGCGTGGGGATGCCTCAGATCATCGCAGACGCGCTCGACGCCCCACGCTTGGCACCGGGGTCACTCGAAGCCGCCGCTGCGCCGCAGCTCGGCCGCGGCCGGGCTGGCCAGCATCTCGATCATCATGCGCGCCGCCTGCGGTTGCTCGGCCTTGGTCGCCACGGCAGCGGTGTAGACCGTGGTGAGTTCGAACTCGCGCGGCAGCACGCTCACCAGCTGCACCCCGGGGGTGTACAGGATCTCGGTCACCTGGGTGCAGCCCATCAGGCCCGTGCCGCTGGCCGCCGCCATTTCCTTCATGGCCGTGGCGCCGTTGGGAAAAGGGCGCAGGGCATGGGCGACC
>DALYHW010000322.1:0-2590 GCA_031970695.1 Hylemonella sp.
CGAACCGTGCGTCGGTCCGGGACAGCAATTCGAACGTGTCAGTCCACTGGATACCGAAATGGTGGCAGACATTCGGGATGCTGAATTTCCGCCGCATCTGCAGGTTGAACTGCTCGTGCGTGACCACGACCGCATCCTTGAGCGCCATGGCCTTGGCGATCAGCCACGGATCAGCGCCGGCCAGGAATTCATCCAGAGCGCCGGGCTTCATGCCGCCAGCCTGCGCAGCCACGTGCTCTGCTACGGCACCGAAGGCCTCCTGGGTGTCGTCGTCATAGACGGACAGGCAGATCAGCCTGCCCCTTGGTCCACTCCGCCAGCTCGTCATTGCCACGCCTGAGCTCGTCACCGACAAGGTCGATGCTGGCCACGACGCCTGCACCCTGGCTGCGCTGGATCCAGGCCCAGTAAGCCGGGCAGACAGCCATGCGGTAGTAACGGTTCTTCGCCTCGATCAGCGTGTTCGCGTCCAGTAGGTAGATCATGCGCCGAGCTGCTCCGCGAAGTCCCGGATCCTGGAGGGTTGGACACCTAGCAGCCGGCCAGCATCGCGCAGCAGCAGGCGACCGCTGAAAGCTTCAGCGATGACGGCGCGCGAGAACCGGGCGCTGTTCTTTGCGCCTGCGTTGCGGTAGAAGCTGCTGCCACCACCACCCGCAGCCCTGAACTCGTCCAGCTCAGCCCGGTAGAAGGCCGTGTAGGTATCCCGATCGACCAGCCCCAGGTCTAGTGCGCGGCGAATCACCACGAAGCGGCTGACATGGAGGCGCTGGGCCAGCTCGGCCACGCGTGCCGGCAGGTCTTGGGCGGCAGCAGCCCACAGCTGCGCAAACATGTCTGACGGCGCAAGAAACTCGCCGGCCACGGCGTTGCATGCAATCTCCTCTCGGCGTGTATTGCCGGGTGCCGCATTGGAGATTCCGCTGCTACCCAGCCAGATGTGCGCCAGTTCGTGCAGCAGGGTGAACAGCCGGGCGGACGGGGCGTCCGAGGAGTTGATGAAGACCACCGGTGCCAGCGGATGACTAATCGCGAAGCCGCGGAACTCACCGACATCCAGCTTGCGGTGGGTGTTGTTGCCAACGATGCCGCTACGCATCACCAGCACGCCCACACGCTCAGCGGCCTCGATCAGTTCGCGGTAGTAGACGTCCCATTTCCGCTGACCGTGCTCGATATCGACGCCCAGCACTTCGCGGATGTCCTGCGCCACCCGTACCGGGTTGGCGGCGGCTGTGAAGCGGCCGACGAAGGGCAGCGGTTCAGCACCTTGCTCTTGCAGGTACTCGACGAACCAGGCTTGCCGCTGTACCGCATGGCGGACTGTTTCGGTCAGATCCACACTGGGCCTGCCGGCCGGCGATCCGCCGACAGTGCGCAGATCCGGTAGCAGCGGCGCCTCGGCGGGCGCTTCGGTCAGGCAGAAGAATCCAAATGGGGTGTGCAGAGCTTGGGCGATCCCCTGGGCTTGCCGGAAGGTCGGCTGTGCATCACCTTCTTCCCATAGCCGAAACTGCTCGGGCTTCACCCCCGCCGCGGTGGCAGCATCGTTTACGTCCAGGCCGACGCGGTCACGCGCCCAGCGGAGCATCGCTGGATTGATGTGGGCATGAGCGTAGGCCATGGGGTGATTTTAGGCTTCAGCGAGTGTTCGCCAGCCCGTCAAAAGTGCGCCCCGCAAGCGTCGGGCGTGCGGTGTCTAGAGACGTCCACCGGCCTGAGTAGTTCATAGCGCCGCCTGGCCAAGCCACAAAACTTGCGCGACACATGACACTGTGGATAATCACAGCCCTCAGGAAGGCTAACGACTGGTGGGTATCACCAGTCACAGTCAGCCCACAAGCTAAGATGCGATCCATGGTGAACACACATAAGAACTCGGGAGAAATGCCCGCGCATTTTTCAGGGCATGAAACGTTCCCCTTGCGCCAGATGTGGCTCAAAAAAGCCTTCGAACAGGCCGTCAATGATGGATTAATACGGAAATCGACTTTTACCGATGAGTCAGCGATTGCCGCTTTCGGTGTCGGAAAAAACATGGTTTCCTCCATACGTCATTGGGCATTAGCGTGCGGGGTGATGTTTGAGGAAGGGAACAGCTTCCGAGTCGGTGGCCTCGCCAAAGAGATCTTGAAGGACGGGGGACTTGACCCCTACGCAGAAAACCCCTCGACAGCATGGCTTGCTCACTGGCAGCTGACGGGTAGGTGTTTTCGGTCGACAACCTGGCATTGGTTGTTTAACCACGTGACTGCCCCGTTCTTCACCCGACAAGAGCTTGAAGAGCCCCTAGCACGTTATGCCCGCGAGCTCGACCCGAAGCATCGACTCTCGGCGTCCACGATCTCACGCGACTTGGAGACATGTCTGCGCAGCTACGCGCCACGCGCGGCAGGCGGTTCACCCGAGGACTTTGCCGAGCCTCTGCTTGGCGAGTTGGGCCTTCTACAAGAAGTCCACAAGGGCCAATATGCCTTCCGCCGGGGCCCGAAGGCCTCGCTCCACGACGGCGTCTTTGCCTATGCCCTCGTCGACTTTTGGAACCGCGCTGCTGAAGGACAAAGTTCCTTGGCCTTTGAGACCGTCGCCT
>DALYHW010000323.1:0-2540 GCA_031970695.1 Hylemonella sp.
GCTGGGGGCAAATCTGTACGGTCTGGCGCTGTGCACTGCGGCCTTCTTTCTGCCGCTGGCCTTGCTGCGTCGTCGCGGCAGCATTTCCGGAGTCGCAGCGTGAGCGAGCCCGGTCGCGTTTGCCCGTTGCGCTATCGCTATGGCGCCAAGGCGATTGCCGTTGCGCCTCAGCGCGAGGTCTCGGCGCTGTATGTGATCGGCGGCCTCTACGGCAATCTGCCCGCGCTCGATCGCGTCGAGGCAATGGCGGGCGAGGATACCGCGAACCCGACACTGTGCTTCAACGGCGATTTCAACTGGTTCAATGTCGAGACGCGGCGCTTTCTGGAAGTCAACCGGCGCGTGTTGGCCAACGACGCGCTGCAGGGCAATGTCGAAGCCGAACTGCACGCTCCGGCGGGCGACGCCGGCTGCGGATGCGCCTACCCGGACAGCGTCGATGCGGGTACGGTCGAGCGTTCGAACCGCATTCATGCGCGCCTGAAGATTGAGGCCGAGCGGCACCCCGAGTTACAGCAAAGACTCGCGCAGCTACCAATGTTCAGGCGCTACCGCATCGGCGACTCACAGATTGGTGTTGTGCACGGTGATGCCGAGGCGCTGGCAGGTTGGCGATTCGACGTAGATGCGCTCGATGACGAGCGCAACCGGGCCTGGCTGCGCTCGGTGTTCGATAGCGCGCAAGCGGACATCTTCGCCAGCACGCACACCTGCCTGCCCGCGATGCGCTGCATTGACCGCGGTCGCAGCACGATAGGGGTGATCGCCAACAACGGCGCGGCAGGCATGCCCAATTTCCGAGGTGAGCTGTACGGACTCCTGACGCGCATTGCGATCACCCCTTCGCCGCACGAGGTCTTGCATGAAGTGCGCACGGGTGAGGTCCACGTCGCCTTGCTGCCTGTGCGCTACGAGCATCCACGGTGGCTTGCCGAGTTCAGCATGCAGTGGCCGGATGGCTCTCCCGCATGGCGCTCATACTTCAGCCGCATCACCCAAGGACCGGACTTCAGCCCGGCGCGGGCAATCGCCTATGCAAGCTGATCCGATCGCCAGACAAGAGCAGGAGACCCGCATGAACATAAAGGCGCTGACATTCGATGCGCTGACCCCCAGTGTCCTGTTCACCAATTCGCGATGAAAGAAGATCATGCTCATCCCACGCCAGCCCGTACCGCCGCTGAACCTGTCGACGCTAGCCCACGGCGAGTTTTCGCTCCAGGAAGATGCCCCGCAACACTTCACACTTGTGGTCTTCTACCGCGGGCTGCACTGCCCTATCTGCCTGAAGTACGCGCTCGAGCTTGGGCGACTGCAGTCCGAATTCGAGCAGCGCGGCGTGAAGATCGTCATGGTGTCCAGCGACGGGCGCGAACGCGCACAGGCCTTCGCCGACAAGATCGGAAAGCCGGACTTGCGCGTTGCCTACGACCTCAGTCTGGTGGGTGCGCGCGACTGGGGGCTGTACATCAGCGCCGGCCGCGGCAAGACCTCGACAGGCATTGAAGAGCCGGCGCTGTTCTCGGAGCCGGCGGTGTTTCTGGTGCGCGCTGACGGCACGCTGTACTACGGGGCAGTGCAGACCATGCCATTCGCGCGGCCCCATTTCGACGAGTTGCTGGTTGCAATCGACTTTGCCGTGGCCAAGAACTACCCGGCGCGGGGTGAGCACACGGAACCGGTCTGAGTGCCGCAGGGCTGCCACGCTTCAAAACGCGACATGAGCCTTGGCTTGTGGCAGCCTGGGTTTGCCCGATCTGCCTTTGCGGCCACTGTTGCCCAGCGGGCATGTGCGGCCAGTGGCACTCCATCATCAGGATATGGTTAGATCGACGCGTAAGCTTTTGCCCTCCACTTCGTCTACTGAATGAAGAAAGCCATTCCCATACTTCCCCAGGAAATGTTGTGAACCGTCCGAACTCGCGCCTGTACCTGCTGCTTCTGCTGCTGATTTTGATCGGCGTGTTCGTGGCCTTCGATGTCACCCAATACCTGAACCTCGATCTCATCAAGAGCCGTCAGGACGACCTGGTCCTGTGGCGCAGCAATCATCCCCTGCGGGCCGCAGCCTCGTTCTTCTGCGTCTACGTGATGGTCGCCGCGCTCTCGCTACCGGGCGCTGCGGTGATGACGCTCGCCGCGGGGGCGATCTTCGGTCTGGGTTATGGCAGCCTGATCGTGTCCTTCGCCTCGTCGATTGGTGCTACCTTGGCATTTCTCGCGTCGCGCTGGCTGCTGCGCGACTGGGTACAGGTGCACTTTGCCGATCGTCTGGCGTCAATCAATACAGGCAGTGCCAAAGATGGTGGCTTCTATCTGTTTACGCTGCGCCTGATCCCGGTGGTGCCCTTCTTCTTGGTGAATCTGGCGATGGGCCTAACACCGCTTCGCACCTGGACGTTCTACTGGGTCAGCCAACTCGGCATGATCGCGGGCACGATCGTGTACGTGAATGCCGGCACCGAACTGGCCAGGATCGACTCGCCGTCGGGCATCCTGTCCCCCGCACTACTGGGCTCGTTCGCGCTGCTCGGCCTGTT
>DALYHW010000324.1:0-2527 GCA_031970695.1 Hylemonella sp.
AACCTCGACATGCCCTGCTGCGTGCCCGAACCCACGTCGAAACCAATGCAGCCCCAGAAACCGTATTTTAGGCTGGGAAGAGCAATTGCAAGAGTTCGGCCGGAGAATTGATTGCCGCGTGCGCGCCCCAGGCGGAAACGTCAGACTTTTGCCCCAGATAGCCGTAGGTCGCCGCGACCGTGCCCATGCCGGCCGCCAGGCCCGCCACGATGTCGCGTTCGTCGTCGCCCACATACAGACAACGGGCCGGATCGAGGTCCAGCCGGCGCGCCGCCTCCAGCAGCGGCGCCGGGTGTGGCTTGGGATGCGGCGTCGTGTCCCCGGCCACGATGGTTCCCGCGCTAGCAAAGAGGGGAATGGCGGCCGTCAGCGGCAGCGTGAAGCGCTCGATCTTGTTGGTCACCACACCCCACGCCAGGTCCCGCTGCAGCAACTGCGCGATCAGTTCCGGAATCCCGGCGAACGCGTAGGTACGCTCGGTCATGCTGCGCTCGTAGTTGGCCATGAACTCCTCGCGCAAGGCGTTGTAGCCCGGATCCTCGGGCGTGAGGCCAAACGCCACGCCGATCATGCCGCGGGCACCGGCACCCGCCATGGGACGGTAGCGTTCCAGCGGCAGCGGCGGAAGCCCCCGGTCGGTGCGCATCCGGTCGGCCGCGGCCCCGAGGTCGGGTGCACTGTCGATCAGCGTTCCATCCAGGTCGAACAGGACGGCTTCAATACCCGTGAACCGCATCTCAGTTCTTCGGCCGTCGTGTGGCGATCAGGTAGTTGACGCTGGTGTCGCCACTGAGCCAGTAGCGCCGGGTCAGCGGGTTGTATTCCATGCCCCGCGTGCCTGCCAGTTCCAGCCCCGCCTGGCGGCAATAACGGGCCAGTTCGCTCGGGCGGATCATCTTGGCGTATTCGTGGGTGCCGCGCGGAAGAAGGTTCAGGATGTACTCGGCCCCCACGATGGCAAACAGGAAGGATTTGGGGTTGCGGTTGATGGTGGAGAAGAACACCCATCCGCCCGGCTTGACCAGGGTGGCGCAAGCCTGCACAACTGACGCGGGGTCCGGCACGTGCTCCAGCATCTCCATGCAGGTCACCACGTCGTAGCTGCCGGCCTGCTCGGCTGCCAGGGCCTCGGCCGCGACCTCCCGGTAGGAAATGTTGGGCGTGCCGGCCTCCAGCGCATGCAGCTGGGCGACCTTGAGCGCCTTGGTCGAGAGGTCGATGCCCGTCACCTTGGCACCCTTGCGCGCCATCGCATCGGCGAGGATGCCGCCCCCGCAGCCCACGTCCAGCACCTGCTGGCTGGCCAGCGGGGCCAGGCCATTGATCCAGTCCAGGCGCAGGGGATTGATCTGGTGCAGGGGGCGAAACTCGCTCTCGGGGTCCCACCAGCGATGGGCCAGCTCGGAGAACTTGGCCAGTTCGGCCGGGTCGGCGTTCAGATTCGTCGTCATGGGCCGATTATCCGGCACCGCGCAATCCCGTCGCCGTAAGCCAGGATAGGGCCGGGTACCACCGGCCGGATCGCGGCAGCACGGGCCCGCGCAAAAGCCAGGGCAAAAACAACAAACCCCGCCGGGGCGGGGTTTGCAGTTCAAGCAATCAGCTGATTACTTGTTGGGGCGGGTACCGACCACTTCGATTTCCACGCGGCGGTTCTTGGCGCGGCCTTCGGCGGTGCGGTTGTCGGCCACGGGCTGCTTCTCGCCCTTGCCTTCGGTGTAGACACGGTTCTTGTCGATGCCCTTGGACATCAGGTAGGCCTTCACGGCTTCGGCGCGGCGCACCGACAGCTTCTGGTTGTACTCATCGGTACCGATGGAGTCGGCGTGACCCACGGCGATGATCACTTCCAGGTTGATGGCCTTGACCTTGGAGGCCAGATCATCCAGCTTGGCCTTGGCTTCGGGCTTGATGACGGACTTGTCGAAGTCAAAGAAGGTGTCGGCAGCGTAGGTGACCTTGACGGCAGCCGGCGGCGGGGGTGCCTTGGGAGCAGCCGCGGCAGGCGCAGGGGCCGGGGCCGGAGCGGGGGCCGGAGCCGGAGCGGCAGGCGCAGCCTTGGGCTCGGGTGCCGGCTCGGGGGCGGAAGCGCAACCAGCCATCACAACGGCGACCGCAGCAATCAGGGCTGCCAAGTTATTGAATTTCTTCATGGTTCTCCTCAAGCGGAATTGGCCTCACGGGCTCAAAAACAAAAAACGGCATGCATTGAATCACTGCCACCCAGACTGTCCCGGACATTGTGCCATATCAATCAGGAGGGTCAACCGGCCAGTCCAGTGCGCGTCCGCATGGCGACAGGCCGGGACGAGGCTGTTGCACTGACACCACATGACCGCCCCTCTAAAATGGCGGATTGCCACGCACGTGCATACCCCCCTCTCCATGACCCAATTCGCCAAGGAAACCCTGCCCATCAGCCTCGAAGAGGAGATGCGCCGCAGCTACCTCGACTACGCGATGAGCGTGATCGTCGGCCGCGCCCTGCCCGACGCGCGCGACGGCCTCAAGCCGGTCCACCGGCGGG
>DALYHW010000325.1:0-2524 GCA_031970695.1 Hylemonella sp.
GCACGCCGTCACCTTTGCCGGCGGCCTGGCCTGCGAAGGGCTCAAGCCGGTGGTGGCGATCTACTCCACCTTCCTGCAGCGCGGCTACGACCAGCTGATCCACGACGTGGCGCTGCAGAACCTGCCCGTGGTGTTTGCGCTCGATCGCGCCGGCCTGGTCGGCGCCGACGGTGCCACCCACGCCGGCAACTACGACATCGCTTACCTGCGCTGCATCCCCAATATGGCCGTGGCCTGCCCGGCCGACGAGCGCGAGTGCCGCCAGCTGCTGTCCACCGCTTTCGAGCGCAACCACCCGGTGGCCGTGCGCTACCCGCGCGGCGCCGGCGTGGGCGTCGCGACCGAACCCGGCCTGCAGGGCCTGCCTTATGGCAAGGGCGAACTGCGGCGCGAAGGCAAGGGCCTGGCCATCCTGGCCTTCGGCACGCTGCTGTACCCGGCACTGGCTGCGGCAGAAAAGCTTAATGCCACGGTGGTCAACATGCGCTGGGCGAAGCCGCTCGACGTCGAACTGCTGCTCAAGGTTGCCGCCAGCCACGAGGCGCTGGTCACGGTGGAGGAGGGCGCCGTCATGGGTGGCGCCGGCAGTGCGGTGAACGAGGCCCTCCAGTCGGCGGGCGTGGTCAAGCCGCTGCTGCAACTCGGCCTGCCCGATGCGTTCATCGAGCACGGTGACCCGGCGAAGCTGCTGGCCCTGCAGGGGCTCGATGCGGCAGGCATCCAGGCCGCCATCGAGCGACGCTACCCGCAGCTGGTGGCGCAGGCCAAGCCTGCACTCAAGGTGGTCGGCTGACGCATCAGCGTCGCTGTCGCCTGTAAGAGTGACGTCAGGCCTTGCGCGAGACCACACTGCTTGCGGGCATTACGTACCGTCGCGGGCCTGAGCACCTATAGAATTCGTCCGCGTATCAACTTCTCACAGGAGACCCTCTGATGGATCGTCGTTCCGTAATCAAGCACGCCGGTATTGCCGGCATCCTGGCCGCCGGTGCTGCGCCCGCGGCTCACGCGCAGGCCGCCGTGCGCTGGCGCCTGGCCTCGAGCTTCCCGAAGTCGCTCGACACACTGTTCGGCGCTGAAGAAACGCTGGCCAAGAAGGTCAACGAGATGTCGGGTGGCAAGTTCGTGATTTCCACGCACGCGGCCGGCGAACTGATGCCTGCCTTCGGTGTCGTCGACGGCCTGCAGCAGGGTTCCGTGGAAATGGCCCACACCGCGGCCTACTACTTCTTCGGCAAGGACGAGGCTTTCACGCTGAGCTGCTCCATTCCCTTTGGTCTCAACAGCCGCCAGATGACCGCCTGGATGTACCAGGGCAACGGCCTGAAGCTGACCCGCGAGTTCTACCGCAACTACAACATCATCAACTTCCCGGGCGGCAACACCGGCACCCAGATGGGCGGCTGGTACCGCAAGCAGATCAAGAGTGTCGCCGACCTCAAGGGCCTGAAGTTCCGCGTCGGCGGCTTTGCCGGCAAGGTGCTCGAGCGCATGGGTGTGGTGCCGCAGAACATCCCCGCTGGCGAGATCTACCAGTCGCTGGAGAAGGGCACGCTGGATGCTGCCGAGTGGATCGGACCGTATGACGACCTCAAGCTGGGCCTGAACAAGGTCGCTCCGTACTACCACTACCCCGCCTGGTGGGAAGGTGGCCCGCAGCTGGAGTTCTTCGTCAACAGCAAGGCCTACGACGCGCTGTCGCCCGAGAACAAGGCGATCCTGGAAACGGCTGCGGCCTACGCCCATGCCGAAGTGCAGGCCAAGTACGACGCCAAGAACCCCGCCGCTCTGAAGCAGCTGGTGGGTTCGGGCACCAAGGTGCTGCCTTTCCCGAAGGACATCATGGACCGCGCCTTCAAGGAGTCCATGGGCCTGTACGAGGAAATCGGCGCCAAGAACCCCAACTGGAAGAAGATCTACGACGACTTCTCCGCCTTCCGTCGCGAGCAGAACCAGTGGTTCCGCTTCACCGAGGCACGCTTCGACAGCTTCATGCAGGCGCAGAAACTGTAAGCAGGACGACAGTCTCTTTTTCGACGGGCCCTTCGGGGCCCGTTTTGCTTGGCGTGTCCGGGTTTCTCCGCGGGGGTAAGCCCCAATGCCTGCGGTGGGTGGGCCTTCCTAGAATCGCGCCACCGATAACTATTCGCAGGAGACATTCCATGGATCGTCGTTCCGTCATCAAGCAAGCCGGTATTGCCGGCGTCCTGGCCGCGGGTGTCGCCCCGGCCGTGCACGCGCAAGCGGCCATCCGCTGGCGCCTGGCGTCGAGCTTTCCCAAGTCGCTCGACACCATCTTCGGTGCGGCCGAGGTGTTCGCCAACGCCGTCAAGGCCATGTCCGGTGGCAAGTTCGAGGTGTCTGTGCACGCGGCGGGTGAGATCATGCCGGCGTTTGGTGTGGTCGATGGCGTGCAGCAGGGCTCGATCGAAATGGCCCACACCGCGCCTTACTACTTTTTCGGCAAGGACGAGACCTTCGCCTTCGGTTGCGCCATCCCCTTCGGCCTGAACAGCCGCCAGAT
>DALYHW010000326.1:0-2511 GCA_031970695.1 Hylemonella sp.
GCGCCAGCGAGCGCCTGCAGATCGTGAAGGTCGCGCCCACGCAGGCTGCACCCGCTGCCGCTCCCGAGGAGAAGAAAGAATGACACTCACACTCGGTCACTACCTGACGCTGGGTGCCGCGCTGTTTGCCATCGCGGTGGTCGGCATCTTCCTGAATCGCAAGAACCTGATCGTGCTGCTCATGGCCATCGAGCTCATGCTGCTGGCGGTCAACCTGAACTTCGTGGCGTTCTCGCACTACCTGGGCGACATGCACGGCCAGGTGTTCGTGTTCTTCATTCTCACCGTGGCAGCGGCCGAATCGGCGATCGGCCTGGCGCTGCTGGTTCTGCTGTTCCGCAACAAGTCCAGCATCAACGTCGACGAACTCAACGAGCTCAAGGGTTAAAAACAAGATGAGCGCAACCCTGAACGCATCCACCCTGCTGGCCGTACCGCTGGCGCCCCTGGTCGGCTCCGCGCTGGCCGGTATTTTCGGCACCAAGCTGGGCGGCAACTGGATCGGCCGTCGCCTTTCCCACTCCCTCACCATCCTCGGTGTGCTGGTGTCCTTCATCATTTCCGCGATGACGCTCAAGGATGTCATCGGCGGCGCGCGTTTCAACGCCACGATCTACGAATGGATGGTGGTCGGTGGCCTGAAGATGGAAGTCGGCTTCATGGTCGACGGCCTGACCGCCATGATGATGTGCGTGGTGACCTTCGTGTCGCTGATGGTGCACATCTACACCATCGGCTACATGGAAGAGGACGAAGGCTACAACCGTTTCTTCGCGTACATCTCGCTGTTCACGTTCTCCATGCTCATGCTGGTCATGAGCAACAACCTGCTGCAGCTGTTCTTCGGCTGGGAAGCGGTGGGCCTGGTGTCCTACCTGCTGATCGGCTTCTGGTTCAACAAGCCGACGGCCATCTTCGCCAACATGAAGGCGTTCCTGGTCAACCGCGTCGGCGACTTCGGCTTCATCCTGGGCATCGGCCTGATCGCCGCCTACGCCGGCACGCTGAACTACACCGAGGTGTTCGCCAAGGCGGGCGAGCTCGGCGCCATCTCCTTCCCCTGGTATATCCTGGGCCAGGACGCCATGCTGGTCACCGTGATCTGCATCTGCCTGTTCATCGGCGCCATGGGCAAGTCAGCCCAGTTCCCGCTGCACGTCTGGCTGCCCGATTCCATGGAAGGCCCGACGCCGATTTCCGCACTGATCCACGCGGCCACCATGGTGACCGCCGGCATCTTCATGGTGGCACGCATGTCGCCGCTGTTCGAGCTGTCCGACACCGCCCTGAGCTTCATCATGGTCATCGGCGCGATCACCGCGCTGTTCATGGGCTTCCTCGGCATCATCCAGAACGACATCAAGCGCGTCGTCGCCTACTCCACGCTCTCGCAGCTGGGGTACATGACGGTGGCACTGGGCGCCTCGGCCTACTCCGTCGCCGTCTTCCACCTGATGACCCACGCCTTCTTCAAGGCCCTGCTGTTCCTCGGCGCCGGCTCCGTCATCATGGGCATGCACCATAACCAGGACATCCGCTGGATGGGCGGGGTGCGAAAGTACATGCCCATCACCTGGATCACCTCGCTGCTGGGCTCGCTGGCCCTGATCGGCACGCCGCTGTTTGCCGGCTTCTATTCGAAGGACAGCATCATCGAGGCCGTGCACGAGAGCCATCTCTGGGGCGCCGGTTTTGCCAACTTCGCCGTGCTGGCCGGTGTGTTCGTGACGGCCTTCTATTCCTTCCGCATGTACTTCCTGGTCTTCCATGGCAAGGAGCGCTACGACCAGAACCCGGATGCGCACCATGACGACCATGGGCACGGGCATGACGACCACCACGAGCCGCACGAGTCGCCCTGGGTGGTCACGGTTCCGCTGGTGCTGCTGGCCATCCCCTCCGTGGTGATCGGCTACCTGACGATCCAGCCCATGCTGTTCGGTGACTTCTTCAAGGACGCGATCTTCGTCGATGCGGCCAAGCACCCCGTGATGGCCGAGCTGGCCGAGGCCTTCCACGGCCCGCTGGCCATGGCTGGCCATGCCTTCAGCACGCTGCCGTTCTGGCTGGCCCTGGCCGGCGCCGCGACGGCCTACTACATGTACATGATCAATCCGGCGGTGCCGGCCGCGATCAAGCGCGCTTTCCAGCCCGTCTACACGCTGCTGGAGAACAAGTACTACATGGACTGGATCAACGAGAACATCCTCGCGCGCGGCGCCCGTGCCCTGGGCACCGGCCTGTGGAAGGGTGGGGACCAGGCCGTGATCGATGGCGCCGTGGTCAACGGCTCCTGGAAAATCGTGGGCCGGGTGGCCGCCGTGGTGCGCTGGCTGCAGTCGGGCTACCTGTACCACTATGCCCTGGCGATGATCGTCGGCATCCTGATCCTCATGACGTATTTCGTGACCTGGCCCATGCTGGCCGAATGGCTCGGCCGCTAAGGAGAACAAGAAAATGGGTTTGTTGAGCCTGGCAATCTGGATGCCGATCGCTTTCGGCGTGCTGCTG
>DALYHW010000327.1:0-2439 GCA_031970695.1 Hylemonella sp.
GCGAATCCGCGCAGCTCCGAGAAGTTGGCGACGGGAAACGCCTGGTTCGTGACCAACACGTTCGGCGCCTCGGCCACCACCGTTACGGGCGCGAAAGCGGCTTCCGCGTTGTACGGGAGCCGCTTCATGAGGAATGGATTGAGGACCAATGGCCCCTGTGCGGTGAACAAGAACGTGTATCCGTCAGCGGGAGCCCTTGCGACAAAATCGGCACCGACCGTGCCTCCGGCGCCCGTGCGGTTTTCGACCACGATCGACTGCCCTAGTCTCGTTTCGAGATGCCGCCCCATCAAGCGCGCGAGAACATCGATGGAGCCACCCGCTGCGAAGGGCACGACAAAGCGAATGGGCTTCGAGGGCCAGACGTCCTTGCCTTGGGCTTGGGCGTCCATGGCGCCGCAGGTTGCCATCAATACGGCCGCGATGCTGATGATCCTTCCGAACTTCGTAATCACTTTCACTGTAATGTCCTTCAGGGTTGGATTGATCTGTCCCACTCACCGCCGGCGAGTCGCCCGACACCATGCTCGTCTGAGACGCAGGGGTCAGAGTGCTCGCTGAAGGGCGTCAGGCAGACGGTACGGTGGCCGGGTGACTGCCCGCCTGTTCCGCGGTCACGTCCTTCGGGAGCAGCATGGCCACGGCCCTGCGTCTGTAGAGGTCGCCACGGGCAGCCGCCACGGGAACGATTCCTTCACTGGCGAACTTCTTTGCCGACTCGATCAGACGACGCCTGCATCTGACGATTGCGGTGTCCGAGGTACCGAGGTGCTCTTTCGTGCGATCAGCGATAGCGCCCTGACTCTCCTGCACGGCGAGGTCCTGCAGCTGCGCGCTCGGAATACCGGTAAATGAGCCACTCCTCTGCAGGGTTCGGTCCATCAGGTAGTCATTCGCACGGTTGCCCTCCGGGATGTAGGTTCCCGGCAGCAGCTTCGCGTAGTCAAGTGTTCCGTGCCTGTACTCGGCAAGTTCCTCGCTGCTGAGAGGACGACCGGCGTGGTATCGCACGCGATACCACCAGCAGTTCTCGTCGTCGATGGGAATGAACAGATTTGCCCTGCAGACCAGGTCGTCTCCGGTGGGTACCAGGACGCTCGTGGGCATCAGCCACTGCGTGATGCGCCAATAGTAGGCGTCCGGTGATCCCTCGCGGCGTGCCGAGATTCTCATTCCGTACTCGGTGTCTTCGCAAAAGAACCTGGGCGCACCGTCTGCATCGCCGAATTCCTGCAGCTCGCCCACCCCGAACACATCCTTTTCCATCGGCCCGATCGACCGGTGGAGAAAGGTCAAATGGGCCGTATCGATGCTGCCTTCCAGTGCCTGCTGGTAGTTGCATTTCATCAGACACTTGGAGGCATACACGTTCGCTGCGGGCAGGCCCATGAACTCCATCTGTGGAAGGGGAGGAATCGATTCCACGGGCCCGAGATATGCCCAGACGATCCCACCAGCCTCATGCACTGAGTAGGCCTTGGCTCGGACGTTCGGGTTGCATCGCATCGGGCTTTCGGAGGGCTCGCTGGGCATGTCCAGCACCTCCCCCGTCACGCTGAATTTCCAGCCGTGGTAGACGCATCGGAGTCCCCCCTCCTCATTTCGTCCGAAGTAGAGGTCGGCCAGACGATGCGGGCAGTGTGAGTCCAGCAGCCCCACCCGCCCGGCCGAATCACGGAAGGCCACAAAGTCCTCTCCCATCAAACGCACACGCACGGGGGGGCAATCGGGTCCGGACAGTTCTTCGGACAGAAGAGCCGGTTGCCAAAAGTGTCGGAAGAGCCCTCCCATGGCGGTACCAGGGCCGACGCGGGTGAGGATCTGATTGTTCTCGGAATTCAACATGCTCTATCTCCGTCGAGTAATACTAGCGATTCGCTATTATTAATGCGACGAACAGGAGCTGTCAACGCCAGCGAGCGAAAATATGCGCCGCGTGGCGCATGGTTTCACTTGCCACCGGGCTAGTACTAAGAGCAGGCTCCGAACAGGCTACGCTGCAGCGTGTCACGAGCTTGCATGAGCACGGGAAGCAGGGTGCGCGTGAACTCGGTCATGGACATCCGCTCTGCCCCGACCGATATGCTCAGCCCGGCGATGAACTTGCCGTCCTGGCCGCATACAGGCACAGCAATGGATCGAACGCCCAGTTCGAGTTCCCCATCGGCACCCGTCCAGCCGTCGCGGCGGCACCGATCAACTTTCTCAAGCACTGCGGCAAGTTCGTAGATCGTCTTTGGCGTCAGAGGCCCGCGCCGCATGTCGCCTATTCGCCGTGCGGCCTCGGTCTGCGGAAGGTTTGCCAAGGCCACGCGCCCGAGGGAGGAACAGTAGGCGGGCAAGCGAGAACCTATCCCCAGGCCCGTGGAGAGGCTGCGGCGCGCAGTGGAGCGCGCGATGATGATCACGTCATCATCCTGCAGCTTGCCCAAGGACGCC
>DALYHW010000328.1:0-2434 GCA_031970695.1 Hylemonella sp.
CGCCCACCACGAGGTGATGGACTGCCTCGGCCGCATGGTCTGGGAGAGCCAGCGCGCCGGCCGCCCGCCCGACGGCGCGGCCTATATCGATTGCGTGCAGCAGCGGGCCACTAAGGACTGACCCGATAGAGAAACGCAACCCGCCTACGGGTCGTGCCGCAGGCTGACTTCGCCACACGAAGTTGAGCGTAGCGGGCAGCGAAAAAAAGTCGCTCTATAAGCGGCTTTTTTGTCTGTGGGTGCAGCGTAGGACGACGCGCCCGCTGATGATCAGTAAAGCGGTCCGCCCAGACCATCCGCCTTGCCAGCGCATGAGTGATCTTTGTCGTACTTCGGGTTGCAGGCCTTGAAATGCTTCATCAATCCCTTACCCCGCTCGATATAGACAAACTCGCGAGTGTCTCCCGCCGGTATCAGTCCGCCTGATCCTTCCGACTGATCGGCAGTCAAGCCAAAGAACCAGATATTGAAGCTGCACTTGTTGAACAGCTTGAGCCGCTGATGAACGCCACTCTGGTAGCGCGTGTTGGTGTTGCTCACTTGCTGGATACACTCCGTGGCGAATGCACGCGGATCGTTGCGGGTGTTTTCTTCATGCTGGCGGGACTGCTGTCGCTGCATTTCCTGCTGCCGCTGCATTTCCATCTGGCGTTGCCGCTCCAACTGCTGCTGATACGCCTGCTGTCGCTGGAACTCCTGTTGACGCTGGAGCTCCTGCTGCTGTTGGTACTGCTGCTGGCGCTGCATCTGTTGGCGCTGTTGCTCCATCTGCTGCTGGTACTGCATCTGTTGGCGCTGTTGCTCCATCTGCTGCTGGTACTGCATTTGTTGGCGCTGTTGCTCCATCTGCTGCTGGCGACGACGTTCTACCTCATCCTCTTCATCATCGTCGTTGCTGCTGTTTTGACGTGAACGACAGGCCTCACTCTGCGCCTTGCAGCTACGCTGACAGGCTTGGTTACCGCCACATCCCATGGCGCAGACCATAAAGTTGCTCAGGCACTCATTGCTTGCATGCAACGAAGGAGCCAAAAACGCCATCACCATCAGCAAGGCAAGCCGTATTTTCTTCATGATGCTCCTAGGCAACGCAATTTACCCGGGCATTCGAGCATAGTTACACGATCAGGTGCCCGCAGGAACATTCCGAATGCACACCCGACTGTGAAAAATTTCACAATGTGCACGCGGCTCGACTCGGACCCAACTTGTCCCGCACGCTTGCCCCGCGCCAAAACTGCAAGCTTGTGGCGTACCACTCGTAACGTGAAATTCAGCACTGCTCCATCGGCTAGCAATGGGTTCATTCGCTGCATAGCCTGCAATGCTCGGCGGCCGACGACTGCGACTGCCGGTGGTAAACGCTGACCGAGCAAGTCTGGGAAAAGCACCGTTTCATGGTGCATGAATCGGTTCAGCTCTAAAACACCGAACGACCCCATGTATCGCTGAAATGCAAACGCCCGATGTTGTGCATCGGGCGTCGTTAGTTGACTGACACTAGCCAGTCCCTCCGTCCCAGGCATCACTAGGGACGGACCAGAATGTCAACGGTTCAGCGGAATTTCTTCTGCGGCACGGTCTTGACGTCGCCCGGCAGGGTGCTGACGTACGCGGCCAGTTCCTTCAGCTCGGCGTTGGAGAACTGCTTGGCAATACCGCCCATGATGCCGTTGGAACGGCCCCAGGTCGCCTGGCCTTCCACCTTGTAGGACTTGAGCGCCACGAACAGGTAGTCCGCGTGCTGGCCAGCGACCTTGGGATAGCTGGGGTCGATAGCCTTGTTGAAATCGGCACCGTGGCAGGCCACGCAACCGCCCTTGTTCAGCAGCTCGGCCACCTTGGCGGACGGCTCGGCAGCCTTGGCGGGTGCGGCCACGCCTTCCACCTTGCCATGGCCTTCGTAGTAGGCGGCCAGGTCGGCGATGTCCTGGTCGCTCAGGGTCTCGGCGATGCCGCGCATGGACGGGTGCTTGCGCTCACCCTTCTTGTAGGCGTTCAGGGCCGACGCGATGTACTTGCCGTTCTGGCCGGAAATCTTGGGAACCTTGTAGATTTCGGGGAAGCTGGCCTGGTAGCCGTGGATGCCGTGGCAGCCGATGCACATGGCATTCTTGGCCTCGCCGGCTTTGGCATCACCCTTGATATCCTGGGCGTGCGCGGAAATGGCCGTCACGGAAGCGACAAGCACGGAAGAAAAGGTCAGCAGCAGTTTGTTCATTTTGCGGGGACAATCGAGCTGTCATTGATATAAATCAGCCTAGCATTATATCTACCGACCTACTCGGTATTTACCCTAGGGATGGTGGTCCAGGCCGCCAACCCGCCCGGCGCGAGTTTTGTACACACCTCCCCACGCTGCACCAACCCACCGACCAGACCATGAAATTCCAAGGAACCTCGAACTACGTCGCCACCCAGGACCTGATGCTGT
>DALYHW010000329.1:0-2398 GCA_031970695.1 Hylemonella sp.
GCCATCGGTCGCAGCCGCGGGGCCCTGATGGCCGGCAACAAGGTCAATATGCAGAAGGCGGCCGAGTTGCTGATCCACGATTTCCGCAGTGGTGCCCTGGGCCGCATCACGCTGGAGACGCCTGAAGAGTTTGCGTGCTGGCTGGCCGAAGGCAAGAAGCTCGATGCCGAACGCCAGCTGCGCAAGGAAGAACTCGCACGTGAAGGCCACATCCGCGCACCCCGCACGGCCAAGCCTGCAGCGAAGAAGACTGCTCCCCGTTCCCCCCGCAAGACCCGATGAAAACACTGCTGCCCCAGCAACTGCTGGTCCATCCGGACCGCCACGACCCCGACCCGCTGGTCATCTATCACGCTCGCTGTCCTGACGGCTTTGGCGCCGCGCTCGCCGCGTGGCTCTACTACGAGGGACGCGCGGAGTTCCGGGCCTGCGACCATGGCGACGTCAAAACCGTGGCCGATCTGCCGGCGCTCGAGGGACGTGCGGTCTACATCCTCGACTTCTCCTTCGCGCCGGACCTCCTGCGCGAGATCGAGCAGCGTGCCGCCAAGCTCGTCATGCTCGACCACCACAAGAGCGCGGCCGAGAAGCTCACCGGTTTCGCCTGCCGTTGTGGCGTGGTCCACTTCGATATGGACCACTCCGGTGCCCGCCTGGCCTGGGACTTTTTCCAGTCCGACCGGGCGACCCCCGACCTGATCCGCTACATCGAGGACCGCGACCTCTGGAACTGGAAATACCCCGAGAGCGCAGGCTTCCTCGCTGCGCTGGACATGGAGCCCATGGACTTCGAGCGCTGGGCCGAGATTGCCAGTTTCAACGCCGACCAGCTGACCGCCTTCATGCTGCGCGGGCAGGCCATGGACGAGAAGTTCTGCAAGCTGGCTGAAGACATCGCGGCCAACGCGGAGCCGGTCACGTTCAACGGCCAGCAGGGCCTGATGGTCAATGCGCCCGGCATCTTCCACAGCCTGGTGGGCGAGATGCTCTCGAAGAAGAGTGGCACGTTTGCCCTGCTGTGGAGTGCCAACAAGAACGGCGTGATCAAGGTCGGCCTGCGCTCCCAGCGCGGTTACGACTGCATCCCGCTGGCCGAGAGCATGGGCGGCGGCGGCCATGCGCAGGCCTGTGGTTTCCGCATGGGCCCCGAGCGCCTGCCGGACCTGCTGCGCGGCCGGCTCGACGCCACCCCGGGCGGCTGACGGACGCGCCTCAAGTCCTGTTGCCGGGTGCCGATAACAAGGTCAGCACCCCACAGGATTTGACATGGACGGCCTCAGCAACCAGATCATCGCCATCGCGAGCCAGCAGTCTTCGACGCAGCTGGCCCAGGGCGTTCAGGTCTATGTGCTGCGCAAGGCCATGGACCTGCAGCGCGCCAGTGTGCAGTCACTGCTGCAGCCGGTCCCCGGCCCCCAGCCGCTCGCAACGTCCGGCCCGCTGGGCACGCGCCTCAACGTGTTCGCCTGATCCGCTCCGGTGTGAAGCCGGGCCGGCGTTCAGTAGCCCTCGCGCAGCAACACATCCGAGCAGGGATGGGCCACGCAAGGCAGCACGTAGCCTTCTTCCTTTTCCTCGGCCAGCAGGCCCGGCCACTCCACCTCGTAGCGGACACTTCCGCTGACCAGCTGCCCGATGCAGGTGCGGCAGGTGCCATTGCGGCAGGAGCTGGGCCAGCTCACACCCCCTTCCTCCATGGACTGCAGCAGCGGCCGGTCGGGCCAGGCGTCGAACTGTTCACCAAAGGCCTCGGTACGGCCGATGAAAAAGGGCGGGGCGTGGTCGGATTTCATGGGTGTGGGGGCAGCAATGCCTCAATTTTAGGCAGGACCGAAAAGACCCATACCCTGCCAGCCTACTCCCGATTGCTACCAAAAATATAGCGTTTGCGCTGCGTCATGGACAGGGTGGGTCTCCGATGGGATCATCTTCGCCACGGAGGACTGCCATGCCCGCACAACGCATCCTGATCATCCAGGGCCACCCGGTTGCCACTCGGCGCCACCTGTGCCACACCCTGGCCGCAGCCTACGCCGAGGGCGCACGCGCAGCCGGCCACGAGGTTCGCACCGTCGAAGTGACACAGCTGGATTTCCCGTTGCTGCGCAGCGCGCAGGACTGGGAGCAGGGCACCGTGCCACCGGGCCTGCAGTCCGTGCAGGATGACATCCGCTGGGGCGGCCATCTGCTGTTCATCTACCCGCTGTGGCTGGGCGACGTGCCCGCCGTGCTCAAGGGTTTTCTCGAGCAGGTGGCGCGCCCGGGTTTTGCATTCAAGGCCGACGCCGGGGGCAAGAACCCTTTTGGCAAGAAAGGCCTGGGCGGGCGCAGCGCACGTGTCATCGTCACCATGGGCATGCCGGCCCTGGTCTACCGCTGGTTCTTCGGCGCGCACAGC
>DALYHW010000330.1:0-1776 GCA_031970695.1 Hylemonella sp.
GTTCCAGGTGGCGGTAACCGTTCCAGGCCAGCGTGGCGACGCGGTCGCCGAACTTCAGTTTCAGCGCATCCAGCGCATTGGCCACCCGGCGCGAGCGCGCCGCCACATCGCGCCACTGGTAGCGATGGATGTCGCCCTCGACGCGGCGCGAAACGATCTCGCCGTCACCGTGATGCCGCTCGGCAAAGGTGATGAGGGAGGAAATCAGCAACGGTTGGCTTTGCATCAGGCCCAGCATGGACACTTCTCCTTGTTCTTCAACAAACGCACGTCAGAAACTGGCACGGCCGGTTTGCACATGCCATGCGCGCAGTATGCTCCGGCCGGACGGGCAAACTATGGCACCGCGGCGAATTGCAGGCAACGGCTGTCGCGCCGCTGACAGGTCGTCCGTGTAAACCCTGAGCCCCAACCCGCCGCTGTCGCACAATGCGACGCAGCGCATCCCAAGTCCTGAGACATCCATGCATTGCGAGGCCCGTGTCCTGGCCAGTCATTTCCTGGCCACCCAGCCCTGGTACACACCGCTCGATCCTGCGAGCCGGCAGCAGATCGCCAACGAAGTGCAGCTGATCCACGCCGCCAAGGGGGACACCGTGCTCGCCGCGGGCGTTCCCGTGCAGGGCTGGTATGCCGTGCTCAGCGGCCTCGTCAAGCTGCAGACCGAATCGGCGGACGGCCGCCGCTCGGCCTTCATCGGGGTCCCCGATGGCGAGTGGTTTGGCGAAGGCTCGGTGCTGAAGAACGAGCCACGCCGATACGCGGTGCTGGCCTTGCGCGACAGCTGGCTGATGTGCCTGCCGCGTGCCAGCTTCGAGCGGCTGCAACGCGACGACCTGGGGTTTAACCAGTACCTGGTGCGCCACCTGAACCTGCGGCTCGGGCAGGCCATGACACTGATCGAGGCCAGCCGCATCCGTGCGCCGGAGCACCGGGTGGCGCTTTACCTGAGCCGGCTGTTCTGGCGCAGCACCCGCCGCCTCTACCTGAGCCAGGAGGAGCTCGGGACCCTGGTCGGACTTTCGCGCCAGACCGTCAACCGCGTCTTGCGCCTGCTGGCCGAGCGGAACATTGTTGCCATCGAACTGGGCCGCGTGTCCATTCTGGACGACGCAGCGCTGGGCCGCTTCCTGGAGGAAAGCGCGCGGACCTGACAGCCATAAGGCAGAGGCCCCCCCCGCGGACCGCAAAGCCCTGCCCACAGCAGGCCCGGCTGCTCTGCAGGACAATCCGGCGCATGATCGTCGATTTACCCGCGTCCACTCGCCAGGCCGCACCGGGTCTGCGCTGGCGTAACCGTTTTGCCGCGCTCGGCCCGGATTTCCACACCCGGCTGCTGCCCACGCCCCTGCCCGCCCCCTACTGGGTGGGCCACAGCGCGGCCGTGGCCAATACCCTGGGCCTCACGCCGGACTGGACCAGCAATGAGGAGTGGCTGGCTGCCCTGAGCGGCAACAGGGTGTTGGCCGGCAGCGACCCGCTGGCCACGGTCTACAGCGGCCACCAGTTCGGCGTCTGGGCGGGGCAGCTGGGCGATGGCCGCGCGCTGCTGCTGGGGGAAACCGAG
This sequence comes from Hylemonella sp., assembly GCA_031970695.1. Taxonomy (GTDB): domain Bacteria; phylum Pseudomonadota; class Gammaproteobacteria; order Burkholderiales; family Burkholderiaceae_C; genus Hylemonella. The sequence goes on from DALYHW010000330.1 coordinate 1,568, forward strand.
GGCGGTCTGGAGATTCAGCTCAAGGGGGCCGGCCGGACGCCCTACTCCCGCATGGGCGACGGACGCGCCGTGCTGCGCTCCAGCATCCGCGAATTTCTCTGCAGCGAAGCCATGCACGGCCTGGGCATTGCCACCACCCGTGCGCTGTGCGTGACGGGCTCGGACGCACCGGTGCGGCGCGAGGAGATCGAAACCGCGGCGGTGGTGAC
>DALYHW010000330.1:1786-2372 GCA_031970695.1 Hylemonella sp.
CCGGGTCGCATCGAGCTTCATCCGCTTTGGTCATTTCGAGCACTTTGCCGCCAACGACCGGATGGACGAATTGCGTCACCTGGCGGACTTCGTGATCGATTCCTTTTATCCCGCATGCCGGCATACGGAAAAATTTGCCGGCAATCCCTACGCGGCCTTGCTGGAGGCCGTGAGTGAACGCACGGCCGCCCTGTTGGCGCAGTGGCAGGCGGTGGGCTTCTGCCACGGCGTGATGAACACCGACAACATGAGCATCCTGGGCCTGACGCTGGACTACGGCCCGTTCCAGTTTCTGGACGGCTACGACCCGGCCCACATCTGCAATCACTCGGACACCCAGGGCCGTTACGCCTACGCGCGCCAGCCCAACATTGCCTACTGGAACCTGTTCTGCCTGGGCCAGGCCCTGCTGCCGCTGATTGGCGACCAGGAACTGGCGCTGGCCGCACTGGAATCCTATAAACGCGTCTTTCCGGCGGAACTCGAGGGACGCATGCGTACCAAGCTGGGCCTGGTCCAGCCCGCGGACGACGATCGCGCCCTGGTCGAAGGCATCCTGCGGCTGCTGGCGGCGGGGCGCGTCGAC
>DALYHW010000331.1:0-2362 GCA_031970695.1 Hylemonella sp.
TTGCCTGCGCCGCGGTGCGCCACCCAGCGCGGGTAGGGCCAGTGGTCGAACGAAACCTGTCTCATGTGGATTAGTTGTCCAGACGTTTGCCCGTGCTCGCCGCGAAACGGTGTATCTTGCCCGGTTGCGCCCGTGCATGCAGCGACGCCCCTATAGCTGGTACCGGCAAGGCCTCGTCGCACCGCAACACAATGGACTCATCGCCCCCATGGTCCCAGCGGCAGTACAGCAGACGCTCGGCTCCCAGCATTTCGACGGCTTCGAGGCGTAAGCCCCAGCCGTCGTCGGCCAGCTCCAGGTGCTCGGGGCGTACGCCCAGGATCACGTCCTGCGGCGCACCTGGAACCTGGCGCAGCAGATTCATGGGAGGCGAGCCCATGAAGCCCGCAACAAACGTGGTGGCGGGTTTGATGTAGACCTCTTCGGGCGTGCCGAACTGCTCCATGCGACCGGCGTTCATGACGATCATGCGTTGCGCCAGCGTCATGGCCTCGACCTGGTCATGCGTGACGAAGAGCGAGGTGATACCCAGCTCGCGATGCAGTTTCTGGATTTCCAGCCTTGTCTGCGCGCGCAGCTTGGCGTCCAGGTTGGACAGGGGCTCGTCGAAGAGAAAGACCCGGGGCTGGCGCACGATGGCACGGCCCATGGCGACGCGCTGGCGCTGGCCACCGGAGAGCTGGCGCGGTTTACGCTCCAGAAACGGTTCGAGCTCGAGGATGCGCGCGGCTTTCTCGACCCGGGCACGGATCTCGTCCCGCGGCACCTTGGCGATCTTCAATCCATAGGCCATGTTGTCGTACACGCTCATGTGGGGGTAGAGCGCATAGTTCTGGAACACCATGGCGATATCGCGCTCGGCGGGCTCGAGCGCGTTGACCACTCGGCCGCCGATCAGAATCTCGCCTTCGCTGATTTCTTCGAGGCCCGCGACCATGCGCAGCAGCGTGGACTTGCCGCAACCCGAAGGGCCGACGATGACGATGAACTCGCCGTCGGTGATCTCGGCACTGACGCCGTGGATGACCTGGGTGGCCTTTGGCACGCGGCCGTAGCGCTTGATGACGTTGCTGAGCGTGAGGCTGGCCATTACTTCTCCGTGTCCACCAGGCCCTTGACGAACCATTTCTGCATGAGGATGACCACCAGCGCCGGCGGCAGCATGGCGAGGATGGCCGTGGCCATGACCACGTTCCACTCGACATAAACCTCGCCAAAGATCGCGCGCTTGATGCCCAGTACGACCGGGTACATGGTTTCGCTGGTGGTGACCAGCAGCGGCCAGAGGTACTGGTTCCAGCCGTAAATGAACTGGATCACGAACAGGGCCGCAATCGAGGTCCTGGAAAGGGGCAGCAGTACGTCGCGGAAGAACCGCATCGGACCGGCACCATCGATGCGCGCGGCCTCGACGAGCTCGTCGGGAACGGTCAGGAAAAACTGCCGGAACAGGAAGGTGGCCGTGGCGGACGCGATCAGGGGTACCGTGAGGCCGGCGTAGCTGTTGAGCATGCCGAGGCTGGAAACGACTTCATAGGTGGGGCCGATGCGCACCTCCACCGGCAGCATCAGCGTCACGAAAATCATCCAGAACACCAGGCCTCGGGCCGGAAAACGGAAGTAGACGATGGCGAAGGCCGAAAGCAGGGAAATGGCGATCTTGCCCAGCGCAATCACCATGGCGCTGACGAAGCTCACCCACAGCATGGGAGCGACCGGCGCGATCGTCGAGCCCCCCGAGGTCTTGCCGCCGAACAACGCCAGCCGGTAACTCTCGACGACGTTGCCACCGGGCAGCAGCGACAGCGGATTGCTGGTGGCCACCTGTTCTGCCGTCTGCGTGGAACCGATGAAAGTGACATAGACCGGGAAGACGATGACCAGCACGCCGACCAGCAGGATCAGGTGCGACAGCAGGGTGAGGGCCGGGCGGCGTTCGACCATGGTCAGTACTGCACCTTCTTCTCGACAAAACGGAACTGGATGACCGTGAGCGCGATCACGATGAGCATCAGCACGACCGACTGTGCCGCCGAACCACCCATGTCCAGCGCCTTGAAACCATCGTAATAGACCTTGTAGACCAGGATCGCCGTGTCCTTGCCTGGCCCGCCGTGAGTTGCGGCGTCGACGATCGCAAAAGTGTCGAAAAAGGCGTAGACCACGTTGATCACCAGCAGAAAGAAGGTGGTCGGCGAGAGCAGGGGAAAGACGATGGTCCAGAAGCGGCGCCACGGCGAGGCGCCGTCGATGGTGGCGGCCTCGACCAGCGACTGCGGAATGCTCTGCAGTCCGGCGAGGAAGAAGAGGAAGTTGTAGGAAATCTGCTTCCAGACTGCGGCCATGACGATCAGCGCCATCG
>DALYHW010000332.1:0-2350 GCA_031970695.1 Hylemonella sp.
GTTTCGATAGTGGTATTCAGGCGATGGGGGCGCTCACGCCCTCCACCAGAATCATGTTGAAGAACTGCGTGGCGCCGGCGCGCTTGGCGCGCGCGGCCTTGTACATCTCGCCGTCGTAGAAGGCCTTGGCCTGCTCGAAGCTTGGAAAGCGCAGCATGGCCACGCGGGCCGGTTGCCAGTGGCCTTCCATCACCTCGAAACGGCCGCCACGCACCAGGTACTCGCCACCGGCGGCTTTCACCGCGGCCGGCGCTTCCGCCATGTACTGCTTGTACTGCTCCATGTCGGTGATCTGCATGTCGACGATGATGTAGGCGGGTGTCATGATGGGTCGGATCGTCTCAGGCGTTGAAGCTGTTTTCCAGGAAACCGCTCTTCTTGGCTACATCGTCCAGTGCCACGAGGGTCTGCAGCAGCGCCTTCATGTGCTTGAGCGGCACGGCATTGGGTCCGTCGGACCAGGCTTCGGCCGGGTTGGGGTGGGTCTCCATGAAGAAACCCGCCACGCCCACGGCGGCACCGGCACGGGCCAGCACGGGCACCATCTCGCGGGCGCCGCCGCTGCTGGTGCCCTGGCCGCCGGGCTTCTGCACGGAGTGGGTTACGTCAAACACCACGGGCGCGCCGGACTTGCGCATTTCGGCCAGGCTGGTCATGTCGGCGACCAGGTTGTTGTAGCCGAAGCTGACACCACGCTCGCAAGCCAGAAAACGGTCGGGGTCCAGGCCGGCTTCGATGGCGGCGGCACGGGCCTTGTCGATCACGTTCTTCATGTCCCAGGGGGCGAGGAACTGGCCCTTCTTGATGTTCACCGGCTTGCCGGATTTCGCCACGGCGTGGATGAAGTCGGTCTGCCGGCACAGGAAGGCCGGGGTCTGCAGCACGTCGACCACGCTGGCGACTTCGGCCACCTGCGACTCGTCGTGCACGTCGGTGAGCACGGGCAGGCCGGTCTGGCGGCGCACCTCGTCCAGGATCTTGAGGCCGGCTTCCATGCCCACGCCGCGTTTGGTCGAGCCCGAGGAGCGGTTGGCCTTGTCGAAGGAGCCCTTGTAGATGAGGGGGATGCCCAGGGAGGTGCAGGCTTCCTTGAGCTGGCCCGCCACGTCGATGGAGATCTGCAGGCCTTCGATCGAGCAGGTGCCCGCGATCAGGAAGAAACGCTGGTCCAGACCGACATCAAAACCGCAGAGCTTCATGCTTGCTTTCTCAGGCCACGGCCTTCAGGTTCTTCTTGCCCGCGGCCTGGTGGTCCAGCGCGGCCTTGATGAAGGCGTTGAACAGGGGGTGGCCGTTCCACGGGGTGGACTTGAACTCGGGGTGGAACTGCACGCCCACGAACCAGGGATGCACGGCCTGCGGCAGCTCGACGATCTCGGTCAGTTGCTCGCGCTGGGTCAGCGCGGAGATCACCAGGCCGGACTTGCGCAGCGTGTCCAGGTAGTTCACGTTGGCTTCGTAGCGGTGGCGATGCCGCTCGGTGACCACGTCGCCGTAGATCTGGTGCGCCAGCGTGCCCTTGGCCACGTCGGAGCTTTGCGCGCCCAGGCGCATGGTGCCGCCCAGGTCGGAGTTGGCATCGCGCGTCTTGATCGTGCCGTCGGCGTCTTTCCATTCGGTGATCAGGGCGATGACCGGATGCTGGCACTGCGGCTCGAATTCGGTGCTGTTGGCGTCCTTCAGGCCGGCGACGTGGCGTGCGAACTCGATGGTGGCCACCTGCATGCCCAGGCAGATGCCCAAGTAGGGCACCTTGCTTTCGCGGGCAAAACGTGCGGTATTGATCTTGCCTTCGATACCACGCTTGCCGAAACCGCCGGGCACCAGGATGGCGTCGTACTTTGCCAGACGCGAGAGGGTGTCATCGGTGATGGTCTCGGAGTCGACGTGCTCGATCTTCACACGCACGTGGTTCTTCATGCCGGCGTGGCGCAGCGCTTCGTTGACCGACTTGTAGCTGTCGGTCAGTTCCACATACTTGCCCACCATGGCGATGGTGACTTCGCCCTGCGGGTTCTCGGTCTCGTAGACCAGGTCGTCCCAGCGCTTGAGGTTGGCCGGAGGGGTGTTCAGGCGCAGCTTGTCGCAGATCAGGCCGTCCAGGCCCTGCTCGTGCAGCACCCGCGGCACCTTGTAGATGGTGTCCACGTCGGGCATGGAGATCACGCCCCACTGCGCGACGTTGGTGAAGAGGCTGATCTTCTCGCGCTCATCGTCCGGGATCGGACGGTCGGCGCGGCAGAGCAGCGCGTCCGGCTGGATGCCGATCTCGCGCAGTTTCTGCACGGTGTGCTGGGTGGGTTTGGTCTTGAGCTCTCCGGCGGCGGCGATCCAGGGCACGTAGGTCAGG
>DALYHW010000333.1:0-2343 GCA_031970695.1 Hylemonella sp.
TGACGTCGGCTGCCCTTCTCTTTGGTGACTTTCTCTTGGGCACGCAAGAGAAAGTGACTGCGCCGCCGGGCGCACATCCCGGCGAAGCCTCGAAATGGAAGATGCAGGAAGAGGAGTAGCTTTTACTGAGCGACCCACCCACCATCCATATTCCAAGCCACTCCCCGCACATTGTTCCCCGCCGGCGAGCAGAAGAACACCGCCAGGCCGCCCAGTTCCTCGGGCGTGGTGAACTGCATGGAAGGCTCTTTCTCGCCCAGCAGCAGTTTCTTGGCTTCCTCGTTGGAGATCTTGAGGGCGGCCGCCCGGGCGTCGACCTGTTTTTGCACCAGGGGAGTCAGCACCCAGCCCGGGCAGATGGCGTTGCAGGTCACGCCGGTCGTGGCGTTTTCGAGTGCCGTGACCTTGGTCAGGCCGATGATGCCGTGCTTGGAGGCGACGTAGGCCGACTTCTCCACCGAGGCCACCAGGCCGTGGGTCGAGGCGACGTTGATGATGCGGCCCCAGTTCGCTTGCCGCATGGCGGGCAATGCGAGCCGCGTGGCGTGGAAGGCGCTGGTCAGGTTGATCGCGATGATCGCGTCCCAGCGCTCCGGCGGGAAGTCTTCGATGCGGGCCACGTGCTGGATACCGGCGTTGTTGACCAAGATGTCCACGCGGCTGCGGCCGAACTGGCCTGCCGCAAACTGCATCATGTCCTCGATCTCCGCCGGCTTGCTGATGTCGGCACCGTGGTAAGCCACCTTCACGCCCAAGGAAGCGATCTCGGCCTTGGGGCCCTCCACGTCACCGAATCCGTTGAGCACGATGTCGGCACCCTGGGCGGCCAGGGCCTTGGCGATCCCCAGGCCGATGCCGCTGGTGGAGCCGGTAACGAGGGCGGTTTTTCCTTTGAGCATGCTCATACTCCGATCAGGTTGATACGATTGATTTACGATGGCGTTGCGCGTTTCGATTATCTGATTTCACCATGTCCGAGCCTAGGTTGAACTACGTATCCTGCCCCGACGCCCAGGGCGGCCATCGCATGGCTTACTGGCAGTGGGGTAACCCGTCGGCCAGCCATGTCGTGATGTGCGTGCATGGCCTGTCGCGCCAGGGGCGTGATTTCGATGTCCTGGCACAGGCGCTGTGCGCACGTGCCGGTGACCGGCTGCAGGTGATCTGCCCGGACGTGGTGGGCCGCGGCCGCAGCGATTGGCTGAAGGACCCGATGGGGTATCAGGTGCCGGCCTATGGCGCCGACATGCTCGTGCTGCTCAGTGCCCTGCAGCCGGCCACGCTGGACTGGGTGGGCACCAGCATGGGCGGGCTGATTGGCCTTGGGCTCGCGGGGCAGCCGCAACTGCCTTTGCGCATCCGCAAACTGGTGCTCAACGACGTGGGGCCGACGATCGAGTGGCAGGCGATCCAGCGCATCGGCGCCTACCTGGGTCACCCCGTGCGCTTTGATTCCATCGAGCAGGCAGCCGACGCGCTGCGCCTGATCTCCGCCGGGTTCGGACCCCACACGCGCGAACAGTGGCTGGCCCTGACGCGTCCGATGCTCAAGCCCGCACCGGAGGGCAGCGGCCATGTGCTGCACTACGACCCGGCAATCGCCGTCCCGTTTCGCGCGATGACCCCCGAGGCATCCGCTCAGGGCGAGGCCGTGCTCTGGCGGCTCTACGACGCAATCACCGCGGAGACCCTGCTGCGGGGTGCCGAGTCCGACCTGCTTGCGCCCGGGACCGCCCAGGCGATGACGCAGCGTGGGCCGCGCGCGCGCCTGGTGGCGTTTGCCGGCGTGGGCCATGCGCCGACGCTGGTGGCTGCCGACCAGGTTCAGGTCGTCTGCGATTTCCTGCTCCCGGCGGATCCCGGGCCGCCATGAAGAGCCACGCCTCCGAACTCCGCGAGCATGAATCGCGTTCGCCGCTGATTGCGGCCACGGCCCACGGGCTGCCTGAGCAGGCCCATGCGCTGGCGCGGGCCCGCGCCTTTGCCGAGCCGCTGCTGGCCAGCGAGTCGCTGGACACGGGCGAAAACACGCTGGCGCATGCCGACGCGGTGGCCGCCATCCTCAAGGCCATCGGCGGTTCCGAGGCCATGCAGGCGGCCTGCTACCTGGTCTACACCTGCGCCCACCTGAACAAGCCCGAGGAGTCCATCACCAAGGCCTTTGGCGAGAGCTACGCGGAGCTGGCCGTGGAAACGACCAAGCTGGTCCAGGTGCAGCGCCAGGCCAGTGCCGCGCAGCTGGCCGCCAGCCGCGCCGGCACCGGCGTGCCCATGGCGCAGACCGCGGCCATGCAGACCGAGAACGTGCGCAAGATGCTGCTGGCGTTCTCGCGCGACCTGCGC
>DALYHW010000334.1:0-2289 GCA_031970695.1 Hylemonella sp.
GGAAAACCACCCCGGCCCGGCCCGTCGGCCCACTAAAATCTTCCCATGTTTGCCCATCTGCGCCTGCACACCGAGTTCTCTGTGGTCGATGGCACCACCCGCATCGACGACATCGTCAAGGCCGCAGCCAAGGATGGCCAGCCGGCCCTGGCCATCACGGACCTGAACAACCTGTTCGGGGCCATCAAGTTCTACAAGGAAGCCCGGGGCAAGGGGGTCAAGCCGGTCATCGGCGTCGAGGTCCTGCTCGAGGGGCTGGGCCAGGACCCCCTGGCGACCAGCCGGATGCTGCTGCTGGTGCAGAACAAGCAGGGTTACCTCAACGTGTCCGAGATCCTGGCGCGGGCCTGGACCGGCAATGTGCACAAGGCGCAGGCCGTGGTCAGGCTGGCCTGGCTCAAGGAACTGCACGAGGGCCTGATCGCCCTGTCCGGGGCGCAGGCCGGTGCGGTAGGGCAGGCCCTGGTGCAGGGCGACATGGGACGCGCGCACGATGTGGCGCTGCAGCTGGCCTCCATCTTCCCGCACCGCTTCTATCTGGAACTACAGCGCGCGGGCCGGCCGGACGATGAGCCGCATGTGACTGCGGCGGTGCAATTGGCCTCACGCCTGAAGCTGCCGGTGGTTGCCACCCACCCGGTGCAGTTCGCGCAGGAGGATGACTACGAAGCGCACGAGGCCCGCGTGTGCATCGCCGAGGGCGAGATCCTGGGTAACCCCCGCCGCGTGCGCAAGTTCACGCGCGAGCAGTATTTCAAGAGCGCGGCGCAGATGGAAGCGCTATTTGCCGACGTGCCCTCGGCGCTGGCCAACACGCTGGAAATCGCACGGCGCTGCAACCTGACGCTGGTGCTGGGCAAGCCGCAGCTGCCCAACTTCCCCATCCCTGGTGGTCTGAGCATCGAGGAGTATTTCCGCAAGGTTTCGTTCGAAGGCCTCGAGGAGCGCCTGGCCCACCTGTACCCCGACGCCGCCAGGCGTGACGCCGAGCGGCCGCGCTACGTGGAGCGGCTGGAGTTCGAGATCGCCACCATCCTCAAGATGGGCTTCCCCGGCTACTTCCTGATCGTGGGTGACTTCATCCAGTGGGCCAAGGCCAACGGCTGCCCCGTGGGCCCGGGCCGTGGCTCCGGCGCCGGCTCGCTGGTGGCTTATGCCCTCAAGATTACCGACCTCGACCCTCTCGAATACAAGCTGCTGTTTGAGCGTTTCCTGAACCCGGAACGGGTGTCGATGCCCGACTTCGATATCGACTTCTGCCAGGCCAACCGCGACCGCGTGATTGACTACGTGAAGGAAAAATACGGTAAAGAGGCCGTGAGCCAGATCGCCACCTTCGGCACCATGGCCGCACGCGCAGCCATCCGCGACGTGGGCCGCGTGCTGGACATGAGCTATACCTTCTGTGACGGCATCTCCAAGCTCATCCCGAACAAGCCCGGCCAGCACATCACCATCGACGGCGCGCTCAAGGAAGTGCCCGAGCTGGCCGAGCGGCTGGAGAAGGAAGACGAGGTCAAGACCCTGCTCGCGCTGGCGCAGAAGCTCGAGGGCATGACACGCAACGTGGGCATGCATGCCGGAGGCGTGCTGATCGCGCCGGGCAAGCTGACCGACTTCTGCCCGCTCTACCAGCAGCCGGGCAGCGACTCGGCCGTGAGCCAGTACGACAAGGACGACGTGGAGGCCATCGGCCTGGTGAAGTTCGACTTCCTGGGCCTGGCCACGCTGACCATCCTGGAGATCGCGCGCGAGTTCATCATGAAGCGCCATCCGGGCCAGGAGAACTTCGCTTTCGAGAACATTCCGCTCAACGACAGGCCGACCTACCAGCTGTTCCAGGAGGGCAAGACGGAAGCGGTGTTCCAGTTTGAAAGCCGCGGCATGCAGGGCATGCTGCGCGACGCCAAGCCCACGCGACTTGAAGACCTGATCGCGCTCAATGCCCTGTACCGGCCGGGCCCCATGGACCTGATCCCGAGTTTCGTGGCCCGCAAGCACGGGCGTGAGGAAGTGGAGTATCCGCACCCGGCCGTGGCCGAGATGCTGAGCGAGACCTACGGCATCATGGTCTACCAGGAGCAGGTGATGCAGACCGCGCAGATCCTGGGCGGCTACAGCCTGGGTGGCGCCGACCTGCTGCGCCGCGCCATGGGCAAGAAAAAGGCTGAGGAAATGGCCGAGCATCGCGAGAAATTCCGTGCGGGCGCCCTGGCCACCCATAACATTCCCCAGGAAAAGGCCGACGAGATCTTCGACCTGATGGAGAAATTTGCAGGCTACGGTTTC
>DALYHW010000335.1:0-2267 GCA_031970695.1 Hylemonella sp.
AAAAAGGCCCCGGCACGAGGCCGGGGCGCAAGCCTATTAGCTGTCACGCTGCTAGGCCCCGCTCAGGGAGGATAAGCGGGGGATGGCAAGCCATCCGCTATCAAATTTATCAAAAAATGACAGAAGATGCAAGATCCTGGGCCCCATGGGCAGGCATGACGGCGGTGTCCGGTGTGCTACGGGCAAAAAAAACCCCGGCACGAAGCCGGGGTTGGAAGCCTTTTTTGCTGTCACACATCAAGGCCCCGCTCAGGGAGGAAAAGCGGGGGGTGGCGAACCACCCGGAACGGAATCTAACAAAAAGGTGCATCAAATGCAAGCCAGCGCCCCTCTGGAACAAAGATGGCGCATCAAACGCCCCTGAAGCGTGCAAAGTTGGCAGTTCCGCTCGCATCCCCGAGTGGCGGTGGAAATGGGGCACAATTTTCCCCATGACTCCCTATGCACCCTTTCCCATGGGCAGGCCGCGTCGGCTGCGCCGTGATGACTTCACCCGCAACCTCGTACGTGAACACGCACTCAGTGTCAATGACCTGATCTATCCGGTCTTCGTGCTCGACGGCCAGAACCGCCGCGAAGCCGTGGCCTCGATGCCCGGCGTGGAGCGCCTGAGCCTGGACCTGTTGCTGCCGGTGGCGGAAGAGTGCGTGAAGCTCGGCATCCCGGTCATGGCGCTGTTCCCGGTCATCGACAGCAAACTCAAGACGCCGGACGGCAAGGAAGCCCACAACCCCGAGGGCCTGGTGCCCCGCGTGGTGCGCGGTCTGAAGGAGCGTTTTCCCGAACTCGGCGTGATGACCGACGTCGCGCTGGACCCTTACACCAGCCATGGCCAGGACGGCCTGCTCGATGACACCGGCTACATCCTGAACGACGAGACCGTGGAAGTCCTCGAGAAGCAGGCGCTGACCCAGGCCCAGGCCGGCGTCGACATCGTCGCGCCCAGCGACATGATGGACGGCCGCATCGGCGCCATCCGCAGCGTGCTCGAAGCGAACCGCCTGGTGCACACGCGCATCATGGCCTACAGCGCCAAATATGCCAGCGCCTTCTACGGTCCTTTCCGCGATGCCGTGGGTTCGGCCGGCAATCTCGGCAAGAGCAACAAGAAGGTCTACCAGATGGATCCGGGCAATACGGACGAAGCGATCCGCGAAGTGGCCATGGACATTGCCGAAGGCGCCGACATGGTGATGGTCAAGCCCGGCATGCCCTACCTGGACGTGGTGCGCCGCGTCAAGGACGAATTCCGCGTACCCACCTTCGCCTACCAGGTCTCGGGCGAATACGCCATGCTCAAGGCTGCGGCGCAGAACGGCTGGCTGGACCACGATGCCGTCATGATGGAAAGTTTGCTCGCCTTCAAGCGCGCTGGCGCCGACGGGGTGCTGACCTACTTTGCCGTCGCGGCCGCGCGGCTGCTGAAGAAATAGGCCGCACGGAAGCCGCGGGCATGCGTGTGTTCTGCATCGGCCCGGCCGGCGTCAGCGAAAGCGACGCGCCGCCGGCCCAGCTGCCCGCCCAGGGTCACGTCTGGATCGCCTGCACGCAGCAGGAATTCGCGTCCGGCTGGCCCCAGCTGCAGCTGACCTTGCAGGCGCTTGCGGGCCTGCAGCTGGTCGACCTGCACGTGTCGGACCTGCTCAACCCGCAGCTGCCTTCGCACTTCGACTACACCTCCCAGTACGACCTGCTGGTGTTCCGCCGCCTGGCCACGACCTCGCTGCCGCGCGCCGTTGACGACGGCGCAGCCGCGGGCCGCGGTGCGACCCGGCGCAGCGGGCCGCCCATCCTGCGCCACATCGACACCAGCCCGGTCGGTTTTGCCATCTTCGAGCGCGTCTTACTCTCCGTACACCCGGCCGACTGCGCCGCGCGCGATGCCTACGCCACGCGATTGCTGCAGAGCACGGCCACGGACGTGCGCACCGCCAACAGCCGCCTGCCCGCATCGCCGGCCGACCTCATGCTGCGCATCGTCAACCAGATGGTCGATGGTTTCCTGGACCTGCGCCGCGAACTGACCCGCCAGCTCGACCACTGGCAGGCCGAGCTGCTGAACCCGCGCACGCGTTTTTCCAACTGGGCTGCCCTGCTGGACGCGCGGCTTGCCCTGCACCAGCTCGACGAGATTTGCGAGGACCAGCGCGCAGCCGTGCAGGACTGGATCGAGACCGTCAAGACCTGGCCCGAGGCGGAGTCCGTGGCCGCGCAGCGCGAGCGCGACCTGCTGCTGGTGCGCAGCCGCGACCTGCTGGAACATATCG
>DALYHW010000336.1:0-2239 GCA_031970695.1 Hylemonella sp.
TCAACGAGCAGTCGCGCGCCGCCATGCGCAACGCGCTCAAGCGCATCCAGAACGGTGACTACGCCAAGATGTTCATCCAGGAAGGTCGCCTGAACTACCCGAGCATGACGGCCCGTCGTCGCAACACCGCTGACCACAGCATCGAGAAGGTGGGCGGCCAGCTGCGCGCCATGATGCCCTGGATCGCGAAGAACAAGCTGGTGGACCAGTCGCGCAACTGATTCCGCTTTTGCGTTCGCAGCAAGGCCACCTCGTGTGGCCTTGTTTTTTTGTTGCAGGCCTTGCGGCCGGCTGGCTTACACTTGCAGCCATGAATATTCGAGTCCAGTATTTGGTGTCTTGCCGGCACGCGCGGGAGGTTCATCATGCATGACGGTGTGGATACGCGTTCCGGCGGCGAAGACGTCGCGGTGGTGGTTCGCAAGCGCCGCAAGGGCATCTATATCCTGCCCAACCTGTTTACGCTGGCGGCCCTGTTTGGTGGCTTTTATGCCATTGTGATGGCGATGAACGGGCGTTTCGACCTGGCGGCCATTGGCGTGTTTTGTGCCATGGTGCTGGACAGCCTGGACGGCCGCGTGGCGCGCATGACCAATACCCAGAGTGCCTTTGGCGAGCAGATGGACTCGCTCTCCGACATGGTGTCCTTCGGTGCCGCGCCGGCGCTCATTTCCTATGAATGGGCGCTCAAAGGTCTGGGACGCTGGGGCTGGGTCGCTGCCTTTGTCTACTGCGCCTGCGCCGCCCTGCGGCTGGCCCGTTTTAATGTCAACACGGCGGTGGTGGACAAGCGCTACTTCCAGGGCCTGCCGTCTCCGGCGGCCGCTGCACTGGTGACCGGGTTCATCTGGATCATGACGGACTTCGGGGTTGAAGGAAGCCGGGTGTCGTGGCTCATGTTCGCCTTTGCCCTGTACGCAGGTCTGACGATGGTGAGCAACGTGCCCTTCTACAGCTTCAAGGACCTGAGCATGAAGAAGAGCGTGCCCTTTGCCGTGGTCATCCTGATCGTGCTGGGCTTTGCCGTCATCACCATCGATCCGGCCAGCGTGCTGTTCGGCGTGTTCGTGCTCTACGGCCTCAGCGGCTACGTCGTATATGCCTGGCGCAAGCTCAAGGGGCAGCAGGTCAGCGTGATCAGCACCTCGACCGACGAGCCGGACGAGCGCGGCCTGCATCGCTAAAACAGGAATAGACCGGATCTATCGGCGCGGCCGCGCATTTGTGCTACATTGAAGCCATGAAATTTTTCGCGCTAGCTCTACTGCTTCTACGCCACGACGGGCGGAATCGATAGCGCGCGCGCATTCCTTTCAAAGGCCCGTATGCACCCGCAGCGGGCCTTTTGTTTTATGTTGTGATCCAGCAACCTGCGGGCGAACCAGGAGTACGAGATGGCTGACAAACTGATTATTTTCGACACCACCTTGCGTGACGGCGAGCAGTCGCCCGGCGCGTCCATGACCAAGGACGAGAAGCTGCGCATCGCCCGCCAGCTCGAGCGCCTGAAGGTGGATGTCATCGAGGCCGGCTTTGCTGCCAGCTCCAACGGCGACTTCGACGCCGTGCAGGCCATCGCCAATGCCATCAAGGACTCCACGGTCTGCTCGCTGTCGCGTGCCAACGACCGCGACATCTCCCGTGCGGCCGAGGCACTCAGGGGTGCCAACCGTTCCCGGATCCACACCTTCATCGCCACGTCGCCGCTGCATATGGAGAAGAAGCTGCGCATGAGCCCTGAGCAGGTGCTGGAGCAGGCCAAGCTGGCCGTACGCTTTGCCCGCAACCAGGTGGCCGACGTCGAGTTCAGCGCCGAGGATGGTTACCGCTCTGAGATGGACTTCCTGTGCCGCGTCGTCGAGGCGGTCATCAAGGAAGGTGCGACCACCATCAACATCCCGGACACCGTGGGCTACGCCATTCCAGAGCTCTACGGCAACTTCATCAAGACCCTGCGTGAGCGCGTGCCCAACTCCGACAAGGCGATCTGGTCCGTGCATTGCCATAACGACCTGGGCATGGCCGTGGCCAACTCGCTCGCTGGCGTGAAGATCGGTGGCGCCCGCCAGGTCGAGTGCACCATCAACGGCCTGGGCGAACGCGCCGGCAACTGCTCGCTGGAGGAGATCGTCATGGCCGTGAAGACGCGCCGCGACTACTTCAGCCTGGACGTCGGCATCGACACCTCGCAGATCGTGCCGGCCAGCCGCATGGTCAGCCAGACCACCGGCTTTGTGGT
>DALYHW010000337.1:0-2220 GCA_031970695.1 Hylemonella sp.
AGCGATTCATCCACCCAGCCCGCAGCAATGAGCATGTCCACACTGCACCGCTCGTCGGTGATGACTTCCAGATGGCTTGACTGGATTGCTCGGCCGTAGCGTTCGGCCAGGTCGGGGCGGTCGGTGGTGGTGGTCAAGTGCGCTCCGGGCTGTTCATGTGCATGAGCTGGGTAGCCCCAGCGTGCAAGTCCATGTAGGTAGTGGGAACGTCAGTGGTGCCCATACCGCAGATGATCGGAACCGATCCAGCGCAGCGCAGCACCACAGCAGCGCGGATGCACTCGCCATGCTCGCCGGCCTCAATCTTGTCGGCTAGGTTGCGCAGGCACTGCACCACGCTGCGCAGGGCGGGCGCTTCGGCATCGGGGTTGGTGACGATCTTCAGGATGTCGGCCATCATGCGGCCATCCTTTTCTGCCGTTTGTCCTGATTCCAGCCACGGCGCAGCGCCTCGGCTTCATCGTTTCGCGCAATCCACTCGGCGCATTGCTCGACAGCCTCGGGGCCAAGTACTTCCTTGACGGCTTCGCGCCAGGAAATGCGGTCACCCACTCGGCGTAGGTACTTGATGCGCTCGTTGATCGAGACAACCTGCTGAGCCAACACAAACATCTGCCGGCCCAGCGCAGCGTGGGTGGTGTGATCGCAGCGCTTCTCGGCGGCTGTACGGGCAAGCGTCAGTTCTTGCTGTTCCGTCGCGTAGCGCTCACGACGAAGCACTAGCTCTTGTTCAGCTTCAAGCGCTGGCATCGCGTTGACGCGCTCCCAAAAAATTGCTTCGTCGTTCATGCGTTGCCTCAGATGGCAAGATGGGCGGCCATGTCGTCCACGCGCTGAATCAGCGCATCGACGCGGCTGCGCGCACTCTGGATGGCCTGGCCAAAGTGGCTGCCGGCTTGAGCCTCGACGCCTTGGCTGCCGGCGTTGGCGGTCTGCGGCGCCCGCGGCATCGTCACCGGAGAGAGGCGAGCGTCCAGCCCGGCAATACGGTCCTCCAGCACGTTGATGGCCAGATGTAGGCGCTCGGCCTCGCGCGGAACCTCGGCCATCGGCTGCTGCTCCGCCGCGAACTTGGCTTGTGCGATGTCGCCGATAGCTCGGCCTGCGCCGATGATCTGCTGGTTCTGCTGGGCAACGAGGTTCATGTGGTTCGGTGTCAAATCAAACTCCTTGTGCGGGCGTGAATCCAGGCGCCCGCTGTCCTGGTGGCCGATGGCCTAGAGAAGACCCTTGCGGGCAAGCGTGACGAGACTGCGCAGATGCCCCAGCATCCACGCATAGGCGATAGCGCCCCGGTCTGCCCCGGGGCCGGTATGGGTTCGGCCGTCCACGGCGTCATGACATGCCACACAGGCATATGCGCCGCAGGCGTCAAGAGCCTTGATGCCCATTCCGCGGTCGCCATCCATGCCGGGCCAATGGCTCCAGACGGTGGTATCCGTGCGCCCATTGCATATGCCGACAAGGCGCACATGGCATTCCTCGCCTTTGGCGCTGTCGCGGATGCTCTGCTTGGTGCGAGCGGAACGCGGCAGCTTGGCCGGCTCAGGCGCGCGGCCGGTGGCAATGCTCTGCGTCGTGGCCATCACCACGTTTGCGGCGGGCCTGGCCGATGCCACCAGGGCGGCGCACGCTTCTTCGCGGGTGCGCTTAGGCGGAAGTTTCTTGGTCAGCACTCCATCGCCTCCAGAAGTTCACGCGCCACGCGACGGGCGGCATGGCGTGGAATCTCAACCACGTTCTTGGCCACCACCACGCGAACGGTCGATTCCTTGGGCAGCACTCGCACGGCGGGATCGCTTGCCATGAAGGCATCAGCCGCGTGCTTGGATGCAAACCAGTGCTTCGCTCGAACGCCCGGGAACTTGGCTTCAAACAGCGGAGTTTCAGGATGGCGCAAACGGAAGTCAGTGATGTACTGGCTGGTGCGGGCCTTGTCTGGCTGATTGACTGCGCGCGATAGCTTCTCCGCAGTCAGCCCATCATCATCGTGGATCATGCGGCGGATGGCGGCCAGGACAGTGCCGTAGCGGCGTGCGGCTTTTCCGGTCATGCCGGCTCCTTCGCCTTGATGACCACGGGCGCCGGCTGCTGGGTGGCTTCGCGGGCCTCGCGCTCGCGGCGCATCTGCTCGGCGATGGCGTTGTTCTGTGCGGCGAACTTGGACAGCTTCAGGGGGCGGCCAACGCTGTAGTGGCGGTCGGGGTTCTTGCGGCTCAT
>DALYHW010000338.1:0-2196 GCA_031970695.1 Hylemonella sp.
GACCACCCGTTCCAGTGGGGCAGCAAGCGCACCGGTCCCGACCTGGCGCGCGTGGGCGGCCGCTACAGCGACGAGTGGCATCGCATCCACCTGAACAATCCGCGTGACGTGGTGCCCGAGTCCAACATGCCGGCCTATCCGTGGCTGGGCAAGGACATGGTCGACCACGCCTCCCTGCCGGCCCACATGAAGGCGCTGCGCACCGTCGGTGTTCCCTACACGGACGAGCAGATCGCCAAGGCCAGCGAGGAAGTCAAGGGCAAGACCGAGATGGAAGCCCTGATCGCCTACCTGCAGGTTCTGGGCACGGCCCTCAAGTAAGAGACGGAGCACACATCATGGACGTCAATACCCTTCGATCCATCGTCACCGTCGTTACGTTCGCCTGCTTCATCGGCATCGTGCTGTGGGCCTGGTCCGGTCGTAACCGGGCGGAATTCGACAAGGCCGCCAAGCTGCCCTTCGAGCAGGATTAACGAGCCGTCAAAGGAAGAAACATGAGCGATTTCACAAGCAACTTCTGGTCGGTTTTCGTTGCAGCGACCACCATCATTGGCATCATTGCCTGTCTGGTCCTCCTGTGGGTCAGCGGCAAGGCCAAGGCCATGACGGCCAACGACAATACCACCGGCCATGTCTGGGACGGCGACCTGCGCGAGATGAACAATCCCCTGCCGCGCTGGTGGGTCTGGCTGTTCATCATCACCGTCGTGTTCAGCCTGGTCTACCTGGTGCTGTACCCTGGATTCGGCAGCAGCCCCGGCAAGCTGGGCTGGACCTCGCTGGGCCAGCACAAGGCCGAGATGGAAAAGGGTGAAAAGGAAGTGGCCCCGCTGTATGCGCGCTTTACCGGCATGTCCGTGCAGGACATGGCGGCTGACGCGCAGGCCATGGGCATCGGCGAGCGCCTGTTCCTGAACAACTGCGCCCAGTGCCACGGCTCTGACGCGCGCGGCAGCAAGGGCTTCCCCAACCTGACCGATGGTGACTGGCTCTACGGCGGTGCACCCGAGCAGATCAAGGAAACCCTGACCAAGGGCCGCATGGGCAACATGCCCCCCATGGCCGCCGCCGTGGGTACGCCTGAGGACGTCAAGAACGTGGCGCACTACGTGCTCAGCCTGTCCAACAGCCCGCACGACAGTCTGCGCGCCTCGCTGGGCAAGGCCAAGTTTGGCGCCTGCGCAGCGTGCCATGGCCAGGACGGCAAGGGCAACCAGGCTCTGGGCGCGCCCAACCTGACCGACGACGTCTGGCTCCATGGCTGGGGCGAGAACGCCATCGTTGCCATGATCAACAATGGCAAGGTGAACCAGATGCCGGCCCAGGAAGGCAAACTCAGCGAAGGCCAGATCCACGTGCTCTCGGCTTACGTGTGGAGCCGTTCCAACGGTGCCAAGGTTGCGGCCAAGTAAACCGGGTTTCCGTCAGGAGTCAGTTTGAGCGATCCCGATTCGTCGGGCCAGAGGATCATCCCCATCGCCCCCGCGGCACCCGCTGCCGGGGACGATGAGGTGATGGTTTCTCTTTATGAGGCCCACAAGAAAATCTATCCCCGCAGCGTCACCGGTCTGTTTGCCCGCTGGCGCTGGGTGTTTGTCTGGCTGACACAGATCGTCTTCTACGGCCTGCCCTGGCTGGAGTGGGGGCAGCGCCAGGCCGTGCTGTTCGACCTGGGCGCGCGCCGCTTCTACATTTTCGGCCTGGTCCTGTATCCGCAGGATTTCATCTACCTGACCGGCCTGCTGGTCATCTCGGCGCTGTCGCTCTTCCTGTTCACGGCGGTGGCCGGGCGCCTGTGGTGCGGCTACGCCTGCCCGCAGACGGTCTACACGGAAATCTTCCTTTGGATCGAACGCAAGGTCGAAGGCGACCGGTCTGCGCGCATCCGGCTGGACGGCGCTTCCATGTCGATGGAAAAGCTGGTCAAGAAGTGGTTCAAGCACCTGCTCTGGATCATGGTGGCCTTGTGGACGGGCTTCACCTTCGTGGGGTATTTCACCCCCATCAAGGAACTGGGCATGGAGTTCTTCCAGTCCGGCATGAGTTCCTGGGAAGTCTTCTGGGTCATCTTCTACGGCTTTGCCACGTACGGCAACGCGGGCTTCATGCGCGAGCAGGTCTGCAAGTACATGTGTCCCTATGCGCGCTTCCAGAGCGCGATGTTCGACAAGGACACCCTGATCGTCAGCTACG
>DALYHW010000339.1:0-2182 GCA_031970695.1 Hylemonella sp.
GGGCAGGTCGAAGGCTCGGTCGTGATCGACGGCAGCCACGCGGAGACCGAAGGTGCGCACCTGCGCTGGTTCATCACGTCGGAGGCACTCCGGGGTTCGGGCGCCGGGAACGCGCTGCTGAAGCACGCCCTGGATTTCTGCGATGCACGGGGCTACCGCAAGGTCTACCTCTGGACCTTTGAGGGCCTGGCCGCCGCGCGCCACCTGTACGAAAAACACGGCTTTCGCCTGGTGCAGCAGCAGGCCGGGCGGCAGTGGGGTGCGGAAGTGCTGGAGCAGCGCTTCGAGCGAAGCCGCTAGGTCAGCTTCTTCACCAGCACCTGCGACCGGCGGTCCCAGTTGTACTTGCGCTTGCGCGCCTCGGGCAGCCAGTCCGGATCCACGTTCTTGAAACCACGCTTGAGGAACCAGTGCATGGTGCGCGTGGTCAGCACGAAGATGCTCTCCACGCCCATGGCGCGGGCGCGTTGCTCGATGCGTTTGAGCACCTTCTCGCCGTCGCCCTGGCCCTGCACCTCGGGTGACACGGTCAGTGCGGCCATTTCGGCGGTCTTGGCCTCGGGGTAGGGATAGAGCGCGGCACAGGCGAAGATCACGCCGTCGTGCTCGAGGATGGTGTAGTTGCCGATATCGCGCTCGATCTCGGTACGGTCACGCTTGACCAGCGTGCCGTCCTTTTCAAAGGGCTCGATCAGCGAGAGGATGCCGCCCACGTCGTCGGAGGTGGCCTCGCGCAGCTCTTCCAGCTTCTCGTCCACCACCATGGTGCCGATGCCATCGTGCACGTAGACCTCCAGCAGCAGCGAGCCATCCACGGCAAAGGGAATGATGTGGCTGCGCTCCACGCCGGCCTTGCAGGCCTTGACGCAGTGCTGCAGGTAAAAGGCCGTGTCGGTGGGGCGCTGGCCGGTGGGAATCTGTGCCAGCAGCTGCTCGGCCGCGGCCAGCGGCAGCTCGGTGTCGATCGGGTTGTCTTCGGACTCGGCCTCCAGCGGACGGATGCGGATGCCCGGAATCTCGGTCACGAAGATCAGCTTGTCGGCCTGCAGCGCCGTGGCCACCGAGGTCGCGACTTCTTCCATGGTCAGATTGAAGGCCTCACCCGTGGGCGAGAAACCGAAGGGTGAGAGCAGCACCATGGCGCCCATGTCCAGGGTGCGCGTGATGCCAGCCACGTCGACCTTGCGCACCAGGCCCGAGTGCTGGAAGTCCACGCCGTCGACGATGCCCACAGGACGCGCCGTGATGAAATTGCCCGAGATCACGCGCACCGTGGCGCCGGCCATGGGCGTGTTGGGCAGGCCCTGGCTGAAGGCGGCCTCGATCTCGTAGCGCAATTGGCCGGCCGCCTCCTGCGCGCAGTCCAGCGCGACCTCATCGGTGATGCGCATGCCGTGGGAGTACTTGGCCGCATGGCCCTTGGCCTTGAGCTGCTCGTTCACCTGGGGCCGGAAGCCGTGCACCAGCACGATCTTCACGCCCATGCTCTGGATCAGCGCCAGGTCCTGGGCAATGTGCGCCAGCTTGCCCGCGGCGATGGCCTCGCCGCACACCCCCACCACGAAGGTCTTGCCCCGGTGCATGTGGATGTAGGGCGCAACCGAGCGGAACCAGGGGACGAAGGTGAAATTGAAGACGGCGGACATGCTGGGTCGGGCGGGAAGGGCAGGCGGACAGGGATAATTAGCGATTCTCCATGAAGTTGGCGCCTTGAGTTCCTCTCCCCTGAAAATCGAGTTCCCCGAGTCGCTGCCGGTGTCGGCCAAACGCGACGAAATCATGGCCGCGCTCGAGAAGCACCAGGTCATCATCGTCTGCGGCGAGACCGGCTCGGGCAAGACCACCCAGTTGCCCAAGATCGCCCTGGCCATGGGCCGCGGCAAGTACAACTATCCCGCCGGCCAGCGCGGCCGCCTGATCGGCCACACCCAGCCGCGCCGCATCGCGGCCTCCAGCGTCGCCAAGCGCATCGCCGAGGAGTTGCAGACACCGCTGGGCGAGGTGGTGGGCTACAAGGTGCGTTTCAACGACCGCCTGGGCAAGGACGCCTCCGTCAAGCTCATGACCGACGGCATCCTGCTGGCCGAGACGCAGACCGACCCGCTGCTCAACGCCTACGACACCCTCATCATCGACGAGGCCCACGAGCGCAGCCTCAACATCGACTTCCTGCTGGGCTACC
>DALYHW010000340.1:0-2180 GCA_031970695.1 Hylemonella sp.
CAGGAGCGGTAGACCACGAGGTCGTTGACCAGCAGGACCAGCGCGGTGAAACGCCAGCCGGTGGTTTCAGTGCGCCGCTGGAAATTGAAAAAGTCGGCCCAGAAGCTGCCCTTGCGCTCCCGCGCAATCTTGGTGCCGAGGATCTCGATCCCCTGGCAGGCATCTCGCGCCTCCACGCAGGTCAGGATGCCGGGGTCCAGGTCCTCCCGGCGCAACAGCGAACTGGGCAGGAAACGGCGCACCACGTCGGCGTGGGTCAGGATCGTGGTGTTCGGATGCTTGACCGGATCAAATCCATGGGCCCGGAGGTCTGCCCGGTCGCTGCGCATGGGCACGATCGCCTCGATAGCCGCATGGGCCTCCTCGTAGCTGGCGAACGAGGTCGTGTTCGTCCTCGCCTCGGGCAGCCAGGTCGCGCAGCCTGTGGCCGCCAGTGACAGCATCAGCGCCGCCGCCAGATGCCACGGGTTGCGGGGAGCCGGGCTCGGTGTCATATTCTGGGATTTTGAGCCAAGCCGGCTGCCATCAGGAACATCCCGTGCGCGCATCTCCCCTCACCCGTCTCTTTTCCGTCACCTTGCTGGCATTCGGCCTGCTCGCGGCCGGGACTCCCCCCACTGCACACGCGCAGGCCCGCGTGGTCCAGACACCCTACAAGAACCCGAAGGCCCTGGTCGACATCTACCTCGACGATCCAGCCAAGCTGGGCGCAGCGCTGTACTGGGTGCGGGCCCTGGTCAACCCCTTGACCGAAGCACCGTACAGCATGTTTGCCGAGGACATGAACATCATCGTGCTGATGCATGGCACCGAGATCGTGACCCTGGCGCGCAAGAACCGCGAGCGGTACGAGGAACTGGTGCAGCGCATGCGCTACTACGCGGACATGGGGGTGAAATTCAAGGTCTGTGGCCTGGCGCTCAAGGATTACGACTACACCCCGGCCGACCTGCACGATTTCGTCGAGGTCACGCCCTCGGCGATCACCGAATTGATGCACTGGCAGAACCAGGGTTACGCCCTGATTCCCGCGGTGGTCCAGGACAAGAAGTTCTCCATCGACCAGATCCGCTGAGCCCACAAGAAAAACGGGCCCCGCAGGGCCCGTTGTCTGATGCCGGCGTGGCTTACAGCGCCGCGTAGCCCTGGTTGGGCAGCACGCCCTCGACCTTGGGCATGTTGAGCTTGCGCGCACCCACCTTGCCGCCGCGGGCCTTGAGCCAGGTCTCAACGACTTCCCAGACCTGCTTGTTGCCGGCACTCCTGGCCTCTTCGGCCACCGGCGCCCAGCCGGCCACCTTGTAGGACTTGTCGGCTTCGATCAGCTTGCCGTTCAGGCGCATGTCGAAAATCCGCTTGCCCATCTCGGCGGTCGGGTTGCAGCTGTAGCTCAGGCCACCCACACGCACCATGTCACCGCCCTGCTGGTAGTAGGGATCGGGATTGAACAGGTTGTCGCACACGTCTTCCAGCACGGTCTTGATCGTCGCGCCGCTCATCTCGGTCACGGTGGCGTACGAGTAGGTCGTGGCGGTCATGTCCATCAGCCACTCGCGGGTGATGGCCTGGCCCGGCAGCAGGCTGGTGCCCCAGCGGAACCCGGGCGAGAAGGCGATGTCGGCACCCTGCACGTCGATCAGGGCGTCGAGCAGCAGCTGGTCGCCGGTGCCGTTGAAGTTGCCGCGGCGGTACAGCGTACCCTCGGTCACGGCGAGCACCTCATTGAGCTGCGCCTCGTAGGGTGCACGGATATTGGTGATCAGCGCGTCCATCTCCTTGTCGGCCGGCAGCATGTTGGCGAACACCGGCAGCAGCTTGTAGCGGAAGTCCGTGACCTTCTTGCCCTTGACCTCGAAGTCCAGCACGCCGAGGAACTTGCCATTGGAGCCGGCGTTGGTGACCAGGGTCTTGCCACCCTTGTTGCTCACGATGCTGGCAACCGGCATGCCGTCGTGGGTGTGACCGCCCATGATGGCGTCGATACCGGAGACACGGCTGGCCATCTTCAGGTCCACGTCCATGCCGTTGTGCGAGATGACGACCACGACCTGGGCGCCCTTGGCGCGGGCCTCGTCCACCATCTTCTGCATGTTCTCGTCCTGGATGCCGAAGGCCCAGTCCGCGACCATGTAGCGCGGGTTGGCAATGGGCGTGTAGGGGAAGGCCTGGCCGATGATGGC
>DALYHW010000341.1:0-2170 GCA_031970695.1 Hylemonella sp.
ATCCGTATCCCCAATCATGGCAAGCTGGATTACCATGTTCTCAAGCCCGCCGGTCCGGAAACTGGCGGCGAACATCAACATGCCCCATCAACCGCGGTCAACGTCCATTGCCAGCGATGCCACCCGAACAGGCCCGGACCGCCGGGCCCTGATTGCAGCCGCGTTGCTGGCCCCGCTGGCTGCCTGTGGCCCGCGTCGCCCGCTGGTCCTGGCGGGCCACCCCTGGCCCGGGTACGAACCCATGTTCCTGGCCCGCACGCTGGGTTACCTGCCATCCGACCTGGTCCTGCAAGAGGCACCGACCGTACACGCCTCCATCGAAGCGGTACGCCGGGGCGACGCGGACGGCGCCATGCTGACCATGGACGAGATCCTCCAGATGCGGGACCAGGGCACGCCCCTGCAGATCGTGCTGGTCTTCGACGTCTCCAAAGGTGCCGACGTTTTGCTGGCACGGCCTCAGATCAGGGATCTGGCTGACCTCAAGGGCAAGCGTGTTGGCGCAGAGGACAGTGCCCTCGGCTCGCTGATGCTGTCGATGGTGCTGGAACGAGCCGGCCTCAAACCCGAAGACGTGGTGGTCCGGCGCATCGTCTACGAGGAGCAGGAGGCCGCATGGGCCCGGGGCGACGTCGACGCCCTGGTGACCTACGAGCCCGTCGCGGCCCGGATCAAGAAGACGGGCGCGAAACAGCTGCTCAGCACGCGGGAAATGCCGGACACCATCTTCGACGTGCTCGCCGTCCGCCCGGAGGCCTTGCGCTCGCACGGTGACGTGGTTCGGGCCGCCCTGGTCGGTCATTTCAAGGCGCTGAGCTACCTGCGCCAGAACCCCTGGGATGCAGCGTACAAGACGGTGCCCCACCTGGGCGTATCGGCCGAAGAGATGATCTCTTCCCTGCGTGGCCTGGAACTGCCGGACCTGATCGGCAACCAGCGCTATCTTGCGAACCAGGATGGCGACCTGCTGCGCGTCGCCCGCAAACTGTCGGCCATCATGCTGCAGGCCGGCGTGATCTCCAAGCCGGTCGATACCGACCAGCTGTATTCCGGCGCCTATCTGCCGTCCGAAAGTCCGTGATGGGTACACGGCGCAACATCCTCGCCTGGCTGCTCTGCGCCCTTGTCACCCCGCCGCTGTGGGCCGCCCAGGAGCGGGTCGTCGTCGGGGTGCTGTCGTTCCGTCCCGAGGCCGTGGCCCGGACCCAGTGGTCGCCGCTCACCGATTACCTCAACCGCGCCGTTCCGGATGCGCACTTCGAGCTCCGGGTCTTCGAGTATTCGCGGATGCAGGAAGCCGTTCGGCAGCAGGCCGTGGACCTGCTGGTCACCCAACCCGGCGAATATGTGCGCATGGTCCACGAGAACGGCCTGTCCAGCCCCCTGGTCACCCTGATCGGGCTCGAGAACGGGCAGCCGGTGCGTGCCATGGGTGGTGTGATCGTGGCGCGCAGCAGCCGCAACGACCTGAAACAGGTGTCCGACCTGCAAGGCCAGCGCATTGCAGCGGTGTCTCAGCTGTCTTTTGGCGGCTACCAGATCCAGGCCAGCGAACTTGCGCGCGCCGGCGTCAAACCCGGACGCCTGGTGGAGACGGGCCTGCCCCAGGACCGCAGCATCGAAGCCCTGCTCTCCTGCGAGGCCGACGCCGCCTTCGTTCGCACTGGGCTGCTGGAGATGCTGATCCGCGAAGGGCGCCTGCAGCCGGGCGAGCTCAAGGTACTGGGTCAGCAGAACTACGCGGGCTACCCCTACGCCCTGTCATCGCGGCTCTATCCCGAATGGCCTGTGGTGGCCATGTCCCACCTGCCCGAGGACCTGTCCGTCCGGATCGCGGGTGCCCTGCTCTCGCTGCCGCATGGCGGCGATGCGGCGCGGCGCATGGGCATCTACGGGTTCACCGTGCCGGCCGACTATGAACCGGTGCGCGCCATGATGCGCGAACTACGTGCCCCGCCCTTCGACAAGCCGGTCCCGATCTCGTGGCGCGACATCTGGCAGCAGTATCGTTTCCAGCTGGCCAGCGCCGTGCTGGTCGTGCTGCTGATGCTGGCCATGGCCGTGCGGGAAATGTGGATGCGCCAGCGCCTCGCCTCGTTCAGCAATGCCATGGGCGAAGGCATGTTCGTGCTGGACCGCGCCGGCCGGGTCACCTTCGTCAACCGTGCAG
>DALYHW010000342.1:0-2164 GCA_031970695.1 Hylemonella sp.
GGCAGGCGTGCAGGCACCAGGCCTCGTCGCACTGCGTGCAGGTGTAGGGCACCTTCTTGCCGGTGTGGTGGAAGTCGAACACCTTGATGCGCGACTTGGCGGTGGCGAACGTGCCGTAGTTCTCGAAGGAACAGGCCATCTCGCATTGCAGACAGCCGGTGCACTTGTCCGCGTTGATATGCAGCACCTTTTGCATATGGGTCTCCTGTGGGTGAACCTATGAATAACCGTACATAGGTAATTCTTGGTTTCGACCCCCGTCGGGACCCTAGGGAGAACCCTAGTCGGAATAGGGAAACACAGGGTTATTCTCAATTTGCTACATAGTCCGGGCAGCGTGCTGGCAATATGCATGCATACGATCTGTCACCCGGTACCGACCCCATGCTCACTTCGTCCATGCCGCCCTCCGCCTCGCGCCTGGCCCGTATCGCGCAGGCCCGCCAGCTCGCCATGCGTGAAGCCGCGCCGTCGGCCGGCGGCCTGGTGGAACCCTGGATCGCGCAGAGCTGGCAGCGCTGCCTGGCCCAGGGCCGCCGGCCGGACGAGCACGTCAGCTTCGACCCCGTCTCCGCCGCCACCATGCGCCAGGCCAGCGAGGCCAACCGCACCCTGCTGCAGGCCGCACGCCCGGTGCTCAAGCAGCTGGGCGGCGCGCTGGCACAGACCCGCTACTTCGCCATCCTCACCAACCACGAAGGCGTGGTGATCGACACCGACGGCCCGATCGATCGCAGCGACCGCCGCGCCGCACTGATCACCCGCGTTGGCGTGGACCTCTCGGAAAAGGCCGTGGGCACCACGGCCATCGGTGCCGCCCTGCGTGAACTGCAACCGGTCTGGCTGCACCGCGGCGAACACTTCTTCAACGAAACCTCGGTCTACAGCTGCGCCGGCGCGCCGCTGTTCGGTCCCGACGGCCGCTGTGTCGGCATGCTCGACCTCACCGGCGTCGAAGCCTCCGAGCGCCCGGAACTTCGCCACCTGGCCACGCACGCGGCACGCCGCATCGAAACCGCCCTGCTGCTGCAGCGCCCCTACCGCCTGCTGTTGCGCGTCAACTGGCCCGGCATGCCCCTGGGTGACGACGCCGACGGCCTGCTCGCGCTCGACGGTGACGGCCAGGTCATCGCCGCCAACCGCGCCGCGCGCCAGCTGCTCCCCCTGCTGAGCCCGCCCGGCAGCGACCTGCACGCACGCGACCTCTTCGCAACGCCCTGGGAATCCCTGTACGACGCCGCGCACCAGTCCCCGGCCGGGCTGGAAGTGCCGCTGTGGTCGGGCCTGCGCCTGCAGGTGCGCGCCGAACGCGTCGGCCAGCCGCCGGCCGGCAGCACGCAGCGCCCTGCTGCCGGGGCCACGTCCACCGTGCCGCTGCGTGACGTCGAGACCAGCCTGATCCGCAAGGCCGTGGAAGAGGCACGCGGCAACGTGGCCCAGGCGGCCCGCAACCTGGGCATCAGCCGCGCCACGGTCTACCGCAAGCTGGCCAGCAAACGCGACTGAGGGCGTCAGTCCCGGCGGATGGGGATATAGATCTCGCCGCCGGCGCGCCGGAACTCGGCAGACTTCTCCGCCATTCCGGCATCGAGCGCCTGTGTCTCCCCGACCCCCTGCGCCGCGGCGAACTCGCGCACTTCCTGCGTGATCTTCATCGAGCAGAACTTGGGCCCGCACATGGAGCAGAAGTGCGCCACCTTGGCCGCGTCCTTGGGCAGGGTCTCGTCGTGGAATTTCTGCGCCGTGTCCGGGTCCAGCGAGAGGTTGAACTGGTCCATCCAGCGGAACTCGAAGCGGGCCTTGGACAGCGCGTCGTCGCGCGCCCGTGCCCCCGGGTGGCCCTTGGCCACGTCGGCCGCGTGCGCCGCAATCTTGTAGGTGATGATGCCGGTCTTCACATCCTCGCGGTCGGGCAGGCCCAGGTGTTCCTTGGGCGTCACGTAACACAGCATGGCAGTGCCGAACCAGCCGATCATGGCCGCGCCGATGCCGCTGGTGATGTGGTCGTAGCCGGGCGCAATGTCCGTCGTCAACGGGCCCAGGGTGTAGAACGGCGCCTCGCCGCAGTACTTGAGCTGCTCTGTCATATTGGCCTGCACCAGGTGCATGGGCACATGGCCGGGGCCTTCGATCATGGTCTGCACGTCGTGCTTCCAGGCGATCT
>DALYHW010000343.1:0-2137 GCA_031970695.1 Hylemonella sp.
GACAGCAGCACCACGTGGATCAGCAGGGCCAGCAGGCCCGGCAGCAGCAACCGGCCCTGCAGCTGCCAGGTCCTCCACCCCGCACGAGCGAGCAATGCGCTCCAGCACCGGCTCCACCGGCAGGTCGATCCACGACAGCAGCACCACGTGGATCAGCAGGGCCAGCAGGCCCGGCAGCAGCAACCGGCGCCAGCGGGCAGCTGCAGGGCCGGCCGCGGCTGCCATGGTCAGCCCTGGTGACCCAGGTCGTGCGAGAGCTGGCGGGCCGCGTCGTCCAGGGCACGTGCCACCGCACCATGCCAGGCCGTGTCGAAGGTGGCCACCGAGCCCATGGCCACGATGCCCAGCACCAGGTGGCCGTCGAAGTCGAACACCGGGGCACAGAACCCGGCCACGCCCGGCAGCAGCGTGTCCACTACGCGGGCCAGGCCGTGCGCGCGCACCTCCTTGAGCACCTGCGCGAGTTCGGTCTGGTTGCGTGGCAGGTCGGTGCGGCCGAGTTGCCGCGCGCGGGCCAGCTCGGTGCGCAGCAGGGGGGCAATGGCTTCGCGCGAGACATGCGCCGCAAAGCAGCGGCCGGTGGCCGAAGACAGCAACGGCATCACGTCACCCAGACGCAGGTTCACGGTCACGGATTGCGGCGACTCTTCCCAGTGCACGATGGTCGGTCCGTGGTTGCCCCAGACCGCCAGCGCCAGCGTGTGGCCGATGCGTTGCATCAGGGCAGGCATCCGTTCCCGGGCGAGCTTGACGGCGTCCTGCCGCGCGATGGCCGCCAGGCCCATGCGCAGCGCTGCGGGACCGAGGTCATAGCGCGTGCTTGCCGGGTCCTGGCTCACCAGGCCCAGGCGCTGGAAGCTCACCAGGTAGCGGTGTGCCTTGGCCGCGCTCATGCCTGCGGCGGCCGCCAGGTCGCGCAGCATCAGCGGCCCGCTGGCGCGGGCCAGCGCTTCGACCAGGGCAAAACCCACCTCGACCGACTGGATGCCTGCGCGTGCCTTGTTCATGATCTAATAAAATGAGACCGTTTCGTTTGGTTAAATGAGTTTAACAATACGTAATCCGCAACGTCATCCGAAGGCGCATCCATGAAACTAGCCACCTACAAAGACGGTTCGCGTGACGGCCAGCTCGTCGTCGTCTCCCGTGACCTGAGCTTGGCGCATTATGCGACCGGCATCGCCAACCACCTGCAGCAGGTGCTGGACGACTGGAACTTCATCTCGCCGCAGCTGCAGGACCTGTACGTCACGCTCAATCAGGGCAAGGCGCGCCACGCCTTCCCTTTTGATCCGGCGATGTGCATGGCGCCGCTGCCGCGTGCCTACCAGTGGGCCGACGGCTCCGCCTACATCAATCACGTGGAACTGGTGCGCCTGGCGCGCAACTCCGAGGTGCCGGCCAACTACTACACGGAACCGCTGATGTACCAGGGCGGCAGCGACGACTTCCTGGGCCCGCGCGACGACGTGGTCTGCGTGAGCGAGGCGCACGGCATCGACTTCGAAGCCGAGGTGGCCGTGGTCACCGCCGACGTGCCCATGGGCGCCACGCCCGAGCAGGCGCTCGACGGCATCCGCCTGGTCATGATCGCCAACGACGTCAGCCTGCGCCACCTCATCCCCGACGAGCTGGCCAAGAGCTTCGGTTTTCTCCAGAGCAAGCCGGCCACGGCGTTCAGCCCGGTCGCCGTCACGCTCGACGAGCTCGGCGAGGCCTGGCAGCACGGCAAGCTGCACCTCACGCTGCAAAGCGCGTGGAACGGCCGCACCGTGGGCATGTGCGAGGCCGGCGAGGAAATGACCTTCCACTTCGGCCAGCTCATCGCCCACCTAGCCAAGACACGCAATGTGCGCGCCGGCAGCATCATCGGCTCGGGCACGGTCAGCAACCGCGCCACCGAGGTCAATGGCAAGAAGGAATGGACCAAGGGCTACAGCTGCATCGCGGAGAAGCGCGCCATCGAGACCATCCTCGACGGCAAGCCTGCCACGGACTACATGAAATTCGGTGACACCATCCGCATCGAAATGAAGGGCAAGGATGGCCAGTCCGTCTTCGGTGCCATCGACCAGAAGATCGTGCCGCTGGCCACGAAGTAAGACCGCCAGCGCAATGCAAAAAGGCGACCCGCGGG
>DALYHW010000344.1:0-2126 GCA_031970695.1 Hylemonella sp.
TGGCAGCCGATGCACTTGTCCAGGTTCAGCACCATGCCGATCTGTGCGCGTACTTTCATGGTGTTCTCCTCAGGCGTGGTTACCGGTGGCGGTGCTGGTCGCGGCCTCGTGGTCCAGCCAGTCCACCTTGTTCATCTTGCGGACCACGACGAACTCGTCGCGGTTGGTGCCGATGGTCCCGTAGTAGTTGAAACCGTAGCTGAACTGGGCGTAGCCACCTATCATGTGCGTGGGCTTGAGCACGATGCGGGTCACCGAGTTGTGGATGCCGCCGCGCGTGCCGGTGATTTCCGAGCCCGGGGTGTTGATGATCTTCTCCTGCGCGTGGTACATCATGACCATGCCGGGGTTGACGCGCTGGCTCACCACCGCCCGCGCCGCGATGGCGCCGTTGATGTTGAACAGCTCGACCCAGTCGTTGTCCACGATGCCCGCTTTCTTGGCATCGTCCTCGCTGAGCCAGATCACCGGGCCGCCGCGGTTGAGCGTGAGCATGTGCAGGTTGTCGCTGTACGTGCTGTGGATGCCCCATTTCTGGTGCGGCGTGATGAAGTTCAGCAGGATCTCGGTGTTGCCGTTGGAGCGGACACCGTGGATGCCGGCCGTGGTCTTGAGGTCCACCGGCGGCTTGTAGCTGGACAGGTTCTCGCCGAAAGCCGTCATCCATGGGTGGTCCAGATAGAACTGCTGGCGGCCGGTCAGGGTGCGCCACGGAATCAGCTCGTGCACATTGGTGTAGCCCGCGTTGTAGCTGACCTTCTCGCTTTCCAGGCCACTCCAGGTGGGGCTGGAGATGATCTTGCGTGGCTGGGCCTGAATGTCGCGGAAGCGGATCTTCTCGTCCTCGCGGTGCAGGGCCAGGTGGGTATGGTCACGGCCAGTCTGCTTGGACAGGGCCTCCCAGGCTTTCACGGCGACGTTGCCGTTGGTTTCCGGCGCGAGTTGCAGCACGACCTCGCAGGCGTCGATGTCGCTCTCGATCTTCGGCATGCCGCAGGTCGCACCGTCGGCCGTGACGGTGCCGTTGAGCTCGCCCAACTGCTTGACTTCGTCCTGCGTGTTCCACGCGATCCCCTTGCCGCCGTTGCCGACCTTGTTCATCAGCGGGCCCAGGGCCGTGAAGCGCTTGTAGAGGTTGGGGTAATCCCGCTCGACCACCATCATGTTGGGCGCAGTCTTGCCGGGGATCAGGTCGCATTCGCCCTTCTTCCACTCCTTCACGCCGAAGGGCTGGGCGAGTTCGGCCGGGCTGTCGTGCATCAGCGGACTCAGCACCATCTCGCGTTCCACTCCCAGGTGGCCGACGCAGAGCTCGCTGAACTTCTTGGCGAAGCCCTTGTAGATTTCCCAGTCGCTCTTCGACTGCCAGGCCGGGTCCACCGCGGTGGACAGCGGGTGGATGAAGGGGTGCATGTCGCTGGTGTTGAGGTCGTTCTTCTCGTACCAGGTGGCGGTGGGCAGCACGATGTCCGAATACAGGCAGGTCGTGCTCATGCGGAAGTCCAGCGTGACCAGCAGGTCCAGCTTGCCTTCGGGCGCCTGGTCATGCCACACCACTTCGGTAGGTTTGGCCTCGTCCTGGCCCAGGTCCTTGCCCTGCACGCCATGCGCCGTGCCCAGCAGGTGCTTGAGGAAGTACTCGTGGCCCTTGCCCGAGGAGCCCAGCAGGTTGGAGCGCCAGACGAACATGTTGCGCGGCCAGTTGGCGGGGTGGTCCGGATCCTCGCAGCTCATCTTGAGGCTGCCGTCCTTGAGGCTCCTGACGGTGTAGTCCTTGGGGTCCATGCCGGCGCTCACGGCGTCCTTCACCACCTGCAGCGGGTTGGTCTGCAGCTGCGGTGCGCTGGGCAGCCAGCCCATACGCTCGGCGCGCACGTTGTAGTCGATCATGCTGCCGCCGAAGGTCTTCTTGTCGGCCAGCGGCGAGAGCACCTCACCCAGGGTGAGCTTTTCGTAGCGCCACTGGTCGGTGTGGGCGTAGAAGAAGCTGGTGCTGTTCTGCTGGCGCGGCGGGCGGATCCAGTCCAGCGCGAAGGCCAGCGCCGTCCAGCCGGTCTGCGGGCGCAGCTTCTCCTGGCCCACGTAGTGCGCCCAGCCGCCGCCGCTCTGGCCGATGCAGCCGCACA
>DALYHW010000345.1:0-2125 GCA_031970695.1 Hylemonella sp.
GCCGAACTGCTTTTCGATCTGGGCCAGCGCGGCCTGCAGGGCCTTGGCTTTTTCACTGTTGGCGGCTTTGACGGCGGCGTCCATGGGGTGCTCCTTGCGATAGGGTTGGTAGTTTCAATCCAGTGTCTTTAATCACAGGCTGGATGCGTGAACAGTACTTTAATCGCTCAATACTCGTTCGTAAACCCATTTTTTAGTCATCTTGGTTTACCATTTGGCCATGCCACAAGCACCCGAGACCCCGTCCGAGGACGGCTGGCGCCAGACCCACCTGGGACGCCTGCTGGGCCACGCCATGCGCCGCTTCGACGAACGGGTACTGCACCTGATGGCCCACGACCCCGAGGTGCCGCTTGCCCTGTCCAACCTGGCCGCGCGCGGCCAGGTAAGTGCGGCCCACGTCCACATCACCCGCCACCTCGCACTGGAGGGCTCGCGGCTGCAGGCCCTGGCCGATTCGGCCGGCATGAGCAAGCAGGCCATGGGCAAGCTGGTGGACCAGTGCGAGGCCTGGGGCCTGGTGACGCGCGAGGCCGATACGCGTGACGGGCGAGCCAAACTGGTGCGCTTCACGCCCGCTGGCCTGGCCTGGCTGCGCGGCTTCCAGCGTGCGGTGGCCCAGGCGGAAACCGAACTACGGCAAGCGGTCGGCGTCGAAGTGGCGACCGTCATTGCGCTGGGGCTGGAGGCCTACGCGATGCCGGCGTGAGGCCTGCCGCACCTGCACGCATGCCGAGCGGGCGCGTGGCCGTGACCAGCGCCTAAAATCGAGGCAACAGACAACAGCCCCGGCGCTGCGCCGAGGGTGCGAGGAGACAAGCATGCGGATACTGATCGCCGAGGATGACCAGGTGCTGGCCGATGGTCTGCTGCGCACCCTGCGCAGTTCCGGCGCCGCCGTCAACCACGTCTCCAGCGGCACCGAAGCCGATGCCGCGCTGATGACCAACAGCGAGTTCGACCTGCTGATCCTGGACCTGGGCCTGCCCAAGATGCACGGCCTGGAAGTGCTGAAGAAGCTGCGCGCCCGCGGCTCCAGCCTGCCCGTGCTCATCCTCACGGCCGCCGACAGCGTGGAAGAACGCGTCAAGGGTCTGGACTACGGCGCCGACGACTACATGGCCAAGCCCTTCTCGCTCCAGGAACTCGAGGCGCGCGTGCGTGCCCTGGTGCGCCGTGGCATGGGCGGCACCAGCAGCCAGATCAAGCATGGTCCGCTGACCTATGACCAGGCCGGCCGCGTGGCGACCATTGACGGAAGGATGGTCGAGCTCTCCGCGCGCGAGCTCGGCCTGCTCGAGGTGCTGCTGCAGCGCACGGGGCGCCTGGTGAGCAAGGATCAGCTGGTGGAGCGTCTGTGCGAATGGGGTGAAGAGGTGAGCAACAACGCCATCGAGGTCTACATCCACCGCCTGCGCAAGAAGATCGAGAAGGGGCCCATCCGCATTGCCACGGTGCGGGGCCTGGGTTACTGCCTGGAAAAGATCCAGTGATTCCGGGTTCCACGCGCGCTCCCCGCCTGCCTGCCACTGCAGGTCGCGCTGCATCCCCATGAAACTTTTCCAGCGTGAGCAGCGCTCGCTGTTCGGCGAGATCCTCGACTGGATGCTCACGCCGCTTCTGCTGCTGTGGCCGATCAGTCTGGTCCTGACCTGGCTGGTCGCGCAGAGCATCGCCGGCAAACCCTTCGATCGGACGCTCGAGTACAACGTCAACGCGCTGGCCCAGCTGGTCACCGTCAACCAGCAGCATGTCCAGTTCAACCTGCCCCTGCCGGCGCGCGAGCTGCTGCGCGCCGACGACACCGATCTCGTCTACTACCAGGTGCTCGGCCCGCGGGGGGAGTACCTCAGCGGCGAACGCGATTTCCCGCTGCCGCCGGAGGACGAGGTGGTGACCCCCGCGGTGGTGCGGCTGCGCGACGACAACTTCCACAGCGTCGACATCCGGGTCGCCTACATGTGGGTTCCGCTGGAGCCCCTGGGTTCGCGGCTCGTGCTGGTGCAGGTCGCCGAGACCCTGGACAAGCGTTCCATCCTGGCCGCCGAGATCATCAAGGGCGTGATGCTGCCGCAGTTCGTCACGCTGCCACTGGCCGTGCTGCTGGTCTGGCTGGCGCTGGTGC
>DALYHW010000346.1:0-2100 GCA_031970695.1 Hylemonella sp.
CACCGGCACCCGCCCCGGTTCGGCCGTCAGGTGGCGCAGGCCACCCATGGCCTCGGCCACCACGCCGAACCCGGGCCGGTCGCGGTAGGGACCGGTCTGGCCGTAGCCGCTGATGCGCAGCATGATGAGGCCGGGGTTGAGTGCCTGCAGCGCGTCCGGCCCCAGCCCCCAGCCCTCCATGGCGCCGGGTCGGAAGTTTTCGATCAGCACGTCAGCCTCGGCCGCGAGTCGGCGCACGATGTCCTGCGCCTCGGGCTGTTTCAGGTCCAGGGCCAGCGAGCGCTTGTTTCGCGACTGCACCTGCCACCAGACAGAGGTGCCGTCCTTGAGCAGGCGCCACTTGCGCAGCGGGTCACCGGTACCCGGCGGTTCGATCTTGATGACATCGGCGCCGAAATCGGCCAGCGTCTTGGCGGCAAAAGGACCGGCGATCAGTTGCCCCAGTTCCACGACCTTGAGGCCGGCCAGTGGCCCCGTCGGTCCGATTCCGTTCGGTTGTTTCTGCATAGGCCGCATGCTACTCTCGGCGCAGACCGAAGTAACCCGCCATGCTCTACAAATTCAAGTCCCGAGCCGCTCCCGACCTCATCATGCTCGAGCCCAACGGCCGACGCGTACTGCAGCTCATCGGCAAGCCGGTGGACGTGAAGCAGGGCATCCTGCAACCGGCCGACATGCCCGCGGCGATCGCTGCGCTGGAAGCGGCCATTGCCAAGGAAGAAACCGAACGGCGCGTCGCCGAAGCGGAGGCCGCCGAGAAGGGCGAGGAATTGCCCGACCAGGAAAGCGTGAGCCTGCGCCGGCGTGCCACACCCTTCATCGAGATGCTGCGCCGCTGCGAAAAAGCCGGCAAGGAAATCGTCTGGGGTGTTTAGACAGAGCGGCGTCAGCGCCGAAGCGCCACAATCACGAAGCCAGATCGCGGAACGCCGTGGAACCGGCTGTGCCGGGCCACTGGCGTTGCCCACTTTCAGCGGGGTGGCGTAGCGTCACAACGTGGCGCGTAGCCTGGGGGTTAATCGACTCTCGCCCCCGAGTCCTTCACGACCTTCGCCCACTTCTTGTGCTCGGCGTCGATCAGCTTGGCAAACTCGGCCGGTGTGTTGCCGCTGGGGATGGCGCCTTGCGCCAGCAGTTTTTCCTTGATGGCCGGCGTGTTGAGTGATTTGGCCACTTCCTGCTGGATGCGGTTCACGATGTCCATGGGCGTGCCCGCCGGCGCCAGCAGCCCAAACCAGCTGCTGGCCTCGAAGCCCTTGAGACCCGCGGCCTCCTCGACCGTGGGCACGTCAGGCATCGCGGCCGAGCGCTGGGCGCTGGTCACGGCCAGCGCCTTGAGCTTGCCGCCCTTGATCTGTGGCATGGACGAGGGCAGGTTGTCGAACATCACATCCATGTTGCCGGCCACCATGTCCAGCAGCGCCGGGCCGGAGCCGCGGTAGGGAATGTGCGTCATGAAGATGCCGGTCATGGACTTGAACAGCTCGCCGGCCAGGTGGATGGACGTGCCGTTGCCACTGGAGGCCATGTTGAGTTTGCCCGGATTGGCTTTGGCGTATTTGATGAAGTCGTTCACCGTGTTGATGTTCAGCGCCTTAGCCCGCTCGGCATTGACCACCATCACATTGGGCACACCGGCCACCAGCGTGACCGGCACGAAGTCCTTCTGCGGGTCGTAGGGCAACTTGTTGTACAGCGCCTTGTTGATGCCGTGAGTACCCACGGTGCCCATCAGCAGGGTGTAGCCGTCACCGGGCGACTTGGCCACGATCTCGGCACCGAGGTTGCCGCCCGCACCGGCGCGGTTGTCGACGATGAACTGCTGGCCAAAGGCGCGGGACAGCTCGGGCGCCACGGCACGCGCGAGGATATCGGTGGTGCCGCCCGGCGCAAAGGGCACGACGATGCGCACCGGCTTGCTCGGCCAGGTATCGGCCAGCGATGCGGGCGCCAGCAGGGACAGGGCGGCGCCAGCGGCTGCGGCGATAAGGTGGCGGCGATTGAAATGTTGAATGGATCGCATGGTGTCTGGCTCCTCGGTGATGGGCTCAGTGTAGGCAGATGAGGTGCTGCTGTGACCTAGGGTTTGTCACCAGTCGG
>DALYHW010000347.1:0-2100 GCA_031970695.1 Hylemonella sp.
TCAAGCTGATAATTCCTGTCATTGGACGGGCGCAATGCCCGAGCCAGGACGCAATCATAGTCACCGCCCCAGGAAATAGATACCCATGATCGGCAGGCTTTCCGGCATCCTCCTTGAAAAGAACCCACCCGAAGTGCTGGTGGACTGCAACGGCGTGGGCTACGAGGTCCACGTGTCGATGAGCACCTTCTACAACCTGCCGCATACGGGCGGGAAGGTCACGCTGCTGACGCACTTCATCGTGCGCGAGGACGCGCAGCTGCTCTATGGTTTCGGCACCGCCACCGAGCGCGAGGCGTTTCGCCAGCTCATCAAGATTTCCGGCGTGGGGCCGCGCACGGCCCTGGCCGTGCTCTCGGGCATGAGCGTGGCCGAACTGGCACAGGCGGTCAGCCTGCAGGAAGCCGGGCGCCTCATCAAGGTGCCGGGCATCGGCAAGAAGACGGCCGAGCGCCTGCTGCTGGAGCTCAAGGGCAAGCTGGGGGCGGACATCGGTGCGGCCGGGGCACAACCGGCCAGCGATGCGCAGGCCGACATCCTCCAGGCCCTGCTGGCGCTGGGCTACAGCGACAAGGAAGCCGCCGCCGCGCTCAAGGCCCTGCCCAAGGACGTGGGTGTGAGCGACGGCATCAAGCTGGCTCTCAAGGCCCTGGCCAAGTAAGGCAATGCACTACACGGTCCAGCTCAGCGACGTGGCCGTGGACGCCGTGCGCCAGGCCATCGCCGGGCCGCTGGTACGCTACAACGAATCCCTGGCCGGTCCGGGTCACTACAAGCCGCTGGTGCTGGCGCTGCGCGACGCGTCGGATGCGGTGATCGGCGGCCTTTGGGCCTCCACCGGCTACGGCTGGCTCTACACGCAGATGCTGCTGGTGCCCGCAAGCCTGCGCGGGCAGGGCGTGGGTCTGCGGTTGATGGCGCAAGCGGAAGACGAGGCGCGTCGCCGTGGCTGCCGGCACGCCTGGGTCGACACGCAGTTCGGTGCCCGACCCTTCTACGAGAAGCTGGGTTACGCCGCGTTTGGTGAACTGCCGGACTATCCGCCCGGTTTCACGCGCACGTTCCTGAAAAAAGCGCTCTGAGCCTTACTGCGGGGCAGCGGCGCCTTGCAGTTGCACGGCATCGCGCACGGGCCGGTCGTTGCGGGGCTGGACCGGTCGGGCATTGTTCTCGTAGAGCTGGCTGAACACGCGCAGCTGCGCACTGCTGAGGCTGACCGGCTGTTTCATCACCATCCACAACACGCCCTCCGTGCAGGGCGGTGTGGTGAGCGAGCCCATGAACTGGTAGTAACGCCGGTCGCGCGGCAGGATGTCGTTGATGTTGATCAGGTCCGGCGGCATGCGTACGCTGTCGTTCACGTCCAGCGGCATGTAGGTCCAGACGTTCTCGATCAGTTTGTTGGCTTCGCCGGTTTCCAGCAGCACGGCCACGATGGCGAGCTGGCCCACGTCGTTGCGGTGCACGAAATGGCCCACCATGGGGTAGCTCTGGCCGTTCACGCGCTCTTCCGAGGGGTGATGGAAGTGGAACTGCAGCAGCTGGTAGATGGTGCCCCGCACCGTGAGGCTGTTGTCGCCGTATACGTTGACCTGGATGGTGTGGCCGTTGTTGACCACCGTGCCCTTGCTGGGCGCATAGCGGAACTGGATGGGCTCGGCCGGGCCCTTGAGCGTGTCCACGTCCTCGATGGCGATCGGCGACTGGCGCTTGCCCGTCGCGCACTGGATGTATTCGGACTTGAGGCGGGCCCAGTTCTCCGGTCCGGCTTCGCCTTCGTAGCTCCAGTGCACGTCGCGGTGGGCGGCAGCGGGCGCCGGTGCCGTGCGCGGGCGCAGCACCAGGCCGGGTTCGCGCGGGCGCGGTGCGGCAACAGCGGGCGCCGGGGCGTGGTCCACGGGGTTGACGGGCGGCGGCGCGCCCGGGGGCAGGGTGCCGCCGCTGCCGCTCTTGTTGTCGATGACGATGTTCAGCCGCTTCTTGGTCGCGTCGCCGCGGTTCATGGCGTCGCGCAGCTGCTTTTCCGGCTCTACCGTGAGCGAGTCATAAATGGGCAGGTGAACTTTTTCTTTTACGCCTTGTACGACGGCCATGGTAATC
>DALYHW010000348.1:0-2095 GCA_031970695.1 Hylemonella sp.
CAGTGCTAGCTTTGCGTACCGTCACTTATTGCACTGAAAACGAGGAGACCCCGAGTCCTGCAAGGCCGAGCGCGCGCTGCATGCGCGCCTGCGCGCCGACCCGCTACACCGCCCCGCTGGCGACGCGCTCACACGCTTCAAGGACGCCGACGCCCGCGACAACTACCGGCTGTTCCTGGCCTGGCGCGACAGCCTGGTGGCTGCCGGCACGCTGGAGGGCTGTTACCTGCAGCTCATGCACAGCGGCCGCATCGAACTCCCGCCGCTGTTCATCGACCTCATGGTGCAGGCCATCCTGCGCGGGCTGCTCGACACCTGCGAGGACGCGCTGGAGCTGCGCGCAGCCGAACTGCTGTTCCGTCCGCAACGCGTCACCATCCAGGACGGCCAGGTGCTCGCCGCCGACCAGGCCGTGATCGAGCAGCATGCCCGCAATGCCGGCCTGGGCGAACTCGGTCGCCTGCTGATGGAAAACAAGACCGCCCTGCGCGAGGCGGAACTGGCCGTGCTCGACGGCTCGAACGCCGCCAGCTACCGCGAACGCAGCGAGCGCCACCGCTTTCTGCTCGACCTCACGCATGAAGTCCAGCAGGAGCTCAGCCACGGCCTGACCCTGCGCATGACACGGGCCCGCAGCGGCCTGAAGGCGCTGGCCCGCGTGCTGGAGCGGTGGGTGCGGCATTTTCTGGGAGTCGCGGTGCAGATCGAGCCCCTGGCGCGCGTGGACGATGCGGCCTGGCGCTGGCATGTGGGCCTGGATGCCGAAGCGACCGCCATCCTCAACGACCTCTACCAGGGTGCCGAAGTCGCCCCGGACCGCATGCAACGGCTGATCAGCCTGTTCCGCCTGCAGTTTGCCCGGCCCGAGGACGTACAGGCCGACGTGCGCGGCAAGCCCGTCTGGCTGGGCCTGGCCATGAACGCGCAGGGTGTGCTGCGCGTCAAGCCGCAGAACCTGCTGCTCAACCTGCCGCTGGCGGCGGACCCGCCGGCCTGAATTGCCGGCCGGCGGCGGCTTACATGCTACGGCGGTACTGTCCGCCCACCTCGAACAGGGCGCTGGTGATCTGGCCTAGCGAACAGACGCGCACGGCATCCATCAGCACGGCGAAGACGTTCTCGTTCTCGATCACCGCCTGCTGCAGGCGCTTGAGCTGAACGGGAGCCTCGGCCGCATGGCGCGCGTGGAAGTCGTTGAGGCGCTGCAGCTGGCTCTGCTTTTCCTCTTCGGTTGAACGCGCCAGCTCCAGCTTCTCCAGCACGGCGTCACCATGCGGGTTACGGAAGGTGTTCACGCCGATGATGGGCAGCTCGCCGGTGTGCTTGAGCATCTCGTAGTGCATGCTCTCGTCCTGGATCTTGCCGCGCTGGTAACCCGTCTCCATGGCACCGAGCACGCCGCCGCGTTCGCTGATGCGCTCGAACTCGGCCAGCACGGCCTCCTCCACCAATTCGGTGAGCTCCTCGATGACGAAGGCACCCTGGTTCGGGTTCTCGTTCTTGGCCAGCCCCCACTCGCGGTTGATGATGAGCTGGATGGCCATGGCGCGGCGCACCGAGTCCTCGGTCGGGGTGGTGATGGCCTCGTCGAAGGCGTTGGTGTGCAGGGAGTTGCAGTTGTCGTAGATGGCAATCAGCGCCTGCAGCGTCGTGCGGATGTCGTTGAACTGGATCTCCTGCGCGTGCAGGCTGCGACCCGAGGTCTGGATGTGGTACTTCAGCTTCTGGCTGCGTTCGTTGGCACCGTACTTCTCCTTCATGGCCACGGCCCAGATGCGGCGCGCGACACGACCCATCACCGTGTATTCCGGATCCATGCCGTTCGAGAAGAAGAACGAGAGGTTGGGCGCGAAGTCGTCGATGTGCATGCCCCGCGCCAGATACGCCTCGACCAGCGTGAAGCCGTTGGACAGCGTGAACGCCAGCTGGCTGATCGGGTTGGCGCCCGCCTCGGCAATGTGGTAACCGGAGATGGACACCGAGTAGAAATTGCGCACACGGTTGTGCACGAAATACTCGGCGATGTCACCCATGACCTTGAGCGAGAACTCGGTCGAGAAGATGCAGGTGTTCTGGCCCTGGTCTTCCTTCAGGA
>DALYHW010000349.1:0-2093 GCA_031970695.1 Hylemonella sp.
GTCACCGGCGCAGATGCTGAGCCGCGTCTGGCGCCCGCGTGTGCTGATCTACGGCACGTTGCTGCTGGGCATGAGCCTGGCGTTTGTGGTGAGCCTCTCACTTCGACAGGGGTTCGTGGTGGACGTCATCAAGGACCGAGGCGCTATGGCGCGGGTGGTCGGCCGCGGCGAGGTCGAGAACGTCTACCGCATGCAGGTCACCAACGGCAGCGAGCACCCGCAGACCTACCACATTGCAGTTGCCGGACTGCAGGGGCTGCGCATCGTGACACCCACCGAGTTGTCGGTGGAAGCGGCTGCCATCGGCACCTTGCCGCTGCGCCTCACGCTGCCCGCTTCAGAAGCGCAGGCCCTGCAGGGAAGGTCGCACCCGATCGTGTTCGAGGTCGCCGCATCGGATGGCGGGGCGGAGAAGAGCTCACGGGTCAAGTCCACCTTCCTGGTGCCCCGCTAGCGCGGCGTTGAGCTGAGCTTCCGGCGATGGTCCCAAAAAAAAGAGCCCGGCTAGCAGCGCCAGCCGGGCTCAAGTCTGGAATCAGCTGCAAACGCAACCGGAGGAGCCGCAGCCCTGCGGCTGCTGCGCTTCGAACTGCGGGAAAAGTACATTGTTTTCGAGGTGGATGTGGCTGATCAGGTCATCGTGCAACTGGGCGATGCCGGCATAGAGGGCGCGCCAGGTGTTGCAGGCGCCCATGGGCGGAGTGGCGTCGTGGGTCAGGTGCATCAGCTTTTCCAGTGACGCGCCGTGGTCCACGTGCTCATAGCGCATCATCGCGATGGGCTGCGTCACGAAGCTGTTGCCGCCGGCCTTGAGCATGGGGAAGAGCACCTGCTCCTCCTTCGCCATGTGCGAGAGCAGCTCCTGCTCCATGTCTTCCAGGAAGTCGGCCAGGCCAGCGGAAACGTCGACGTGGTCGCGGTGCACCGCCTCGACCCGGCGTGCCATGCGGACCAATTCCGGCAGCTGGGCGCGATGCACCTCGTGGTAGCGGCTGAGGATGTGGTCGATCAGCTGACCCGGGGCGGTGGCGGCGGGCAGCTCGGTAGGGCGGTGCAGTTGCGCCAGTTCGCCCAGTACCGCCTGCAGGTCCAGACCCTTGCCCGCCGTGGCCTCGCGCAGGCTGACCTGGCCGCCACAGCAGAAGTCCAGTTTCAGGCGGCGAAAGACGGCCGTGGCGCCGGGCAGTTGCACGGCGATCTGGCCGATGGCCTGGTCGGCGCTCAGCGTATCGGGAACGGGGGTTTCCAGTCGGGCGTTCATGGCAGGACTCCTTGTTTGAACATGGAACCATTATCGATTAAAAGAAGTATTTAAAAAACATCTTCAAATTGATCTGACGCAAAAATTCAAAAAATTGGTCATGGCCCTGCCAGAGATGTGGCCATGCCGGG
The DNA here is from genome assembly GCA_031970695.1 of Hylemonella sp. Lineage (GTDB taxonomy): Bacteria > Pseudomonadota > Gammaproteobacteria > Burkholderiales > Burkholderiaceae_C > Hylemonella. The sequence goes on from DALYHW010000349.1 coordinate 1,393, forward strand.
TGCCGCAGCAGCGCGCGTGCAAGGGTGCTGCAGAAGGCCAATAATGTCGTCATCCGTCGTCGGGGGAGAGACCATGTCGCCGCACTTTCACCGCTTCTGTGAGCTGTTTGCCCAGCTGGGCCTGCCCAGCGACGTGCCCGGCATTGCCGCCTTCATCCAGCGCTACGCACCGCTGGCGCCGCAGGTGCGCATCGAGGAGGCCCCGTTCTGGACACCCGCCCAGGCCGCGCTGCTGCGTGACCAGCTCATGGAGGATGCCGACTGGGCGGAGGTCGTGGACCAGCTCAGTCTGGCCCTGCGCGATCCGGTGCGCTGAGCCCGGGGCGTCGGGCGCCCCGCCATCGGCACGCCCGGCGCCCGGCAGGCCTGGGGCGGGCACGGAATCTGCTTATACCCCCGCAGGTCTGTTTCAACATCGGAAGAGCGCAACCATGATCGAATTACTGCTGCTCCTGCTGGGCGTAGTGATCGGCTACAACATCCGGCACGAACGCCGGGCCCGGGCCGAAAACCTGGTGCTGGAGCAGGTGGACGCCCGGGTCCGCCGTGAGCTGGACATCGCCCGCAATCTCAACGACAGCCTTCAAAAGGACGTCGCCGAACTCAAGGTGCGTCTGGCGCAGGTCCAGCAGCGGCAATCCTGAGCGTCCAAATGGCAAGGGCCGGACCTTGCGGTCCGGCCCCGGGCGTATGCGGCGGGG
>DALYHW010000350.1:0-2065 GCA_031970695.1 Hylemonella sp.
CGAACTCGAAGCTCACCTTGCCCTCTTCGGCATTCCAGGCCAGGTAGGCCTTGAAGGGGCGACGGGTGCGCATGGACACGAATTTGTCCAGCAGGTCGGTCTTGCCGGTGGCGAGCAGTTTCATCATCTGCTCGCGTTCCACGGGCTGCTGCAGGATGATCTGGCCGCTCTTGAAGTCGCAGCTCGGCGTGGCCTGGGCGAGCGTGGGCACGCTCTTTTCGCAGACGTAGTTCTTGCCGTGGTCGTAGACCTTGCCGCCGCACTTGGGGCAGGCACCCAGTGGCTCGCGTCCGGCGAAGTCGACCAGCTCGCCGGTCTCGGATTCATCCTCGTTGCCGAAGTCGAACTCCAGTTTCCAGTTCTTGTCCTCGTCGCTGTACTTGAGCGCGATCTCGGCCGTGAAGGGCCAGCCGGCCTTGGAGCGGAAACCGTCCAGCGGGCCGATCTTCTTCTCCCGCAGGAATTGCTCCACTTCCGGCAGCTCGAAGGCGCGCCCGGCCGGGATCTTGGTGAAAGAGAAGCCGCAGCCCTCGCCGTCCCCCTTTTTGCCCGTGCAGGCGTAACGGCGATAGTTCTCCTTCACCACGCCACCGCAGTTGGGGCAGGGCGTGGCCAGCGTCGCGTAGTCGCCGGGGATCGTGTCGCGGTCGTATTCCTTGGCCTTCTTGACGATGTGCTCCGTCATGGCCGCGATCTCGCGCATGAACTCGGCGCGCGACAGCTTGCCGTGTTCCATCTGCGAGAGCTTGTATTCCCACTCGCCGGTCAATTCGGGTCGGGAGAGTTCTTCCACCCCGAGGCCGCGCAGCAGCGTCATGAGCTGGAAGGCCTTGGCGGTCGGGATGAGCTCGCGACCCTCGCGCAGCATGTATTTCTCGCCCAGCAGGCCCTCGATGATGGCCGCGCGTGTGGCCGGCGTGCCCAGGCCCTTTTCATGCATGGCCTCGCGCAGCTCGTCGTCCTCGATCAACTTGCCCGCACCCTCCATGGCCGACAGCAGCGTGGCTTCGCTGTAGCGTGCCGGCGGGCGGGTCTTGAGCCCTTTCGGCTCGACGGCGTTGGTCTTGACCTTCTCGCCCGCCGCTACGGGCACCAGCACCTTGCTGCTACCCTCGCCCGGCGCCATCTCGTCCTCGGCTTCCTTGCCGTAGATGGCCAGCCAGCCCGGCTTGACCAGCACCTTGCCTTCGCTCTTGAAGTTGTGGCCGGCCGCCGTGGTGATCCGGGTGGTCACCTGGTATTCGGCGCTGGGGAAAAACACGGCCATGAAACGGCGTGCCACCAGGTCATACAGCTTCTGCTCCGCCTCGGACAGGCCGCTGGGCGCCTGCAGCGTGGGGATGATGGCAAAGTGGTCGCTGACCTTGGCGTTGTCGAAGATGCGTTTGCTGGGCTTGACGTAGCCGTTCTTGAGGCCGGTGGCAGCGTGCGGCGCCAGGTGCTTCATGCCGGAATCGGCAATCATCTCGAAGGTCTGCTTCGCCACCGCGAGGTAGTCCTCGGGCAGGTGGCGGGAATCGGTACGCGGGTAGGTCAGGGCCTTGTGCCGTTCGTACAGGCTCTGCGCCAGTGCCAGGGTGGTCTTGGCCGAAAAGCCGAACTTGCCGTTGGCTTCGCGCTGCAGGCTGGTCAGGTCGAACAGCATGGGCGAGGCCTGGGTGCTGGGTTTGCTTTCCTCGGTGACGGTGGCGGTCTGGCCGCGCACGGCGTCGGCGATCTGCCGGGCTTCCTTTTCGCTCCAGACCCGGTCGGCCTTTTTCTCGGCGTCGTCCTCGGTCTTCTTCCACTTGGGGTCAAACCACTTGCCGGGGTAGTCGCCGGCCTGTGCGCCGAAGCTGGCGTGCACCTCCCAGTAGTCCCGGCTGACGAACTTGCGGATCTGCTCCTCGCGCTCCACCACCACGGCCAGCGTGGGTGTCTGCACCCGGCCTACGGTGGTCAGGAAGAAACCGCCGTCACGCGAATTGAAGGCCGTCATGGCGCGCGTGCCGTTGATGCCCACCAGCCAGTCGGCTTCCGAGCGGCAGCGGGCGGCATTGGCCAGCGGCTGCATCTGCTCGTCAGT
>DALYHW010000351.1:0-2043 GCA_031970695.1 Hylemonella sp.
CGGTGGCACCGGAAACCATGACGCTGATGCGCCACATGGTGGACGACGGCGAGGTGGACCACCTGGTGGCCGAACGCGTCTGGCAGGAGCTCAGCCGCGGCCTCATGGAAGTGCAACCGTCACGCATGTTCGACGTGCTGCGCGAGTGCGGTGCCCTGAAACGCCTGCTGCCCGAGGTGGACCGCCTCTGGGGCGTGCCCCAGCCCGAACAGCACCACCCCGAGGTCGACACCGGCGTGCACCTGATGATGGTGCTGGACATGGCGGCAAAACTGCAGGCGCCCCTGACCGTGCGTTTTGCCTGCCTGGGACACGACCTGGGCAAGGGCACGACGCCAGCCGACGTGCTGCCGCGCCACATCGGCCACGAGGAACGAAGCGCCCGCCTGCTCAAGGGCCTGTGTGAACGCCTGCGCGTACCCATCGACTGCCGTGAACTGGCCGACGTCGTGGCCCGCGAGCACGGCAACATCCACCGCAGCGCCACGCTGGGCCCCGCGGCGCTGCTGCGCCTGCTGGAACGCTGCGACGCCATCCGCAAGCCTCAGCGTTTTGTCGAGGTGCTGCAGGCCTGCGCGTGCGACGCGCGTGGCCGCCTGGGCCACGAGGCCGAGCCCTACCTGCAGGCGCAACGCCTGCAGGGCGTGCTTGACGCCGTGCTGGCCGTGGATACGCAACCGGTCGCCGAGCACGCCATGGCCCAGGGACACAACGGCAAGAAGGTCGGCGAGATCATCCACGCCGCACGGTCGCAGGCCATCGCCCATCACCTGGGGCTCCCCCATGACTGAGACCACCCTGGTGCGCGGCGCTTGCCCGCACGACTGCCCTGACACCTGCGCCCTCGTCACGCAGGTGGAAAACGGCCGGGCGATCCGCGTCACGGGCGACCCCGACCACCTGCACACCAACGGCGTGCTCTGCGCCAAGGTTTCGCGCTACACCGAACGCACCTACCACCCCGAGCGCGTGCTGCACCCGCTGCGCCGCATCGGGCCCAAGGGTGCGGGCCAGTTCGAGCGCATCGGCTGGGACGAGGCCTTGCGGGAAATCGCGCAGCGCCTGCAGGCGATCGCGCAGCGCGACCCGCAGGCCATCCTGCCCTACAGTTACGCCGGCACCATGGGCTTGGTGCAGGGTGAGAGCATGGCGGCGCGTTTCTTCCACCGGCTCGGTGCTTCGCAGCTGGACCGCACCATCTGCTCTGCCGCCGGCGGCGCGGCGATGACCTACACGCTGGGTGGCAAGCTCGGCATGCACACCCAGTACTACGCCGAAGCCAGGCTGATTCTGATCTGGGGCAGCAATTCGATCGGCAGCAACCTGCACTTCTGGCGCCTCGCCCAGGAGGCCAAGCGGCGTGGTGCCCGGCTGGTCTGCATCGACCCGCGCCGCACCGAGACGGCCGAAAAATGCCACGAGCACCTGGCCCTGCGCCCGGGCACCGACGCTGCGCTGGCCCTGGCGCTGATGCACGAACTGGTCGTGCACGACTGGCTGGACCACGACTACATCGAACGCTACACCGTCGGCTGGCCTGCGCTGCGTGAACGCGCGCTGCAGTGGTCCCCCGAGCGCGCGGCCGAAGTCTGTGGCCTGCCGGTGCAGCAGATCCGGGACCTGGCGCGCGACTACGGCCTGTGCTTCTTGCGCGGCGAGCCCGCCGCCATCCGCCTGAACTACGGCATGCAGCGCGTGCACGGCGGCGGCAATGCGGCGCGCGCCGTGGCCTGCCTGCCCGCACTCATCGGCGCCTGGCGCCACCGCGCCGGCGGCGTGCTGCTCAGCAGCTCCGGCGCCTACCCCGTGGACCGTGCCGCCCTGCAGCGGCCCGACCTGCTGCGCGGCCGCACGCCACGCACCCTGAACATGAGCACCATCGGTGACGTGCTGCTGCACCCGGGTGATGCGGCCTGGGGCCCCAAGGTGGAAGCGCTGGTGGTCTACAACAGCAACCCGGTGGCCGTGGCACCCGATTCGGGCAAGGTCGTGCGCGGCTTCGCGCGCGAGGATCTGTACACAGTGGTGCTGGAGCACTTCCTC
>DALYHW010000352.1:0-2042 GCA_031970695.1 Hylemonella sp.
ACTTCGAAGGGCGCCAGGGCAATGGCGGCCGCACCCATCTGGTCAGCCCGGCCATGGCGGCGGCGGCCGCCATCCACGGCCACTTCGTCGACATCCGCAAGTTCGCCTGAGGTCCAGCATGCAGAAGTTCACCATCCACAAGGGACTCGTGGCACCGATGGACCGCGAGAACGTCGACACCGACGCCATCATTCCCAAGCAGTTCCTCAAGTCCATCCGCAAGACCGGCTTCGGCCCCAACCTGTTCGATGAATGGCGCTACCTGGATGCCGGCTACCCGGGTCAGGATCCGGCCAGCCGCAAGCCGAACCCGGATTTCGTGCTGAACCAGCCGCGTTATGCCGGCGCCTCCGTCCTGCTGGCCCGCAAGAACTTCGGCTGTGGCTCTTCGCGCGAGCACGCGCCTTGGGCCATTGACCAGTTTGGCTTCCGTGCCCTGATCGCGCCCAGCTTTGCCGACATCTTCTTCAACAACTGCTTCAAGAACGGCCTGCTGCCCATCGTGCTGCCCGAGGCCACGGTGGCCCAGCTGTTCGACGAATGCGCGGCCTTCCCCGGCTACAGCCTGACCATCGACCTGGAGCGCCAGGTCATCGTCAAGCCGCAGGGCGAGGAAATCCCGTTCGATGTGCAGCCCTTCCGCAAGTACTGCCTGCTCAACGGTTTCGACGACATCGGCCTGACGCTGCGCCACAAGGACAAGATCGCCGCATACGAAGCCGAGCGTCTGGCCAAGAAGCCCTGGCTCGCCCACACCATGATGGGCTGATCGCCCTCTCAACAACCGCGCAAAGATAGACATGAAAATCGCAGTTCTGCCGGGTGACGGCATCGGTACCGAAATCGTGGCCGAGGCCGTCAAGGTCCTCAAGGTCCTGGACCTGAAGTTCGAGCTGGAAACCGCCCCCGTCGGCGGCGCAGCCTACGAAGCCGCAGGTCACCCTCTGCCCGAATCAACCCTGAATCTCGCCAAGGCGGCCGACGCCATCCTCTTTGGCGCCGTGGGCGACTGGAAATACGACAAGCTCGAACGCGCACTGCGCCCGGAACAGGCCATCCTGGGCCTGCGCAAGCACCTGGGCCTGTATGCCAACTTCCGCCCGGCCATTTGCTATGAACAGCTCACCCACGCCTCCAGCCTCAAGCCTGAGCTGGTGGCCGGCCTGGACATTCTGATCGTGCGTGAACTCACCGGCGACATCTACTTCGGCCAGCCGCGCGGACGCCGCATTGCCACCGACGGCGCCTTCCCTGGCGCCGAAGAAGCCTTCGACACGATGCGCTACAGCAAGCCAGAGATCGAGCGCATCGCCCACACCGCCTTCCAGGCGGCGCGCAAGCGCAACAAGAAGGTCACCAGCGTGGACAAGGCCAATGTGCTGGAAACCTTCCAGTTCTGGAAAGACGTGGTCATCGAGGTGCACAAGCAGTACCCGGACGTGGCACTCGAGCACATGTACGTGGACAACGCCGCCATGCAGCTGGTCAAGGCGCCCAAGAGCTTCGATGTGATCGTGACCGGCAACATGTTCGGCGACATCCTCTCGGACGAAGCGGCCATGCTGACAGGCTCGATTGGCATGCTGCCCTCGGCCAGCCTGAATGCCAAGAATCAGGGTCTGTACGAGCCCAGCCACGGCAGCGCACCGGACATCGCCGGTAAGGGTATTGCCAACCCGCTGGCTACAATACTGTCTGCTGCCATGATGCTCCGCTTCTCGCTCAACCAAGCTGCCGCCGCCGACCGGATCGAGTCTGCGGTCAAGAGCGTGCTCGCGTCTGGCCTGCGCACGGCGGATATCTGGTCGGAAGGCACGACCAAGGTGGGCACCCGCGAGATGGGCGACGCGGTGGTTGCCGCCATTACGAAAACCAAGGGCTGACCAGGCTCCGGTTCGTCATGCCCTCCCGGCTGGACGAGCCGGGCAAACCAAATCTGATTTGAAAGGGCATGTGATGAGCAAGGTAGGTAACGTCGTAGGTCTCGTCGGCTGGCGAGGCATGGTGGGTTCGGTCCTGATGGACCGCATGCAGGCCGAGGG
>DALYHW010000353.1:0-2029 GCA_031970695.1 Hylemonella sp.
CGCCCACCGGGCAGGTGTTCAGGTGGCACTTGCGCATCATGATGCAGCCCTCGACCACCAGCGGTGCCGTCGCGAAGCCGAACTCGTCGGCGCCCAGCAGCGCGCCAATGGCGACGTCGCGGCCGGTCTTCATCTGGCCGTCGGCCTGCACGCGGATACGGGCGCGCAGGCGGTTCAGCACGAGGGTCTGCTGGGTTTCGGCCAGACCGATCTCCCACGGGCTGCCCGCGTGCTTGATGGAGGACCAGGGCGACGCACCGGTACCGCCGTCATGGCCGGCGATCACGACGTGGTCGCTCTTGCACTTGGCCACGCCGGCAGCGATGGTGCCCACACCGATTTCCGACACCAGCTTGACGCTGATGCTGGAATGCGGCGCCACGTTCTTCAGGTCGTGGATCAGCTGGGCCAGGTCCTCGATGGAGTAGATATCGTGGTGCGGCGGCGGCGAAATCAGGCCGACGCCGGGCACGGAATAACGCAGCTTGCCGATGTAGTCGGACACTTTTCCACCGGGCAGCTGACCGCCCTCGCCGGGCTTGGCGCCCTGCGCCATCTTGATCTGGATCTGGTCCGAGCTGGCCAGATATTCGGCGGTCACGCCAAAGCGGCCGGAGGCGACCTGCTTGATCTTGGAGCGCAGCGAATCGCCATCCTGCAGCGGCAGGTCGACTTCCACCTGTGCCTCACCGATCACGCTCTTGAGCGTCTCGCCCTTCTTGATCGGAATGCCCTTGAGCTCGTTGCGGTAACGCGCCGGATCCTCACCACCTTCACCGGTGTTGCTCTTGCCCCCGATGCGGTTCATGGCCACGGCCAGCGTGGCGTGCGCCTCGGTGGAGATCGATCCCAACGACATGGCGCCGGTCGCGAAACGCTTGACGATCTCGCTGGCGGGTTCCACTTCCTCGACCGGGATGGCCTTGGCCGGATCGATCTTGAATTCGAACAGGCCACGCAGCGTCATGTGGCGCTTGCTCTGATCGTTGATGATCTGCGCGTATTCCTTGTACGTACTGAAGCTGTTGGCGCGCGTGCTGTGCTGCAGCTTGGCGATCGCGTCCGGCGTCCACATGTGCTCTTCGCCACGGGTACGCCAGGCGTACTCGCCGCCCGCGTCCAGCATGGTAGCCAGCACCGGATCGTTGCCGTAGGCGGCCTTGTGCATGCGGATGGCTTCCTCAGCCATCTCGAACACGCCGATGCCTTCGACGCGGCTCGGGGTACCGGTGAAATATTTGTCGATGGTGGCGCTGTTGATGCCGATGGCCTCGAACAGCTGGGCGCCGCAATAGGACATGTAGGTCGACACGCCCATCTTGGACATGATCTTGGACAGGCCCTTGCCGATCGCCTTGATGTAGTTGTAGATGGCCTTGTCGGCGCTCAGGTCGCCCGGCAGGTCCTTGTGCATGGCGACCAGTGTCTCCATCGCCAGGTAGGGATGGACAGCCTCGGCGCCATAACCGGCCAGTACGGCGAAGTGGTGAACTTCGCGCGCGGTACCGGTCTCGACCACGAGGCCGACCGAGGTGCGCAGGCCCTCGCGCACCAGGTGCTGGTGCACGGCCGACAATGCCAGCAGGGCCGGCACGGCCACCTGGGTTGCGCTGATGGCACGGTCGCTGATGATCAGGATGTTGGTGCCGCCCTTGATCGCGTCCACCGCTTCGGCGCACAGCGAGGCCAGCTTGGCCTCAACGCCTTCACGGCCCCAGGCCAGGGGGTAGGTGATGTCCAGCGTCGCGCTGCGGAACTTGCCCTGGGTGGTGACCTCAATGTTGCGCAGCTTGGCCATGTCGGTGAAGTCCAGCACGGGCTGGCTCACCTCGAGGCGCATGGGCGGATTGACCTGGTTGATGTCCAGCAGGTTGGGCTTGGGGCCGATGAAGGACACCAAGGACATCACGATGGCCTCGCGGATCGGGTCGATCGGCGGGTTGGTCACCTGGGCGAACAGCTGCTTGAAGTAGTTGTACAGCGGCTTGTTCTTGTCGGACAGCACGGCCAGCGGGCTGTCGTTGCCCAT
>DALYHW010000354.1:0-1987 GCA_031970695.1 Hylemonella sp.
GTGGTCCTGGTGCATCACCAGCGGGATGTGGGGATAGGCTTCGCAGGCAGCCTGGATCAGGTGCTTGATGAAGGGTTCACCGGCGTACTTGCGGGCGCCCGCACTGGCCTGCAGGATGACCGGCGCACCGACCTCGTCGGCGGCGGCCATCACGGCCTGGACCTGTTCGAGGTTGTTGACGTTGAAGGCCGGAATGCCGTAGCCGTTTTCGGCCGCGTGGTCCAGCAGCTCGCGCATCGAGACGAGTGGCATGAAAATCCCCTGGGAAGTAGGTAACGGGTTGGTAACCCGTGATTTTATCCGCAGGGGAATTCACCCCCCGAACGACCGGCGTCCGGGGTGGCTGATGGCGTCGGTGGCCGGCGTATCGTCAGGCGACGCGGCAGATCTTCAGCATATTGGTGCCGCCCGGCGCCCCCATGGGCTCGCCGCAGGTGATGACGTAGATGTCGCCGCTTTGCACGATGCCACGCGCCTTGAGGTGTTTTTCGGCCTGCTCCAGCGCGGTGTCGCGGTCAGCGCTGGTGTCCATCAGCAGCGGGCTGACATTGCGGTACAGCGTCATCTTGCGCTGGGTCGAGACCTTGGGCGTGAGCGCGTAGATCGGGATGTTCACCCGATGGCGGCTCATCCACAGCGGGGTCGAGCCGGAATCGGTCAGCGCCACGATCGCCTTGGCCCCGAGGTGGTAGGCCGTGAACAGCGCGCCCATGGCGATGGACTGGTCGATGCGCGAGAAGGTCTTGCCACTGAAGTCGGCGTCGAGCTCGACATCCTGCGCATCCTCGGCCGCCTTGCAGATGCTGGCCATCTCGACCACGGTCTCCAGCGGGAACTTGCCGGCGGCAGTCTCGGCCGAGGTCATGACCGCGTCCGTGCCGTCCAGCACCGCGTTGGCCACGTCGCTCACCTCGGCGCGCGTGGGCATGGGGTTGTTGATCATCGACTCCATCATGTGGGTGGCCGTGATCACGGTCTTGTCCATCTCGTGCGCCATCTTGATCATGCGCTTTTGCAGCGCCGGCACAGCCGCGTTGCCCACCTCGATGGCCAGGTCGCCGCGGGCGACCATGATGCTGTCGCTCGCGCGCAGGATCTCTTCGAGCTTGGGGATGGCCTCGGCACGCTCGATCTTGGCGATCAGCAGGGGCTTGTGGTTGAACTCGGCCGCGGCCACGTTGCACAGCTGGCGGGCCATTTCCATGTCGGTCGCGTTCTGCGGGAAGCTCACGGCCACGTAGTCGGCCTGGAAGCTCATCGCGGTCTTGATGTCCTCCATGTCCTTGGCGGTCAGGGCCGGAGCGGTCAGGCCGCCACCCTTTTTGTTGATGCCCTTGTTGTTGGACAGCTCGCCGCCCTGCACCACCGTGCAATGCACGGCCTGGCCCTTGACCGCCTCGACCTTCATGATGATCAGGCCATCGGCCAGCAGGAGCACGTCGCCAACCTTCACGTCCTGGGGCAGTTCCTTGTAGTCCAGGCCGACGCCGTTGGCGTCACCCGGTTCGGTGCGGCTGGCATCCAGCACGAACTTCTGTCCGTTCTGGAGTTGCACCTTGTTCCCGGCAAACTTGCCGACCCGGATCTTGGGGCCTTGCAGGTCGGCCATGATGGCCACCTCGCGCCCGGCACGGGCGGCGGCTTCGCGCACCAGGCGGGCGCGGTCGATGTGGTCCTGGGCCTTGCCATGGCTGAAATTCAGCCGCACCACGCTGACACCAGCGCGGATCATCTGTTCAAGCAGGGCCGGATCGCTGGAAGCGGGGCCGAGGGTGGCAACAATCTTGGTCGCACGACGCGTCATAAGTCTCTTTCTCCTTGTAACTTAGTTTCCATTCTGGCATGAAATTGGTTACATGGGTGCGTCAAAATGCAAACGGCCCCTTGCGGGGCCGTCTACGCGGGTAAAAACTGCTTCACCCTTGGGCGCGTCTGCCCAGGATCTCGAAGGCCGGCAGGGTCTTGCCCTCGAGCACCTCCAGGAATG
>DALYHW010000355.1:0-1966 GCA_031970695.1 Hylemonella sp.
GGCCATCGGCCTGTTCTCGGCCATCCCGGCCGTGGTGGCCTACAACCGCTTCGCGCGCGACATCGACCGCGTGGCGGCCATGCTGGAGACTTTCATCGAGGAGTTCTCCAACATCCTGCAGCGCAACATCGGCACCCAGCCAGCCGGCGCCCAGAGCTCCACCTTCTAGGGTCTGTTCACACGAATTTCTCCAGATGCGTTGCGAGTCAAAAAAGTCATGCGGTAGGCGCGTGGACGCCACCGGGGTGATCCCCGGCAAGTCCGCGCAACACCCCGCATGGCTTTTTTGGCCGCAACCCGAAGGGAACGTGGTTAAAACCGCGCCACTCGTTGTTGCACTCCTAGCCCAGGCGTTCAGCCTGGGCGTCGTCGCGCGCCTAGATTGGTGCGGTTTTAACCACGTTCGCACTGGAGAAATCCGTGTGAACAGACCCTAAGGACCACAGCATGCCCACCCTCGTGAGTCGCGGGCGCGGAAGGCGCACCATCAACGAGATCAACATGGTGCCCTTCATCGACGTGATGCTGGTGCTGCTGATCATCTTCATGGTCACGGCACCGCTCATCACGCCCAGCGTGGTGGACCTGCCCAGCGTGGGCAAGGCCAAGCGCCAGCCGGACCAGGTGATCGAGGTCGTGCTCAACAAGGACGAGAGCCTGACGCTCAAGATCAAGGACAACACCACGCGCGTCAAGCTTGGCGAGCTGGCAGCCAATGTCAAGCGCGCCCAGTCGGCCGCCGGCAAGGAGGCCAGCTCCGCGGTGGTCATCAGCGCCGACAAGAACGTCAAGTACGAAGCCGTGGTCAAGGTCATGGACACGCTGCAGCGCGCTGGTGTGCAGCGCGTGGGCCTGTCGGTGCAGATGGTGAACTGAGCGCCCGCCGTCGACCATGTCCGCCACCGCCAGCCGTTTCGAGTTTGAGCCGCAGCGCTCCCGCGAGGGAACCCTGCGCGCCTATGGCCTGGCCCTGCTCATCCATGGCCTGCTGCTGGCCGCGCTGACCTGGGGCGTGAGCTGGCGGCGCCACGACAACAGCCTGGCGGTGGAAGCCGAGCTCTGGTCTGCCGTGCCGCAAGAGGCCGCGCCCAAACTGGTTGAGGTCGAACCAGAACCACAACCCGTGCCACCCCCCGCCCCGCCTAAAGTGGAAGCCCCCCAGCCCAACGAGGCCGAGATCGCGCTGGCGCGCGAGCGCGAACGCAAGGCCAAGGAAAAAGCCGATCAGGAAAAGCGCGAAAAGGATCGGCTCGACAAGGAACGGGCAGAACGCGAGCGGCAGGAACGCGAAAAGAAACTGGCCGAGGACAAGAAGAAGAAAGAACTCGAAGCCAAACGCCGCGAGCAGCAGGAAGCTGCCGAACGCGAGAAGCTGCGCCAGGAGAACATGAAGCGCATCGCGGGCCTGGCCGGCGCCACCGGCGCGCCCACGGCCACCGGCAACGCCCAGAAGTCCGCCGGCCCGTCGGCCAGCTATGCGGCCCGTATCCGGGCCCGGATCAAGCCCAACATCGCCTTCCAGGACGAAATCAGCGGCAACCCGAGCGCCGAAGTGGAAGTGCGCACGTCACCCGACGGCACCATCGTCGGTCGCAAGCTGCTCAAGAGCAGCGACGTACCGAAGTGGGACGAGGCCGTGCTCAAGGCCATCGACAAGACGGACGTGCTGCCGCGCAACGAGGACGGCGTCGTCCCGTCGCCGATGATCATTTCCTTCCGGCCCAAGGACTAGCGTCAGCCCGTCGCCGCATAAAAAACGCCCAGTCCGGGCTCCGGGCCTGGGCGCTCAAACCGCCTTGCGACGGCACGAGGTGACACTCACGCGAAAAATCAGTCCACTGTCTCCAGCGCCAGCGCAGCGGTGGCCGTGTTGGAAATCGGAATGTGGTAGTTGCCGGTCACGCGGCGCACGCTGGAGCCGCCCGCGGCGGCCAGGGCGCCACGCATGGCCAGCCACATCAGCAGC
>DALYHW010000356.1:0-1945 GCA_031970695.1 Hylemonella sp.
GGTCTACCAGGAGCAGGTGATGCAGACCGCGCAGATCCTGGGCGGCTACTCGCTCGGTGGCGCCGACCTGCTGCGCCGCGCCATGGGCAAGAAGAAAGCCGAGGAGATGGCCGAGCACCGGGAGAAGTTCCGCGCCGGCGCGCTCAAGACCCACAATATCCCGCAGGACAAGGCCGACGAGGTCTTCGACCTGATGGAAAAGTTCGCCGGCTACGGTTTCAACAAGTCGCACGCGGCCGCCTACTCGCTGCTCGCTTACCACACGGCCTGGCTCAAGGTCCATTACACGGCGGAGTTTTTCTGCGCCAACATGACCGTGGAAATGGACGACACGGACAAGCTGAAGGTGTTGTTCGAGGACGCGCTCAAGATGGGCATGACCTTTGAGCCGCCCGACGTCAACCGCGGCAACTACCGTTTCGAACCGATCTCCGACAAGGTGATTCGCTATGGTCTGGGTGCGGTCAAGGGCACGGGCGAGCAGGCCATCCAGGCCATCGTCGCGGCGCGCGAGGAGGGTGGTCCCTTCAAGAGCCTGTTCGACTTCTGCGTGCGTGTGGACCGCACCCGGCTGAACAAGCGCACCATCGAGGCACTTATCAAGGCGGGGGCCTTCGATGCGCTGCACCTGAACCGGGCCGAACTGGTGGCCTCGATCGACCGTGCCTTCGACTTCGCCAACGCCACGGCGGCCAATGCCAACCAGGGGGGGCTGTTCGACATGATGGGCGAGGACAGCCATGGGTCGTCCACCCAGGAGCCGGACCTGGTGGACTCCCTGCCCTGGGGCGTGAAGGAGCGCCTCACGCACGAAAAGACCGCAGTCGGTTTTTATCTGTCGGGCCATCTGTTCGACGAGGTGGCGCTGGAAGTGCGCCGTTTCGCCAAGCGTGAACTGGTTGACCTGATCGACACCCGCGAGCCGCAGCTGCTGGCCGGCATCGTCAGCGACTTCCGGGTCATCAACGGCCAGCGTGGCCGCCTGGGCCTGTTCAAGCTCGACGACAAGAGCGCCGTGCTCGACGCACGCGTCGATGAGACGCTGATGAACGCCAACAAGCACCTGTTCAAGGACGACGAGCTCATCATCGTCATGGCCAAGGTCATGCCCGACCGCTTTTCCGGGGGGCTGCAGCTCAACGTGAACCAGGTCTGGAGCCTGGAGGCCGCGCGCTGCCGCTTTGGAAAATACCTGCGAGTGGCCGTCAACGGCCGGGCGCCGGACGTCCAGCGCATGGTGGCGGACCATCCGCCGCGGCGCGAGGTCACGGAGCAGGGGGAACTGATGCGCGGCCTGGGGGTGCGGTTCGTGCTCCGCCGCCAGGGCCAGGGCATCGCGGCTGCCGCGGAACTGCAGCTGGGCGACGATGCGCGCTTTTATCCGAGTGATGCGGCGCTGGCGGGGTGGATGGCGCAGGCGGATCAGGGCAAGGCTGTCATCGTTTACGAGTAGCGTTTTCGTATTCTTCGGCACGTACTCGTGATCGTGGCATTGTCGGGATGTGCCCCCGACAGGGCAGTAACTTTCTCTTGCGTGCCCAAGAGAAAGTCACCAAAGAGAAGGGCAGCCGACGTCAGGGGCCCTGCGGGCTGCCTTGCGCTGCTCGTGCCGAGGGGGAGCCGCGCAAACTCGCTGCGCTCAGACATGCACGGCTCTTGATCCCCTCGTCCCTGCGCTGCTCAGCCCTGCCAACGGCGGGGAGGCAAACATCCAACAGCCCGGCTCCACAAGGACGCGCCATGGCGCGTCCTTGTGGTCTTGGGTATGGATACCCGACTCCTTACGCCGTATGCGGAGGCGAGTAGCGCAGGAGCGGGCGGAAAAAGAGGGACGCATGTCTGAGCCCGCAGGGCGAGTTTGCGGCCCTCCCGACCGATCCGAGCAACGCAGTGTGCCCTGCGCACAGCGCAGGGACGACGCATCCGGCTCGCCTTTTCTTTGCTT
>DALYHW010000357.1:0-1941 GCA_031970695.1 Hylemonella sp.
CGCTGGCCGGGGGAAGTCGGTTTCATCTTGATAACAGCCATGATTACGCAGCCTCCCCGGACAGGTTCAGCTCTTGACCCGGCTTGAGGGTCACGTAGGCCTTGCGAACGTTGTCGCGGCGACCGACGGACTTGCCATAGCGCTTGGTCTTGCCCTTGGTATTGACCACAGAGACGCCCTTGACCTCGACCTTGAACATCAGCTCAACGGCAGCCTTGATTTCCGGCTTGGTCGCGTCCTGCAGCACCTTGAACGTCACTGCATTGCTCTTCTCGGCAACCATGGTGGCCTTCTCGGACACGATGGGGGCCACGAGCACCTGCATCAGACGACCTTCTTCAAACTTGGCGGCGGTGCTCATGCGAACATCTCCTTGAGTTGGTCCACGGCAGCCTTGGTCACCAGCACCTTGCGGTAGTGCACCAGCGACAGCGGGTCAGCGTAGCGCGGCTCCACAACCAGCACATTGGCCAGGTTGCGCGAAGCCAGGTACAGGTTCTCGTCGACCTGGTCGGCGATCACCAGCACGGAGTCCAGGTTCATGGCCTTGAACTTGGCAGCCAGCTGCTTGGTCTTGGGCGAATCGACCTTCAGGGACTCGACCACGGCCAGACGGCCTTCACGGGCCAGCTGGGAGAAGATGGAGGCCATGCCGGCGCGGTACATCTTCTTGTTGATCTTCTGGGTGAAATTCTCGTCCGGGCTGTTCGGGAAGATACGACCACCCCCGCGCCACAGCGGCGAGGACGTCATACCAGCGCGAGCGCGGCCGGTACCCTTCTGCTTGAACGGCTTCTTGGTCGAGTGCTTGACCTGTTCGCGGTCCTTCTGGGCACGGGTGCCTTGACGGGCATTGGCCTGGAAGGCCACCACGATCTGGTGCACCAGCGCTTCGTTGTATTCACGACCGAACACGGTATCCGGGGCTTCCAGCTTGGAAGCGGCCTGACCCTGGTCGTTCAGGAGTTCGAGCTGCATCAGTTCGCTCCTTTCTTGGCTTGTACCTTGACGGCAGGACGGACGGTCACGAAGCCGCCAGCGGAACCGGGAACGGCGCCCTTGATCAGCAGCAGCTGACGGGCTTCATCGATACGGATCACGTCCAGGTTCTGGGTGGTCACGGTCTCGTCGCCCATGTGGCCGGTCATGCGCTTGCCCGGGAACACGCGGCCCGGATCCTGCGCCATGGAGATGGAACCCGGAACGTTGTGCGAACGGCTGTTACCGTGCGAGGCACGCTGCGAGCTGAAGTTGTGACGTTTGATCGTGCCGGCATAACCCTTACCGATCGAGGTGCCCTGCACGTCGACCTTCTGGCCCACGGCAAAGATCTCGGTCACGGGCAGCGTGGCGCCAGCCTGGTACTTGGCGGCGGTGTCGGCAGCGACGCGGAATTCCTGGATGATTTCACCGGCTTCGACACCCGCCTTGGCGAGGTGGCCGGCCTGCGGCTTGGTCACGCGCGAAGCTTTGCGCGAGCCGAACGTCACCTGCAGGGCGACATAGCCGTCGGTATCTTGGGTCTTGACCTGGGTAACGCGGTTGTTGGACACATCCACCACCGTGACGGGCACTGCATCGCCGTCATCGGTGAACAGACGCATCATGCCCACCTTGCGCCCCAGCAACCCCAAACGATTGCTCAGACTCATTTATTACTCCTTTGCTTTCACCGCGGCGACTTCAATTGGTCACCGCGTTTGGCATGTGAAAGAGGGTTGATGAAACCCTGCCCAAAACGGGCAGAGCCGGAAAGTATAACCGGATTTGCCAAGACAGGCAAATCCGGTTATTTCACTCACCCCCGGGACCCCGGCCACGCCGGCCGGCACCCCGGAAACCGCATTACTGCAGCTTGATCTCCACGTCCACGCCGGCCGGCAGGTCCAGCTTCATCAGGGCGTCGACCGTCTTGTCGGTCGGGTCCACGATGTCCATCAG
>DALYHW010000358.1:0-1938 GCA_031970695.1 Hylemonella sp.
CAGGCCAGCATGGAGGTCGTGGTGGTCTTGCCGTGCGTGCCGGCGACGGCCAGCACATGACGGCCCCGCAGCACATGCTCGGCCAGCCACTGTGGGCCGCTGGTGTAGGGGGCACCGGCTTCCAGGATGGCTTCCATCAGCGGAAACCTCGAGCTGCCGTCTGCCGCCCGCGCACGACTGACGACATTGCCGATGACGTACACATCGGGCTGCAGCGCCATCTGCGAGGCGTCGTAGCCCTCGATCAGTTCGATGCCCAGCGCACGCAGCTGGTCGCTCATGGGCGGGTAGACGCCTGCGTCGCAGCCTGTGACCTTGTGGCCGGCCTCGCGTGCCAGGGCGGCCAGCCCCCCCATGAAGGTGCCGCAAATGCCAAGGATATGAATATGCATCGGCCAATTCTAGGGGGAGGTTCGCGGGGTCCCGTGGATGGGCGCACAATCGGCATCGTGAGTGCGCAAGAGGAAATTGCCGCCGTGGCGGCGCAGCTGGTGGTCGAGGAGGGGCTGGAGTACGGTCCCGCCAAGCGCCGGGCCGTACGCCAGCTCGGCCTGCCGGCGCGCACCGCCCTGCCGGGCAATGACGACGTCGAGGACGCGGTGCTGGAGTACATCGCCGTCTTTTGTGCCGACACCCAGCCGGCCGAACTGCAGGCGCTGCGCCGGCTCGCCCTGGTCTGGATGGAGCGCATGGAGCGGTTCCGGCCGCACCTGGGTGGAGCAGTCTGGCACGGCACGGCCACACGGCTCTCGGACATCTACATCCAGCTCTTTTGTGACGACGAGAAATCCGCCGAAATCGCCCTGATCGATCTGGGTGTGGCCTACGAACCGCGCACGGTGAACGGTCTGCATCGGGTGCCGGTCGAGGCGCTCAGTTTCCAAGCCCCCTGCCGGGAGCTGGGTGAAACGGTCGGGGTACATTTGATGATCAACGATCTCGATGACCTGCGCGGCGCTTTGCTGAAAGACGCCAAGGGGCGAACGCCACGCGGCGATTTGCGTTCTGTAAGGCGCCTTTTAGCGGAAAAAGAAGGGATTTAATGATGCGTGAGGATCATGCTCCGACCACTGCACCCAAGCGTCGCAAGGCCTTGTTTGCCGCGGTGGCTGCCATGGCGGGGTTGGCAGGGGCTGGCCTGGCTTGGTGGCGCTACAGTCCGCGAACCGAGAAGGCCGACCTGGGTGCCGATTTTTGGACCTTGTCGTTCGAGACGCCGCAGGGCACGCGGCTTAACCTTGAGAGCCTGCGGGGTCGGCCGCTGCTGATCAATTTCTGGGCAACGTGGTGTCCGCCTTGCGTGGAAGAACTTCCGCTATTAAACGCTTTTCATCAAGAAAATGCAGCCAAAGGGTGGCAAATAGTCGGAATCGCCGTTGATAAGGCGGAGCCAGTCCGTGCTTTTCTGGCACGCCAGCCCCTGGCCTTTCCGGTTGCGCTGGCCGGCATGGAAGGGTTGAATCTGAGCCGTACACTGGGTAATCAGGTTGGCGGTTTGCCGTTTTCGGTGCTAATCGGTGCCGAAGGCACCGTCCTGCAACGTAAAATTGGCAAGCTCAGCGAGCGCGATCTGACGCTCTGGCGCGAGCAAAGGTAGCTCTCGGCAGATCGCTTATGATGTGGCCCGGCCATGCCCGGGCGCTCAAGTTCGCCGTAGATGGCTGGAAATTGCTACCAATTGTTCTAAATTGGAGCAATCTTGGAACAACGACGTTGGAGATCCCATGGATTTGCGAAAACTCAAGACCCTGATTGATCTGGTGTCCGATTCGAACGTGTCGGAGCTGGAAATCACCGAGGCCGAAGGCAAGGTGCGTATCGTCAAGGGTGGTGGTGCGATGGTTCAGGGCTATCCGATGCCGGCACCCATGGGCGCTCCGATGGTGGCTGCGGCCCCTGCTGCGCCCGTGGCGGCTCCCGCTGCGGCTCCCGCTGCGG
>DALYHW010000359.1:0-1916 GCA_031970695.1 Hylemonella sp.
AGGCACCATCGGCCGCGGCCGCATCTGCTTCCTGCTTTCGGGCAATGCGGCCAAGACCCTGCCCTGGAACGGCGTCACGCAAATGCACATGGACGACGGCGGCCTGTGGCATCTGCTGCTGGCGCGCACCCTGAAACAGGCCGGGCTCGACGTGGACCTGAACCGCGCGGTGTAAGCGGGTCGATCGCCGGCACGGGCGATGCGGCGATCAGCGCCGCCGCGCGGTCCTCACGCCGGACAGCGCGGCCACCGTCGCGAGCACCTTGGTCAGGCGACCCGAATCGGCCACTTCCACTGTCAGCGTCATCCAGGCCACACCCTTGACCGTCTGGGTCTGGGCACCCACGACGTTGAGTTTTTCCTTGGCAAAAACTTCCAGGACGTCGCGCAGCAGACCTTGGCGGTCGCTCGCCTCGATCGCCACGTCCACCGGATAGACCGGAGCCTCGCCCCCCTTGGCAGCGCCCCATTCGACCTCGATCACCCGTTCGGGGTGCTGGGTCAGCAACTGGCGCAGGTTCACGCAGTCGGACCGGTGCACGCTCACGCCCTTGCCGCGCGTGACGAAGCCACGGATATCGTCGGGCGGCGCGGGCTTGCAACACTTGCCTAGCTGTGTCAGCAGCGAATCAACTCCCACTACCAACACACCACCACGACTGCTGCCTTCGCGCTTGATTTTCTTGAGCAGCGCATGCTCATCCGGCGGCAGTGGCGGCTCGGCCGGACGCAGCACCGCCTCGATGCTGCGCAGCGAGAACTCGTCCTTGCCGACCACCTCGAACAGGGCGTCGGCCGAATTGAAACCGAGCTGTGCGGCCAGGTCGTCGAGCTTGATGGCCGTCTTGCCCTCACGCTGCAGCAGCTTTTCCACCGCCTCGCGGCCGCGGGCAATGGTCTCGTGCGTGGCCTGGGCGTTGAACCAGGCGCGCACCTTGCTTCGCGCCCGGGGGCTGGCGAGGAAACCGAGGTCCGTGTTGAGCCAGTCACGCGACGGACCGCCGTCCTTGGCCGCGACGATCTCTACCGTCTGGCCGTTCTTCAGCGGCGTGTTCAGCGGCACCATGGCGCCGTCCACGCGGGCGCCGCGGCAGCGGTGTCCCAGGTTGGTGTGCACGCTGTAGGCGAAATCCACGGGTGTGGCGCCCTGGGGCAGCTCAACGATGGCCGCATCGGGCGTGAGCACGTAGATGCGGTCATCGAACACGCCCTGTGCCTGCTGCGGCGCCGACAGGTCGCGCTCCCAGGCCAGCAGCTGGCGCAGCACCGCGATCTTGGCGTCGTAGGCGCTGTCGGCCGTCACGCCACTGTAGCCCTTGCTACCCGCCTCCTTGTAAGCCCAGTGTGCAGCCACGCCATGCTCGGCATGCTCGTGCATGGCCTGGGTCCGGATCTGGATCTCGATCGGGCGCCCTTCGGCGTCGCGCACGATGGTGTGCAGCGACTGGTAGCCATTCGCCTTGGGCTTGGCTATGTAATCGTCGAACTCATCCGTCACCGGTGTGAACTGGCTGTGGACCCAGCTCAGGGCCGCGTAGCAGTCGGGCACCGAATTGACAATGATGCGCAGCGCGCGCACGTCGTACACATGCGCGAAGTCCAGAGACTTGCCACGCATCTTCTTGACGATGCTGTAGATGTTTTTGGGCCGCCCCTGAACCTGGGCGTGGATGCCCTGCCCGCGCAGCTCGGTTTCGAGCCGCGCGCGCAGCTGCAGCACATACGACTCGCGTTCGACGCGTTTCTCGTCCAGCAGCCGGGCGATCTGCCGGTAGGTATCGGGTTCCAGGAAGCGGAAGGACAGGTCCTCCATCTCCCACTTGATCTCCCAGATGCCCAGACGGTTGGCCAGCGGAGCGAATACGTTCAATGACTCGGCGGCCAGTCCGGGCGGCGGCGCCACTTTGGCCGCGGCG
>DALYHW010000360.1:0-1907 GCA_031970695.1 Hylemonella sp.
TGGGGTTGGCCTCGCCCTGGGCCCAGCAGTGGTTGATGACCTCCTGGGCGCGACGCTCGATTTCGGGGTTGCCGCGCTGCACGGAGTCGAAGTCCAGCTCCGCTGCGTTGGCGCCGGTGGCCATGGAGCTGGCAGCGCCGCCGCCCATGCCGATGCGCATGCCCGGACCACCGAGCTGGATCAGCAGCGTGCCGGCGGGGAACTCGATCTTCTTCGTGAGCCTGGCGTCGATAGACCCCACCCCGCCGGCGATCATGATGGGCTTGTGGTAGCCGCGCAGCACCGTGTCACGGTCGCTGGCCACGGCTTGCTCGTATTCGCGGAAATAGCCGGTGAGATTGGGACGTCCGAACTCGTTGTTGAAGGCCGCGCCGCCCAGCGGGCCCTCGATCATGATCTGCAGCGGGCTGGCAATGTGCTCGGGTTTGCCGCCCTTGTCATCGGACCAGCCGCCCCAGAGCCTGGAGACGGTGAAACCGGTGAGGCCGGCCTTGGGCTCGGATCCACGGCCGGTGGCGCCCTCGTCACGGATTTCACCGCCGGCACCGGTGGAGGCACCGGGGAACGGCGAGATGGCGGTCGGGTGGTTGTGCGTCTCGACCTTCATCAGCACATGGTGCACAGCCTCGGACTTCTGGTAACTCGGCGCGGCACCGGCACCCATCTGCGCGACGAAGCGTTCGACCTTTCCGCCTTCCATGATGGAAGCGTTGTCCGAATAGGCCACCACCGTGTGCTGCGGGCTGGTCTGGTGCGTGTGGCGGATCATGCCGAACATGCTGCGCTCCTGGCGCACACCGTCGATGGTGAAGTCGGCATTGAAGATCTTGTGGCGGCAGTGCTCGCTGTTGGCCTGCGCGAACATCATGAGTTCGACGTCGGTCGGGTTGCGCCGCAGGTCCTGGAAGGCCTTGACCAGATAGTCGATCTCGTCGTCGGCGAGCGCCAGGCCCCACGCGACGTTGGCACGTTCAAGTGCAGCGCGGCCACCGCCCAGGACATCCACATGGTCCATGGGCGCGGGATGCAGTTCGGTGAACAGGCCGGCCGCCTCGTTGCGGCTGGCCAGCGCGCTTTCGGTCATGCGGTCGTGCAGCAGCGCAGCGACATCGCCAAGCTGCCCGGCGTCCAGCTCCGACTTGCCCAGCAGGCCGGACTTCAGCGTGAGCCGGTATTCGACGACGCGCTCGACGCGGTGCACGGCCAGCCCGCAGTTGTGGGCAATGTCGGTCGCCTTGGATGCCCAGGGCGACACGGTCCCCAGTCGAGGCGCGACCACCACCAGCGGGCCGTCGACCGGGCCCTGGTAAGGGTCACCGTAGGTCAGCAGGGCCGCCAGCTTCTGCTGCTGTTCCGGCGTCGCGGCGCTGTCGAACGCCACGAGGTGGACGTAGCGCGCGGCGATGCCGGTAATCTTGTCGTGGATAGCCTGCAGGCGGGGCAGGAGTTGCTGGACGCGAAAGGTGCTGAGGGCGCTGCCGCCTTCGAAAGAGGAGATGTGCAGGGTCACGGGGGTGGCCTTGTGGAAGATGGTGGACGCGGGTCCGGGGGAAGCGGGGATTTTACCCCGCCGTCCCCGGCGCGAGCAGGGATGCGGCGCGGGTGGGATAATTCGGCCCCATGACGATCACCTACAAAGACGAAGCGGGCATCGCGGGCATGCGCATCGCGGGCCGGCTGGCCTCGGAAGTGCTGGATTTCCTGACGCCCCACGTGAAGCCGGGCGTGACCACGAACGAGCTCGACATGCTGGCCCACGGCTACATCGTCGATGTCCAGAAGGCCATTCCGGCGCCGCTGAACTATGCGCCCTCCGGCTACAACCCGTACCCCAAGTCCATCTGCACCTCGGTCAACCACCAGGTCTGCCACGGCATCCCGAACGACAAGCCGCTGAAGAACGGCGA
>DALYHW010000361.1:0-1900 GCA_031970695.1 Hylemonella sp.
GGTGACAGTTTCTGCTGTTATTTGAGGTGTATTGGCTAAAAAGACGCATGCCAATCGACTTGGCTTTGGCGTAGCCAGTCGACCCCGTCCAATCGAGCTCAGGCGAACGCAGTCGAACTCAGCCGCCATCGTCCGGCGCATTCAGCGCTTCGACCTTCACCAGCGCGAGCGAGACGTTGTCGCCGCCACCGCGGGCGCGTTGGCGGGCCTTGGCGATCAGCATCTTGGTGGCGTCACGTGGCTTGAGCGCGTGCGTGATCGTGCCCAGTTCGCGCGGGGTGAAGTAGTGCCACAGGCCGTCGCTGCACAGCAAGACGGTGTCGCCCAGTTCGAGCGTCTGGACCTTCTCCAGCGTGATGGGCGGGTCCTCGTCGGCACCCAGGCAGCCCGTCAGCAGGTGGCCGTGCGGGTGGTCGTTGGCCTCGTCCTCGCTGATCTCGCCCTGGTCGATCAGACGCTGCACCAGCGAATGGTCCAGCGTGCGGGTGAGCATCTGAGGCCCCCGGAAAAGGTAGACGCGCGAATCACCAGCATGGATGACATGGCATTCGCGGTTGGGCAGCAGCAAGGCGGCGGCGATCGTGCTGTGCGGTTCCTGTTCGGAGGTGATGGCCGTCAGCTTGATCATCAGGTGCGATTCCTCGACCAGCCGCTGCAGCAGTGCCTGCGCACTGTCCTTGACCGGCACGAAGCGCTCGAACAGCTGGCGTGCGATGAGCAGCACCTGATCGGCGGCCTTGCGCCCGCCGCTCTTGCCACCCATGCCATCGGCCAGGATGGCCAGCAGACAGCCGGCCACGCGCGGGTGGGCATAGACCTCGACCTGGTCCTGCTGATAAAGACGGTCACCGCGATCGATCGCGGTCGCGGCCGTCAGCCGGTGTCCCGGCGCCAGTGTTTTCATGGTCGAAAACTATAATCGCGGACCTGTTTTTCGCGTGTCGGCAACACCGCACGTGGCAGCCCGACTCGCTGCATTGTCCACGCCGAGGGGCTTCCTGAACGTCGCCGATGCATCCATGACGACACCGCTACCGACCCTGCACCCTTTGAAGACACCACCGACGGCCTGCAGACCGCGCCTGCCGGGGCGCGCTTGATGGCCGTCATCCGCAGCCCCTTGCAGGACGAGGTCCTCGCGGCATTCGCGCCCGGTGGTCTGCTGGCGCGCGCGGACGCGCAGTTCCGTCCCCGCGAGGTCCAGACGCGGCTTGCGCAGGCGGTGGCGCAGGCGCTCGACGAGCGCAGCGTGCTGGTCGCCGAGGCCGGGACCGGCGTGGGCAAGACCTATGGCTATCTCGTGCCACTGCTGCTGTCGGGCCAGCGGGCACTGGTCAGCACGGCCACCAAGAGCCTGCAAGACCAGCTCTTTCTGCGCGATCTGCCACGACTGGCTCGTCAGCTGGGCCTGCCGGTCCAGATTGCCCTGTTGAAGGGCCGCGCGTCCTACCTGTGCCTGCACCGCCTGCAGCTGGCACGCCAGCAGGGCGAACTGCCCGATCGCCAGTCGGTCCGGCTGTTGGCGCGCATCGAGCAATGGGCCCAGACCACGCACAAGGGCGATCTGGCTGAACTGGACGTGCTGGACGACCGCTCGCCGATCGTGCCGCTGGTGACGTCCAGCCGCGAGAACTGCCTGGGCAGCGAATGCCCCAGCTACCGCGATTGCCATGTGATGCTGGCCCGTCGCGAGGCACTGCAGGCCGATCTGGTGGTCGTCAACCATCACCTCTTCTTCGCAGACCTGGCGCTGCGCGACACCGGCATGGCCGAGCTGCTGCCCAGCGTCGATGCGGTCGTGTTCGACGAGGCCCATCAGCTCAACGAGGCCGGCGTGCAGTTTCTGGGTCGCCACCTCGGCACCGGTCAGCTGCTGGACTTCAGCCGTGACCTGCTGGCC
>DALYHW010000362.1:0-1899 GCA_031970695.1 Hylemonella sp.
TCGCCAACCTGCGCCACAACAAGGGTCTGCGCCGGTTCACCCTGCGCGGCCAGACCAAGGTGGACGCGCAGTCGAAGCTGATGTGCCTGGTGCACAACATCGAGAAGCTGGCCCACAGCGGCTACGCAGTGCAGTGAGGCAGCCAGAGGCTACAAACAGCCCCAGGTGAGCCAATGAGATCAATGGATGAGCCAGTGACGTCAACCAAGCCTGAAGTCACAAATTCGATCCGAGGCCAGACGCCTCAATGACCGCGCGGACGTGAGGCTTGCAAAACAGGGTTTTGCTACAGCCTCAACGTTCGAGGTGAGGCGCAAATTGCAGCTTGCTGCAATTTGTCGCCTCGACTGAATACGAAGGGACTTCCCCAGTCCTATGACGGTATCGAGGTACCAAGATTGAGGCTTTGTGGAAGTTCAATCTGAGCGGAAAGGGGAAGTCATGGCAGAGATTACACGAGCGCTGATTGCGCGGGTAGGGGTGGACCTGTCCAAGCGGGTTTACCAGGTGCATGCGGTGGAGCGGTCGGGCCGGGTGGTGCTGACCAAGGCGATGTCGCCGGAGCGCTTCTTTGCATGGTGCGCCGAGCTGCCCGCAGGCTGTCTGGTGGCCATGGAGGCCTGCGGTGGCGCGCACCACGTGGCGCGCCGGCTGCGCCTGCTGGGCCTGGATGCCCGGCTGATAGGCGGCCACTTCGTCACGCCCTACCGCATGGCCGGCAAGAGCGGCAAGAACGACGCCAACGACGCTGCCGCGATCTGCGAAGCCGCCAGCCGACCCTGCATGCGCTTCGTGCCGGTCAAGAGCGCCGAGCAGCAGGGTCAGCTGGCCGTGCACCGCCTGCGCGAAGGCTACAAGGAAGAACGCACCGCGCTCATCAACCGCATCCGTGGCCTGCTGGCCGAGTTCGGCCTGGTGTTCGCGCAAAGCCCCGAGGCGCTGCGCGGCGCGCTGGCCGAAGTGCTTGAAGACGCCAGCAACGAGCTGCCCGGCGTGGCCCGCCTGGCGCTGCAGCGTGCCCATCTGCACTGGATCGAGATCGAGGTGCAGATGGCCTGGTGCGACGAGCGCATCGCCCAGCACGTGCGCACGGATGCGCGGGCCAAGGCCGCCGCCAGCCTGCAAGGCATAGGCCCCATCACCGCCTCGGCCCTGGTGGCCAGCGTGGGCGACTTCAAGCAGTTCGACAACGCCCGCCAGTTCGGCGCCTGGCTCGGCCTGGTGCCCAGCCAGAACTCCACCGGAGGCAAGGCCAACCTGGGGCGCATCACCAAACGCGGCGACGACTACCTGCGCACCCTGCTCATCCAGGGGGCCAAATCGGCTGTGATGACTGCGGGCAAACGTAGCGACCGCATCAGCCTGTGGCTGGTGCAGCTCAAAGAGCGCGTGGGCTGGCAGAAAGCCGTGGTGGCGCTGGCCAACAAGAACGCGCGCATCCTGTGGGCTGTGCTCACACGCGGTACGACGTTCGACCCCAACCACGTGCCCGAGCCGCCGGCCGCGCGCTGTTGCATGCGGCCTGAGCCGGCGGCCTGAACCACGCCGCCCCAACTTCAATTCCTCACCCGGACGTGCGCTAGAAGATGCCCACCACAGGTCAGACCGGCAGCAGGTGAACTCGGTAACCCCTCCGTGCCCTTGAGCACTGAGACTGAATGGAGCCCTGCTGAGCGGTTCGTATCTGGGGCCTCGGTGAACCCCACCGACACAAGCCCGCCTGTAGATGTGCAGTCTGTCCTCCAACGGTGGCACCTTCGATCACCACGTCCCGCCGATCACCCTCAAGGAATACGGCTTTGGAAGAAGAACACTGATCTCCCGTTGACTCAACGGGAAGTCCCTGTAGAGGGGTTAGCCGTCACGGCGCGGAGGTGAACTTGATCACCTTGCCTTGGT
>DALYHW010000363.1:0-1877 GCA_031970695.1 Hylemonella sp.
ACCAAGGCGGCGGGCATTGAGGTGTCGGTGACACGGCCATGAGGACGTTATCTGCCGCAATGGTCACCCAGCTCGGGCTGACGGTGACAAGCCCAGGCTACCTGGTGGAGCTGCGTTACAGAGCCGTAGTTCGGTTGTCGACCATGGGTGACCTGAGCTGGAATGCTCTGGCGTGGTCGGCAGCAGATGTAAAGGTATCGGGCCTGACGCAAGATGGCGCGGGTGCCAGCGAATGCCAGATCAGGCTTGGCAATACCAACCTTGCCTACAGCGCCCTGGTGCTGAACGAGGGTGCCGCGGACATTGGGGTAACGATATGGGCTTGCTATGCAGGCGCCACCGATGCGGCCGACCCGTTGATGGTGTTCGATGGCGTCATCGACGGTGCCGACATTGCGGCCGACGCGGTGCAGCTGAAATGCGTGGCGCAAGGCAATGCCACGCTGTACAGCCCACGGGTGTTCATTGGGGCGCTGTCGGGGTTTTCACGGCTGCGTCCGGCTGGCAGCGTGGTGGCGGCCGGCAATGAGGTCTTTACCCTGCCAGCCTGGAGCAATGGCTGATGGCGGTGTTCCCGACCTTCACCTATAAGGCGTCGCTGGAGAGCGATGAGACGCTGCGTGATGACCTGGCCGTCGACCGGGCCAGCAACGGAGCGGTGCGCGTGCGCGCCTTCTACAGCGCACCGCGCCGGTCATTCGTGCTGCGCTTGGGGGTACTGACCGCGGCAGAAAAAGCCACGCTCGAAACCTTTTACAACACCAACCGCACCGCAACCTTTAGCTTTGTGTGGGACGCCGATGGCGTTTCGTACACATGCGTTTTTGCACAGGCACCCAAGTTCAAACGCCTGGTGGGAGCGCGCTGGTCTGCCGAAGTGAATCTGGAGCAGGTGTAGCGCCATGCCGACCAAGTTCCTGCCGAATGTGCCCTGGACTACCCCGGCGACGCCGGTGGCACCGCGCGACACGCTCAACGGCAGCGCTCGCGATCCCATCGATATCCAGAGCAACCTGGCTGCCGAGAATGCACCTTTGCGCGTGCTGTATGGCCGCGTCAGGCTGGGGGCGTTGATTGCCAACGTGCTGCGCGTTGGCTCCGGCCTGGTGATTCTGGCGGTGTGGGGGCATGGTGAGATCAGCTCGGTGGTCGATTTCACCATCGACGACAAGGCGCCCGCTTCCGGCGTGCTGGCCACGCACCACATGGGGACGTCTAACCAGGCAGTGGATGCGACGCTGGTGTCGGCGTTTGCACAGCAGTCACCCGCCATCACTTTTACCGACACCATGCCGGGCGTGGCGTATTCGGTCATTACCGTGCCGGATGGTGCCAGCGCGGGCTTTCCGCGCATTGCTGCGGTGATTGATGGACTCAAGGTGTGGACCGGCGCCGCGCGGGTGTGGAGCGACAACCCTGCCTACTGTCTTGCCGACTTTGTGACCAGCACGGTTTATGGCTGCGGTCGCAACGTGGACTGGACCAATGTTGCCAGCGTGGCTGTCGACTGTGATGCGTTGGTGGGCACAGCGCCCTATCAGGAAAAAACACGCACTTTGAATCTGGTGCTGGACACGGTGCAGCAGGTGAAATCGTGGGTGGAGACTCTGCGCACTTACGCGGGCTGCTGGGTTGTGCCCAATGGGACGGCGCTGAAACTTGTGAGCGATAAGCCAGACGTCAGCGTGATGACGTTTGACCACGCTGCCGGCACCATCCAAAAACTTCAAGGACTCAAGAAGCGCGGCGTGCAATCCATGCCGACGGTTATGACGGTGAACTACACCGACACCACTTCGATTCCATGGAAACAAGGAACGGCCACCGCCTACGCACGAGGTGTGCTGGACGGCACAACTCCCAGGCGAGAGAGTTCT
>DALYHW010000364.1:0-1868 GCA_031970695.1 Hylemonella sp.
CGCACCGCGGGCGAGCTCGCCGACCTGGCGCGGCAGTTCGGGCCGGTCTGAGCGCCGCATCGCCCAATCGGCATAGGGGGCCTCCATCATAGGAGGCGCCCCTGCCACACCACCCGGCATGCGGGTCCGCACCGGGCGGTTCGAGAGTTTGAGGTTATGAGAGTCTGGGCACACCCAGCCTGTCGAAGTAGGCAATGGTCAGCACGGTCTTGAGCAGGTGGTTGCTGTTGCGCCACCAGCGGCGGCTGTTGGCCGCCACCCGCTTGGCAACCGTTTCCCCCGCGCCCAGCGCCTTGAGTTCCCGGTAGATCGTCGCCGGCCGTTTCCAATGCCTGAGCTGGATCGCCCGCAGTCGGTGGCGCAGCCATTCGTCCAGCTCGCGCCAGACCTTGGGCGTTTGCGCCATCCCGAAGTACGCCTTCCAGCCCAGCATGTACGGCCGCAGCCGCTGCACCACTTGCTCCATGCTGCGCCCGCCTGAGCGACGTGTGAGTTGCCGGATGCGGGCCTTGAAGTTGGCCTCGGCCTTGCGGGCCACTGCACACTTGACTTCTCGGCCTTTGGCCACCCACAGCTCGTAGCCCAGGAACTTGCGTCCCAAGGCACTGCCCACCGCGCTCTTGGCTTCGTTGATCTGAAGCTTCAGCCCGGCGAAGAGCTTGCGCAGCAGCGCCATCACCCGCTGCCCAGCCTTCATGCTGCCGACATAGACGTTGCAGTCGTCGGCATAGCGCGCGAAGCTGTAGCCCCGCGCCTGCAGTGCCTTGTCCACTTCGTCCAGCAGCACGTTGGCCAGCAACGGGCTCAGCGGCCCGCCTTGCGGCGTGCCCAGGTGGCGCTCGACCACCACCCCACCATCCATGATCCCGGCATTCAGGTACGCCCGAACCAGCCAGATCACTCCAGCGTCGTCGATGCGTTTGCCCAGCCGGTCGATCAGGATGTCGTGGTTGACCCGGTCGAAGAACTTCGCCAAGTCCACGTCCACCACCACGCGCTTGCCCGCTTGAACGTACTCCCGCGCGGCCTTGACCGCGTCGTGCGCGCGCCGTCCTGGGCGGAACCCGTGGCTGTGTTCGCTGAAGGTGGGATCGATCAGGGGTTGCAGCACTTGCAGCAGTGCCTGCTGGATCAACCGATCCAGCACCGTGGGGATGCCCAGCTCGCGCTGGCTCCCGTCCGCTTTGGGAATCAGCACCTTGCGCACTGGTTGCGGCCGGTACGTGCCTGCCACCAGCGCCTGGCGCGTTTGCGGCCAGTTCGTGCGCAGCCACTGTGCCGTCTGCTCGATGTCCATCCCGTCCACACCAGCCGCGCCCTTGTTGGCCTTGACCCGCTTCCACGCCGCTTTCAGGTTCTCTCTCGTCAGCGCCGCTTCCACCAGGGTGCCAGCCCCCGCCTTCGGCCTTGCCGACCCCGTGCCCGGGTGCTCACGGGGCGGGCCGCCGGCTTCGTCGCTGGCAGCTTCACACCCGGCTTCACCGTGCGCTACGCCCACCCGCCCGGATCGCTCCGGCGTCTGACGCATGGCCTTTGACATCCCCATGTCCTCGGTCACTCACTCTCGTTCGGCCCTTCGTCCTTTTGGTCTGGCCTCACCGGCCCCCGACTCGGACTACTACGACCTCTGCTGACTTCTCGCTCCGGCATCAGCCGTCGCCCTTTCAGGCACAAGGCGAGATCTCCCCGGGTAAGAACGCACTCCTTCGCTGCACAACCGCCGGATCTACGCCGCCCGAGCCTTGATCACGAGAGCTTCGCGGTTTCATGCCCGCTCGCCCTACTCGGCAGCGCCTTCTATCCGGTTCTTGTTCATCGGCTCGCAGCTTCGCTCCACGCTTCCTCCCCACACTCGGTCGCCCTCATGC
>DALYHW010000365.1:0-1866 GCA_031970695.1 Hylemonella sp.
AGCGACATGGCTGCTTTCTGTGCGTGGCTGGTGGCGCAGCCGGGAAGTTGCGCCACCTCAAAGAATGTTGATTTTACGACCGTAGCCGATTCACAGCGTTGACTTTTCGCGTTAAAGTGCGACGGTTGGCCAATCCCCTGCGCGGCGCGCTGAGGCGAGGAAGCAACGCAGCGGTGGTGCACCATGCGTTGCACCACTCCCTAGCGAAACACTCGACAGAGGAGACGACCATGACTGGCAACCCCGCGCTATTACTGGCGCTCGCAGGCGGCTTAATCGCCGTCATCTACGGTTTCTGGGCACGCAGCTGGATTTTGTCGCAAGACGCCGGCAACGCGCGCATGCAGGACATCGCTGCCGCCATCCAGACCGGCGCCGCAGCCTACCTCGCCAAGCAATACAAGACCATCGCCATGGTCGGCGTAGTGCTCACCGTGCTGATTGCGGCATTCCTTGACACGCTGACTGCGGCAGGCTTCATCATCGGCGCCGTGCTGTCGGGTGCCTGCGGCTTCATCGGCATGAACGTGTCGGTGCGCGCCAACGTACGCACTGCGCAGGCTGCCACCAAGGGCATAGGCCCGGCGCTGGACGTGGCCTTTCGCGGCGGCGCCATCACCGGCATGCTGGTGGTGGGCCTGGGGCTTCTGGGCGTCACCGGGTTCTACTGGTTCCTGGCCGGCAATGGCCCCATCAACAGCGCTACCCTGAACCCGCTGATCGGCTTTGCCTTTGGCTCGTCGCTGATTTCCATCTTCGCCCGCTTGGGCGGTGGCATCTTCACCAAGGGCGCTGACGTGGGCGCGGACCTGGTGGGCAAGGTCGAAGCAGGCATTCCCGAAGACGACCCGCGCAACCCGGCCGTGATTGCCGACAACGTGGGCGACAACGTCGGCGACTGCGCCGGCATGGCCGCCGACCTGTTCGAAACCTACGCCGTGACGCTCATCGCCACTATGGTTTTAGGAGCACTCCTCGCAAGTGCAGCGGGCTCTGCAGCCGTTTTGTACCCCTTGGCACTGGGCGGAGTATCGATCATCGCTTCCATCATCGGCTGCTTCTTCGTCAAGGCCTCGCCTGGCATGAAGAACGTCATGCCAGCCCTCTACAAGGGCTTGGCCATTGCCGGTGGACTTTCGCTGGTGGCCTTCTACTTCGTCACCCAGGCGCTGTTCCCTGCCGAAGTCAAGTTGACCGACGGCCACGTCGTCACCGCCGGCACATTGTTCGTGGCCTGTGCCGTTGGCCTGGCCCTCACGGGTGCGCTGGTCTGGATCACCGAGTACTACACCGGCACCCAGTACAGCCCTGTGCGCCACATCGCGCAGGCATCCACCACCGGTCACGGCACCAACATCATTGCCGGCCTGGGCGTATCCATGCGCTCCACCGCCTGGCCGGTGATCTTCGTCTGTGCCGCCATCTGGACCACCTACAACATGGCCGGGCTGTACGGCGTTGCCGTGGCCGCAACGTCCATGCTGTCCATGGCCGGCATCGTGGTTGCGCTCGACGCCTATGGCCCCATCACCGACAACGCCGGTGGCATTGCGGAAATGAGCGAGCTGCCCAGCAGCGTGCGCGACATCACCGACCCGCTGGACGCGGTGGGCAATACCACCAAGGCCGTCACCAAGGGCTACGCCATCGGTTCTGCCGGTCTGGCCGCGCTGGTGCTGTTTGCCGACTACACCCACAAGCTCGAAGGCTTTGGCAAGCACGTCAGCTTTGACCTGAGTGACCCCATGGTCATCATCGGACTGTTCGTTGGCGGTCTGATTCCCTACCTGTTCGGCGCCATGGCCATGGAAGCCGTGGGCCGCGCCGCCGGCTCGGTGGTGGTGGAAGTGCGCCGCCAGTTCCAGG
>DALYHW010000366.1:0-1834 GCA_031970695.1 Hylemonella sp.
AGTAGCTGGCGCGCTCGCGGATCTTTTCCATCGACAGCGGATCGCGCAGGCCATGGGCCGCGAAGAACAGGGCCGCGGCGTCGCCGCCGAACCCGTTGCTGCCGGCCGAGCCGACGCGCGCGAGGTTGTAGTCGGTAGCGCTCATCCAGAGGCGGCAGGGGTGCTCGGGCGTGCTCCAGCGTTCGCAGAGCCAGTAGGCCAGGCCGATGTGGTCCGGGTGCATGTGCGTCACGATCACGCGCAGCAGTGGCAGGCCTTCGAAGTCACCGGCGAAGAGCTGTTCCCACTGCGCCTTGGCTTCATCGCGGCTGATGCAGCAGTCCACCACGGTCCAGCCGTCGCGGCCATCCACGGTGTCACGCAGCAGCCAGAGGTTGATGTGGTCCAGCGCGAAGGGCAGGGCCATGCGGACCCAGCGCACGCCGGGCGCGACTTCCAGGGCCCGGCCTGACCCGGGCAGGGTGTCGCCAAGGGGGTAGTGGAGCTGGCGTTCGAGTTCGTTCATGGTGGTGGGCAAATGGGACATAATTGACGTTTACGTAAACGTCAATTGACGGGAACGATTCTAGGCGTGCTCAGCGGCTGGCGCTGTCGCCTGGTTGATTCACTGTAACGCAGGGCATCATGGCCACGGCAACGACCTACAGCATCAGCGACCTCGCCAAGGAGTTTGACCTCACGACGCGC
Source organism: Hylemonella sp. (assembly GCA_031970695.1). Classification (GTDB taxonomy): domain Bacteria; phylum Pseudomonadota; class Gammaproteobacteria; order Burkholderiales; family Burkholderiaceae_C; genus Hylemonella. The sequence goes on from DALYHW010000366.1 coordinate 688, forward strand.
GCCATGCGCTTCTACGAGGACATGGGGCTGCTCCAGCCCACCCGCACCGGCCCGGGCGGGCGCATCCGGGTCTACAGCGGTCGCGACCGCACGCGGCTCAAGCTCACCTTGCGCGCCAAGCGCCTGGGCCTGAGCCTCACCGAGGCCAAGGACATCATCGACATGTACGACAGCCCGCGCGACACCGGGCCCCAGCTGCGCAAGTTCCTGGACGTGCTGGCCGCGCACCGCGCCCAGGTTGAGGAGCAGATGGCCGACCTGCAGGCCAACCTCGACGAGATCAAGGCCCACCAGCGCGAGGCCCGCGCCCTGCTTGCCAAGCTGGACAAGAAAGGCGGCAAATAAGCCATGGCGACCGACCTGCACGATCGTGTGCTGGCGAGTTTCCAGCGCCAGGGGCTGATGCGCCACCTGGGCGCGCGCCTGCTGCGCGTGGAGCCCGGCCTGTGCGAGCTGGCGCTGCCCTATTCCGACAAGGTGACCCAGCAGCAGGACGGATTCCATGGGGGTGCGATGGGCGCACTGGCGGACATCGCCGGCGGCTATGCCGGACTCACCCGGGCGCCCGAGGGCATGGAGGTGACCACGGTGGAATACAAGATCAATTTTCTCGCGGCCTTCCGGGGCGGTGAACTGCGCGCCACCGGCCGCGTGGTGAAGGCCGGTCGCCGCGTCATCGTCACCACCGCCGAGGTCGTGCACGTGGATGCCGGGGGCCAATCCAGCCCTTGCGCCGTGATGCAGCAGACCCTGATGCCCGTGCCCCAGACCTACTGAAGTACACCCAACGGAGAGATAGACATGAACCTGCCCGGACTCAATTTCCAGCTCGGAGAAGACATCGATGCCCTGCGCGACGCGGTGCGCGATTTTGCGCAGGAGCAGATCGCCCCGCGCGCGGCCGAGATCGATCGCAGCGACCAGTTCCCCATGGACCTGTGGCGCAAGATGGGCGAACTGGGCGTGTTGGGCATCACGGTCCCGGAGGAATACGGTGGCGCCAACATGGGCTACCTCGCGCACATGATTGCCATGGAGGAGATCAGCCGGGCCAGTGCGTCGGTGGGCCTGTCCTACGGCGCGCACAGCAATCTGTGCGTCAACCAGATCAAGCGCAACGGCAGCGAGGCGCAGAAGAAGAAATACC
>DALYHW010000367.1:0-1802 GCA_031970695.1 Hylemonella sp.
CGGTCCGCGTGACCCAGGCCTTCGCTCAGGTGTTCTAGGTAGAGATCAAATCGCTCGGCTACGTTCATCGAACCTCCCACTCGAAGTCGAGACGACCGCACTATATTCTTTATGACGCAGTAAGACTAGGAGTCCGTCGGACTTGAGGCCAAGCGAATTCGAATAATCGGTGCGATGCGTTTCTTTGAACGGCATTGCGCTGATTGAGTGCTTTCGATGGATGGCGAGCCCCCGTGAGGGCGCATCGAGCCGTCCAGGGACTCGGTTTTAGGGTGATCGAGGCGCACTTTTCCCTTCAAGCTGCTCGCAGGACGTGCATGCGCTTGATGTTCCAGGCCATGGTCACCAAGCTCCATTCGCCCCGGGCCTTGGTCAGCCCGCGCATGCTCATCTGGCGCCAGCCCATCACCCTCTTGATGATGCCGAACACCGGCTCTACCGTCTGCTTGCGCCGGCCGTACAACGTCCGCCCTGCTTGCGTGCCCAGTCGGTGTGCCATCTGCACCACCGGGTCCGTCGACTGGGGCTGCGGTGCATCGGGTGCAAAGCGCTGCGCCAGCGGCGTGTGATGCGACTCTCTCTTGAGCGCCAGCAGCGGTTCGACTCCGGCGTCGTTGCAGGCGATCACGTTGGCCTGACTGAAGAAGCCGTTGTCCGTGATCAGCGACTTCACCTCGCCCAGCACCGCAGGCAGCGATCAGATCTGCTCCAGCGTGGGCACGACATCTCGCTTGTCGTTGCACGCCTGCGTGACGTGCGCGGTGATCACCATCATCGTGTCGGTGTCCACGCCGGCTTGCGCGTTGTAGCTTTGCTCGAAGCCCCCTCCCGAGACGGGCATGATTCGCGACTCTTCATCCGTGAGGTTGACCTGGTCGGCGTCCTTGGGGCCGGCCTGCGGCGCCTCGGGGTCCTTGCCGCGGGGCTTCTTGCCAGCATCGCGCTGGGCTTTGCGCTTGGCGCTCTTGCCCTCGTACTCCTGCTGCTAGCCCTGATGGCGCTTACCCGCGCGCTGCTCGATCTTGGCCTTGGCCTGCGCAATGGCGCTCAAGCGGTCTTCGCGCCGGGCAATCTCTGCCGGCACATCCATGCCATCGGGGATCGCCGCGCGGTCGCTCTTATCCGCCAGCGCCAGCAGGGTCTGCACTTCCCGCCGCAACTGCGCCTCGATCTTGTTGGCGTGCGCCCAGGACAGGGCCTTGTGCTTGCTGGCGTTGGCGTCGATCTTGGTGCCATCCAGCGCGATGTGCCCGAGCTTGAGCAGCTTCATCTCGCGCGCCAGCACCAGCACCTGCACGAACAGCGCCTCCACCTCCTTCAGGAAGCGGCGGCGGAATGTGGCCAGCGTGTCGTGGTCTGGATGGGTGTTGGCCGACACGTAGCGAAACGCCACAGAGTCGCAGCTCGCGCGCTCGATCTTGCGGCTGGAGTGCACGCCGTTGGCGTAGCCGTAGATCAGCAGGCCCAGCAGCACCGCCGGGTGGTGTGCGGCCGAGCCTCGGCCCGCATATTGGCGCGTCAGTTTGCTCAGATCGAGTTGCTCGATGACTTCGACCACGAAGCGCGCCAAGTGATCACTGGGCAACCATTCATCCACCGACGGCGGCAACAGGTACGCAGTGTCTCGGTCAACGGGAACGAATCGGCTCATCGGTTCGCGTTCTTGTTTGGACTGCCACGATTGTGTCGGATAGCGTCATCGTCCGGAAGACTGCAAAGCCCGACGGACTCCTAGCCATGTGCCGTGATGGGGTCTCCTCGTTTTCAGTGCAATAAGTGACGGTACGAAAAGCTAGCACTGG
>DALYHW010000368.1:0-1798 GCA_031970695.1 Hylemonella sp.
GAGTACTTGGCTACGAACCAAGGGGTCGTGGGTTCGAATCCTGCCAGCCGCGCCAGAACATCGTTCTAGATCAACGGGTTAGCTCCGCAAGGGCTAACCCGTTTTTCTTTGCTGGGTGACTTTTGGGTGACTTTGGGTGACTTTCGCCCTCCAACGCCACCCGCTTCGCTTCTTCATGCTCGCGCCGCAAGGTCGCCAGGCTCTTGTTCCAGCGGCCTGAGTCTTCCTTGATCTTCTCCAGCGCCGCGTGCAGCTCAACGATCTGCGCCACGCTGTAGTGGCGCGTCATCGACGCGTTGCTGTGCCAGAGGATGTCGGCCACCGTGCTCTCCGGCACGCCCGCTTCCCGCAGGCGCATGCCCACGGTGTGGCGCAGGTCGTGCACGTGCAGGTCGGGCATGCCGGCCTCGCGTCGTGCGCGCTGCCACGCGGTGTTGTGCATCGTCTGGATCGGCCGGTAGGGCATCAGCGGGGCGTCGTCGAGGTTCTTCACGCGCTCGCGGCGCCACACGAAGACGAACTCCTCGTGCTTGCCGCGCTGCGATTCGATGATCGACTGCGCCACGCTGTTGCACACCACCACCCGTGGCCGGCGCCGGCCCTTCACGTGCTCCCGCGGCACCTCGAAGACCGAGATGCCGAGTTCCGGCACCTGGATCTCCCAGTCCCAGCGCAGGTTGCAGACCACGTCGTCGCGCACGCCGGTGTTCAGGTCGAACAACGCCATGCGCGCCAGGTGGTCCGGCAACAGGGGCAGCAGCTTGCGCTGCTGGCCCCAGCTCAGGGGCTGCGGTTCGCGCTGGTGGCCCACCAGCGGCAGCATCGTGATCGCCGGCGCATGCTCCAGCCAGGTCATGCCGTTCTCGTCGCGCCAGGACTTCGCCGCCAGATTCAGGATCCGGCGGACGATGCCCAGCCCGCTGTTCACGGTCTTGTGCGAACGGCCCTGGGCCAGACGTTTCGCAACGTAGGGCGCCAGGGTGCCGTCGTGCACCTGGTTCAACTGGAGATGGCCGATGTGTGGCATCACGCTCTTGAGCCAAGAGGTCTCTGTTTCGATGGATACCTTGTCCTGGAAGATCGTCACGTAGTGCGCCGCGGCCTGATCAAACGTGCGCTTGGGCCGCGCACCGTGAAGCGTCACGGTGCGCAGCTCTTCGAGCTGCTTGATCAGCCAGGCCTGCGCTTCGCCAGCACTTGTGAAACCGCGCTGGCGAAATCGAGTGCCGCGCCAGACTTTGTCGACCTGCCAGGTACCGCCTTCGTCGGGGTGGATCCCCCGTGTTGATCGGCCCATGGTTCAACTCCTTTCTGTGGAATGGGCCGTCCGTTCCTGCGCGCATTCTGCGCCGGCTCGGAGGCGCTGGCAGAGGTGTCCGGCGCCTGCGAGGCCGCCTTCAACTCGTCGAAGGCGCGATCGAGGTCGTGCACGTCGAAGATCAGGCTGGTGCCCACGCGGATCGGCGTCACGCGCGGGCGGATCAGGCTGTCGAAGGTCCGGCGTTTCAGGCCGACATGCGCCATGGCTTCGGAAAGGGGCAGGCCGCGGCTCATGACGACTGCTCCAGGTGCTGAACACGCGCCAACGCTGTCCTTCCACTTCGCCAAAACTGAAACCGTTATTCTGCAGGGAAAGTCGGGTTTTCGGAGCGGAGGACGAGCGGAGCAATAGCCGCTTTCCCGACGCCCACACCTGAAATGCCACATGGCGGGCATATCGATGCAATTGCGGCGCGTGTTCCAGCTCGATTTCACTGGCGTCTTCGCCCAGCTGCGAAACCAACAATGCGGCAGATTG
>DALYHW010000369.1:0-1796 GCA_031970695.1 Hylemonella sp.
GGTCGAGAAGTACAAGGTCACCGTGATGTTCAGCGCCCCGACCGCGGTGCGCGTGCTGAAGAAGCAGGACCCGGCCTTCCTGAAGAAGTACGACCTCTCCAGCCTCAAGGCCCTGTACCTCGCTGGCGAGCCGCTGGACGAGCCCACGGCGCAGTGGATCAGCCAGGGCCTGGGTGTGCCCATCATCGACAACTACTGGCAGACGGAGACCGGCTGGCCCATCCTCACGATTGCCAACGGCGTGGAAGAGGCGCCCAGCAAGTTCGGCAGCCCGGGCGTGCCCATGTACGGCTACGACGTGAAACTGATCGACGAGAGCACGGGCGAGGAGCTCAAGGGCGCCGACCAGAAGGGCGTGGTGGCCATCGAAGGCCCGCTGCCGCCCGGCTGCATGCAGACCGTGTGGCGCGACGATGCCCGCTTCGTCAACACCTACTGGAAGAGCATTCCCGGCAAGATGGTCTACAGCACCTTTGACTGGGGCATCCGCGACAAGGATGGCTATTTCTTCATCCTGGGCCGCACCGACGACGTGATCAACGTGGCTGGGCACCGCCTGGGCACCCGCGAGATCGAGGAGTGCATCTCCAGTCACCCGAACGTGGCCGAAGTGGCCGTGGTGGGCGTGGCGGACCAGCTCAAGGGCCAGGTCGCCATGGCCTTTGCCGTGGCCAAGGACGCCAGCGGCCTGACAGACGCCAACGCCCGCCTCAAGCTCGAGGGCGAGGTGATGAAGGTGGTGGACAGCCAGCTGGGCGCCGTGGCGCGGCCGTCCCGCGTGTTCTTCGTGAACCTGCTGCCCAAGACGCGCAGCGGCAAGCTGCTGCGGCGTGCGCTGCAGGCGGTGGCCGAGGGGCGCGACCCCGGCGACCTGACCACGCTGGACGATCCGTCGGCCCTGCAGCAGGTGCGTGACCTGGTCAGCGGCGCGTCGAAAGCATAAGAATCGACGCATAAATACATAAGTTTCTTTGCGCCACTGGTGATTCGGTGGCACAATCGCTTCCGTACTTAGGCCCTTCCCAGCCACAGTCGCATCCGCCAACCGGTTCAGCCGTGTCGCGGAAGGTTTGTTTAACCAGCTAGAAGTTTCCCCAAGGGAAACGGAGGTCAGCGCAAATGAGCGAATCCAAGGCCGCGGCGTCTGTCTACCAGACGTACCGTGACAACACCTATCTGTTCGGGGGCAATGCTCCGTACGTCGAGGAGATGTACGAGAACTACCTCGCCAACCCCGGCAGCGTTCCCGACAACTGGCGCGATTACTTCGACGCGCTGCAGCACGTGCCCGCGGTCGATGGCACGAACGCCAAGGACATCCCGCACCTGCCGGTGATCAATGCTTTCGCCGAGCGTGCGAAGCAGGGCGTGACCCAGGTGGTCATGGCCACCGGCGCCGACTCCGAGATGGGCCGCAAGCGCACGGCCACCCAGCAGCTTATTGCCGCGTACCGCAACGTGGGCCAGCGCTGGGCCGATCTGGACCCGCTCAAGCGCACCGAGCGCCCCAAGATTCCCGAACTCGAGCCGTCCTTCTACGGCTTCTCCGATGCCGACCAGGAAGTGGTGTTCAACACCAGCAACACCTTCTTCGGCAAGGACAGCATGTCGCTGCGCGAGCTGCTCAATGCGCTGCGCGAGACCTACTGCGGCACCATCGGCGCCGAGTTCATGTACATCACCGACCAGGCGCAAAAGCGCTGGTGGCAGCAGAAGCTGGAGAGCATCCGCAGCAAGCCCAACTTCGGCGCCGAGCGCAAGAAGCAGATCCAGCTTCTCGGCCTGGTCCTTGAGGG
>DALYHW010000370.1:0-1791 GCA_031970695.1 Hylemonella sp.
CATAAGCACTGTCAGCGCGTTTGCGCCTTGCCCTGTGCTCTCATGCTGCGTCGACGAGCGCCACGACAGCTCTCGAACAAAAAAACCCGCAGTGCTAGCACACTGCGGGTTTTTTCTTGGGCGTTTGATGGCTAGCTGCGCAGGCGGGCCAGCAGGCCGGCCGTGGAGGCGTCCAGCCCCGCGGCATCGCCGCTGGACAGACGCGGCTCGATGTTCTTGGCCAGCACCTTGCCCAGCTCCACGCCCCACTGGTCGAAGCTGTTGATGCCCCAGAGCGAGCCTGCCACGAAGACACGATGCTCGTAGAGCGCGATCAGCGCCCCCAGGCTGGCGGGTGTGAGCTCCTCCAGCAGCAGGAAGGTGCTGGGGCGGTTGCCTGGCATGTGCCGGTGCCCATCGCGCGCCTGCTGGCCGAGCATCAGCGCCTGGGCCTGGGCCAAGCCGTTGGCCAGCAGCTTGTGGTGGTGTTCAGGCAAATCGTGCGCGACCTTCTTCACGGCGATGAACTCCACGGGGATCACGTCGCTACCCTGGTGCAGCATCTGGAAATAGGCGTGCTGGCCATTGGCAGCCGGTTCCCCCCATACCACAGGCGAGGTGGCATAGGGCAACGCTTCACCCGCGAGGTCCACGCGTTTTCCGTTGCTCTCCATCTCCAGCTGCTGCAGGTAGGCCTGCATGCGACGCAGGCCACTGTGGTACGGCGCGACGCTGCGGCTGGTGAAACCATGGAAATTGCGGTACCAGAGGTCGAGCAGCGCCAACTGCACCGGCAGGTTCTGCGCCAGCGGCGCGGTTCGAAAATGCTCGTCCATGGCGTGGGCGCCGGCCAGCAGCTCGCGAAAGCGTGTGGGCCCCACGGCAATCGCGATAGGCAGGCCGATGGCCGACCACATCGAGTAACGGCCGCCTACCCAGTCCCAGAAGCCGAAGGTGGTGCTGATGCCGAATTCGGCCGCGGCAGCCACGTTGCTGGTCAGCGCGCAGAAATGGCGGGCGATGTCCCGTCCGCCCTGGGCCGTGAACCAGGCGCGCGCTGAGCGCGCATTGGTCATGGTCTCCAGCGTCGTGAACGACTTGGAGGCCACCAGGAACAGCGTGCTCTGCGGACGTACCTGGCGCAGCACGCTGCTGAGCTCGTGGCCATCCACACTGGAAACAAAGTGGTAGCGCTTGCCGTGGTTGACGAACTCGTCCAGCGCCAGCACGGCCATCTGGGGACCCAGGTCGGAGCCGCCGATGCCGATGTTCACCACATCGGTGATCGTCGAGTCTTCACGTACCTGCTGCGCATAGGCCAGCATGGCCTCCAGCACGGCGCAGACTTCCACGTGTTCACGCTGTACCGCAGATGCCAGAGCCGCCCCACCGGGATGCCGCAGCAGCCAGTGCATGACGGCGCGATGCTCGGTACTGTTGATCGGTTCGCCGCCGAACATGGCGTCGCGATGCTGCTGCACGCCGGCCTGCTGCGCCAGCACCGTGAGTTGCTCCTGGATCGCGGCGTCAAGCAGGTTCTTGGAAAGGTCGGCAAAGACTTCTGGCGCCTGCAGGCTCAGGCGCGCAAATCGTTCCGGGTCGGCGGCAAAGGCCTGCCGCAGGTCCAGCGTGCGCCCCTGGCGCTCATACAGGGCACGCAGCGCACCCCATGCCGGTGTGCGGTCGCATCGTGTTCTCGGGTCTGTCATGAGGCGATCAGGCAGAGAGTACCAGTTGCTCAAGCTTGACCGTATCAGCCACAAAGGCACGAATGCCCTCGGCCAGCTTCTCGGTCGCCATGGCGTCCTCGTT
>DALYHW010000371.1:0-1777 GCA_031970695.1 Hylemonella sp.
TTCAGGCCATGAGCCGTGCATGCGTCGGCGACTCGGCGCCGGGCAGGATGAGAGCCGCGGGGGATGCGCGCGGCGCACGCATTATGCCGCACGTTGAGCGTGCGCGTCTACCGCTGTGGTGGGCGGCCCGGCTTGCCGGGTGGCATCCCCGCTTTGGCCTTTGCCCGCGTCAGCGTTGACGGCGCAACGCCAGCCAGTGCAGCGGCATTGCGCACTGGCATGCCATTGGCGATCAGGCGCAGGCCCTTGGCTGTGTCTGGCGTTTGCGCCTCAAGTCGCCCGCGGTGGTAGCCATACACCACGGCATCACGGATGGTCTGCTGCAGATCGGCGCGTGTCAGGACGTGGGCGCCGTCGCCATCTGGCCAGCGAGTGGCTGCGATGCGCTCATCCGCTGCGGACTGCGCATCAGCGAGCCACCCCGGAGGTTTGCGGCCGGGGTGGTTGGTCATCAGACCAGGCCCAATGCGCGGGCCTTGGTCATGTTGATCCCGTTGCCGTATCGGCCGGCGCCCAACTTTCGGTCGCCCTGCGATGGGATTTGCAGACGCCGACCGCTTTCGGTGTCGACGGCAACGAGCCGGTCGCTCGTCAGTGCCTTGCGCACCGCCAGATCCCACGACTTGTGCCTGGAAACGACAGGGGCGTCGACGGCGGTGTAGCAGCCGGCGCCAAGTTCACAGATGTAAGCCATTTCAGTTTCTCCTGCCCTCTGCCCGGGGCCCGGGTGGATCAGCAAGGCGCTGTCCATGGGTATTAATGTATGCGCGCGGCGCACAATACGCAACCCCCTAGCTCTGATTTCTCGCTCGGCGGCTCATGGGGTGGGCTCCTGTGTGCGCGTACAGATTCGCCGCGCCTCTTGCATCTGCGTCTCGTACACGCACCACACCTTGTCGCCGACCTGCCTAGTGCGCTTGCCCTGCTGATACCAAGCGTTGATGTGCTGCCAAACGCGGTCGCCCTCTGGAGGCTGCTTCTCGGCGGGCTCGCGTGTCTTGCCAGTCAGGAAGATCGGGCCGCAGTAGTGGTGATCCTCGAAAACGTAGTGCTTGCCGCTGCAAGATAGCCAGCGTTCCGGTCCGGCCCACGAAATGTGGATCAGGTCTAGGCTCACTTGCTCGCCTCCCTCTCTCGCTGAACCTGGGCGGCTGCGCCCAATGCGTAGTCAATCGCATCACGCAGCGCCTGTAGGTTCTCGACTCCCATGACGCAGAGATAGCTGGCAGTGGCGGTGATGTGCAGGCAGTGGCCGCCTTCAACCGCGATTGCCGCGCCCGTGTCGTTGATCGCCCACGCGCGGCGGTCTGTGGTGGTGTCAGGCATGGTCGGGCTCCTGTTCAATCGTCGGCAGCGGGTCGGCTCCGTAGTGCATCGGCTCGTCGTACTGCACTCCGAGCATCGTCTTCCAATTCCGCGAGCCATCGTGATGCGTCAGGCATTCGGCTTGCGCCTTGTCCCATGCCAGCCGGTGCCGGATGGTGTCGTGGATGTCCACGGCTGCGCCCGCCTTGAATGCCTCGTTTCCAACACCCAGGCTTGATGAGTGGAGGTTCACATTCGGGTGCAGCCGGTGCGCCAGCGCCTTGCGCACGCCCTCGGCGGCGGCCCGCTTATCGTCATACCACAGCGGCTCGACCGTAGGCAGACATTCAAGCGCGTCATCAAGCTGCCCCAGGTGCAGGCGGAAATAGACGTTCAGCGCCTGCTGCACTACGCGAGCTTGGGCTTCGGTCATCGTGAGCGTGTAGCGCATCACTCCCCCTCCTTCATGGCG
>DALYHW010000372.1:0-1746 GCA_031970695.1 Hylemonella sp.
CCTGCTCACAAGTGTCCGCGATCGTCTGCAGTCTCTCCCACGCTTCGCGTCCGGTCTTGGTCATGTGAAAACTCACGCCCATGGCTTTGAGGCCAATCTCAATGACCGAGCGCGCAACCACGGAGTCGTCGGCTACAAGAATGCTGCAGTTGGGCGGCAGAACGAGCGCCGGTCCGACCACCTCGCGACTGACATCCTCCTGGGTTGCAGGAAGAACATTCTTGATGATCTGCTCGACATCCAGTACCTGAGCGAGTCGCGTGTTTGTGGCATCCCCATCGACCCGTGCAATGCCCGTAATCAGGGAATTGGTATCACTGGCCTCCGAGGGCTCCACCTGATTCCACTCGAGTCGGACGATTTCGCGCACGTCTTCGACCGCAAAGCCTTGCACCGTACGAGCAAACTCGGTGACCATAAGGATATTGCGGTGGGAATGGGGCGTGCAGCCCATCACAGCGGGCAGGTCGATAACCGGAATGATTTGCCCACGGATATTGGCAACCCCGCGCAAATGCTGGTGCGCATTGGCCAACTCGGTAATGGGTGGCATCACCAGTACCTCACGCACCTTGAACACGTTGATGCCGAACAGCTCGCGCTGTCCGCCGCGCCCTTCACCCAGTCGAAACAGCAGTAGCTCAAATTTGTTACTACCAGCCAAACGCGTGCGTTCAGCAATATCGCGGTCCAGCATACAGTCTGTGATCAATAGTGAGGTTTACGAGACTTCAATACGGTTTAAAGTTTTGGCCCTGACCGCGCACTGGGGCGGGTGCGAGGTTGGTAGCTATGCGGGGAGTGGAGGTGGCGGTGCGCCGCTCCAGCATGGGTTTAGGGGAGTGGCGGGAGCTTGGAGCGACGGCACCATCACCGATGTTGAAGAATGCGATGCTCTGTTGCAACTGCTCTGCCTGACCTGATAACTGCTCGCTGGTGGCGGCAAGTTCTTCGGAAGCCGAGGCATTTTGCTGGGTGGCCTTGGACAGTTGTCCCATGGCTCCACCAATCTGCGTCACCGATTCGCTTTGCTCCGAGGACGCCGCAGCAATCTCCTGCACCAGCTCCGAGGTCTTTTGCACACTGGGTACGATCTCATCGAGCAGTTTGCCCGCGCGCTCAGCCGTGCTGACGCTGGAAGCGGCCAGATCGCCAATCTCCTTGGCTGCCTCCTGGCTACGTTCGGCCAGCTTGCGAACCTCGGCAGCTACCACCGCAAAACCCTTGCCGTGCTCGCCCGCACGGGCTGCCTCGATGGCTGCATTCAAGGCCAGCAGATTGGTCTGGTAGGCAATGTCATCCACGATGCCAATCTTCGATGCTATCTGTTTCATAGCGGACACCGTTTGACTGACGGCCTCTCCACCCTCACCAGCCTCCTTGGTCGTCTTGGTGGCCATGCCGTCGGTGATTTTGGCGTTGTCGCTGTTTTGACTGATGGAGGCCGACATGACGTCAATTTGCGAGGTGGTCTCCTCCACGCTGGCAGCCTGTTCGCTGGCGGCCTGACTCAGACTCTGCGCCGTGGCCGACACCTGGTTGGCAGCGCCGGTGAGCGCATCGGCCGCCGCGCGTACCTCGCCCATGACCTGCAACAGTTTGTCAGCCGTGGTGTTTGCACTGCCCTTGACCTGCCCAAACAGCCCTTCATAGTCTGCCGTAATGCGCTGCGTCAGATCCCCTTGCGCAAACGCCTCCAGCACACGCGCCACATCACTCAACCCTCGCTCACTCGTGTCAAGCAAC
>DALYHW010000373.1:0-1745 GCA_031970695.1 Hylemonella sp.
AAGCCGGCACTTGCCAGTGGGGCATCGCCCGCGGGGCTGTGCAGCCCACCGCCCCAGGCTCCCTGCGCCAGAACGCCACCCAGTGTTGAATCCATTGCTTGACCATGCCTTGCTCCAGTCGTGATGCGATGGGGTCACGTTAAGTGCCTTGCGGATCAAAAACCGATACGCATCACCCCCGGCGCAAACGTCTTTTTTGGGCCCCGCCCCGGCTGGTCAGCGGTACAGTCGGACGCCGTCTCGATGGAACCGCACATGGCGTCTTCTCTGTCCACCAAACTCATCCGCATCGGCACCGGCCTGCTGCTGGTGGCGCTGACCTCCATCGGGCTGACGCTGTGGGTGACCTGGCAGCTGGAAGGCGGTGCAGCGGCCGTCAACGAGGCCGGGCGGCTGCGCATGCAAACCTGGCGGCTGGCCAGCGCCGTTCAGGCCCAGCTGCCGGGCGATGAGCTGCAGTCCCTGGTCAACAAGCTGGACGCCAGCCTGAAGCTGCTGAAAGAAGGCGACCCCGCCCGTCCCCTGTTTGTGCCTTGGGCGCCGGACGTCAGCCAGCGGTTTGCCGACGTGGCGACGCTCTGGGCTCAGCAACGCAGCGGATGGCAGACCGGCGCAGCGGTGCAGCGGCACACCATCCAGGCAGACGCGGAAGAATTTGTGCAGGCCGTGGACCAGCTCACGTCAGCCATCGAGGCGCAGCTGTCAGGGCTGACCGCGGTCCTCAACCTGTTTCAATTCGTGATGATGGCGCTGGCCATCGGCGGTGCGGTGGTCATGCTGTATTCCGGTTACCGGTACGTCATCAACCCCTTGGGCCAGGTGCGTGACGGGTTGCAACGGATCGAATCCGGTGATTTTGCGGTTCGCATCCGTGTCGATGCCCAGGACGAGTTTGGTCAGGTGGCGGCTGGATTCAACCGCATGTCAGAAAGGCTGCAATCCCTGTATGCAGGACTGGAGTCACAGGTGCAGGCCAAGACCCGGGACATCGAGGTGCAGCGCCACCGATTGGAGGCGCTCTACAGCGTCAGCGCGTTTTTGTCCAAGGCCAACAGCATCGAGGAACTCTCCAGAGGGTTTGCACAGCGGGTCCGCGCGCACATGAAGGCCGACGCTGCGGCCGTGCGCTGGTCCGATGAAGCCAACCAGCGTTTCCTGATGCTGGCATCGGACTGCTTTCCCGACGATCTGGCCGAATCCGAACGCAGCCTGGCGGTAGGGGCCTGTGCCTGCGGCATGTCGCAACCCACGGCGCAGGCGGGCATCCGCGTCATCCCCATCCAGAACCTGAATGAAGCCGCCCGCAACCCCTGCATCCGAGCGGGCTACCGAACGGTGGTGAGCGTCCCCATCAAACTCCAGCAGCGACTGCTGGGCGAGCTGGACTTGTTCTACCCCGACAGCCTGGAGCTGTCCGCCGACGAAACCGAACTGCTCGACACCCTGGGCAGCCACCTGGCCAGCTCGCTGGAAAGCCTGCGTGCGGCAGCCCTGGAGCGCGAAGCAGCCGTGGGGGAAGAACGCTCGCTGCTGGCCCGCGAACTGCACGACTCGATTGCGCAGTCGCTGGCGTTCCTGAAGATCCAAACCCAGTTGCTGAGAACAGCCATCCAGAAAAACCACGCCGACAGCGTGGAGCGCACCCTGAACGAGTTGGACGAAGGCCTGAAAGAAAGCATTGCCGATGTGCGCGAACTGTTGATGCACTTCCGCACACGCACCAGTTCGGACGACATGGAAGCCGC
>DALYHW010000374.1:0-1743 GCA_031970695.1 Hylemonella sp.
GCTGAGCGCCTTGTCCTCGAAGGCCTTGAGCTCGGGCGTGATGAAACGCTCGGCGTTTTTCAGTGTCTGGCGGCGGCGGTAGTCCTCGGGCACGCGGTCCAGGTTGCTGGAGGTGATCTCGATATAGAACCCGTGCACCTTGTTGAACTGCACGCGAAGGTTGGCAATGCCGGTGCGGGCACGTTCGCGGGTCTCCAGGTCGAGCAGGAAACCGTCGCAGTTGTTCTGGATGGCGCGCAGTTCGTCGAGCTCGGCGTCGAAGCCGTCGTTGATGACACCGCCATCGCGCACCAGGGCGGCCGGCTCGGGCAGGATGGCGCGTGCCAGCAATGCGCCGCAGCCGGCGGGCGGCAGCAGGTGCTGCGCGACCTCGGCCAGCAGGCCCGCCTGGCCCGCCATGACGGGTGCCAGTTGCTCTGTTTTTTGTAGCGTTTGCTGCAGGGCCACCAGCTCGCGCGGGCGCACCTGCCGCAGGGCGATGCGGGCCGTGATGCGCTCCACGTCGCTGCAGCCCTTGAGCTGATCGCGCAGCTTGTGCCAGGGGCCGCCACGCAGCGCGGTGATGGCGTCCAGCCGCTGCTGCGCCGGGCCGCGGTCGCGTTGCGGCTCGAGCAGCCAGTTCTTCAGCAGGCGGCTGCCCATGCCGGTCATGCAGGTGTCGAGCAGGGAGAACAGCGTGGGGCTGTCCTCGCCGCGCAGGGTCTGCACGAGCTCCAGGTTGCGGCGGGTGGTAAGCGGCAAGTCGATGAGCTGGTCGTTGCGCTGCACGCGCAGGTTGTGCACGTGGCTCAGCGCGCGACCTTGCGTGTGCTCGGCGTAGGCCAGCAGCGCGGCCGCCGCGGCGTGGGCCTGCGGCAAGTCGCCTGCGCTCCAGGCGGCCAGGCTGGCCGTCTTGAGCAGCTCCTGCAACTTGGCCTGGCCCAGCGCGCTGTCGAACTGCCATTCCGGGCGCAGCGCCAGGGCCATGCCGCTGGCCTGCTTGAGCGACTGCAGCCGCTGCTCGAACACGGGTGTGCAGCCCGCGCTGTAGATCAGCTCGCCGGGGGCGATGCGCGCGGCCCATTCGGCCAGTTCGTCCGGGCTGCATTCGGCCAGGAACACCTCGCCCTGCGTGACGCTCAGCCAGGCGAGGCCCACGCTGTTGCGCGGCCCCTGGTGCACCGCCAGCAGCAGGGACTCGCTTTTTTCGTGGAGCAGGGCGGAGTCTGTGAGCGTGCCGGGCGTGACCACGCGCACCACCTTGCGCTCGACCGGGCCCTTGGCGGTGGCCACGTCACACACATGCTCGCAGATGGCGACCGATTCACCGAGCTTGATGAGCCGTGCCAGATAGGTTTCCACCGAATGGAAAGGCACACCGGCCATGACCACGGGCTGCCCCGCAGACTGGCCGCGCTGGGTGAGCGTGATGTCCAGCAGGCGCGCGGCTTTCTCGGCGTCCGCATAGAACAGCTCGTAGAAGTCGCCCATGCGATAGAACAGCAGCGTTTGCGGGTACCCGGCCTTCAGGCTCAGGTACTGCTGCATCATGGGGGTGTGGTTGGCGAGATCGGCCGGGATGGACATCCGGGCGAGTCTATCAACAACGGGGTGTCGTTTCGCTCAGGACGGCAGGCGTGCAACGACCCGCAACTCCCCGCGGTCCGGGTGCAGCACCACCGCCTCGCCGGCGGCCGGCACGATGCCGGTCAGCGCGGTGATGTTGACCTGGTGGGTCACCACCACCAGCACCCCGGGGCCATT
>DALYHW010000375.1:0-1726 GCA_031970695.1 Hylemonella sp.
CCCACGCCGGCGTGCGGCACCTGGGCGAAGTCGAAGGCCAGCTGCGGGTTGCCGATGTTCATGGTGATCTTGACGTCGACCGGCGGCATCTCGCCGCGCTGCACCTCGGTCACCTCCATCTCGAGCAGGCCGTCGTAGATGTGGCCGGTGTCGCCCTCGGCGCAGCTGACGGTCACCAGCGTGCCATCCTTGAGCGTCTCGGTGGCGTCACCGCAGCCGACCACGGCCGGAATGCCCAGCTCACGCGCGATGATGGCCGCGTGGCAGGTGCGGCCGCCGCGGTTGGTCACGATGGCGGAGGCGCGTTTCATGACCGGCTCCCAGTTGGGGTCGGTCATGTCGGTCACCAGGATGTCACCGGGCTGGACTTTGTCCATCTCGCTGACGCTGTGCACCAGGCGCACGGGGCCGGTGCCGATCTTCTGGCCGATGGCGCGGCCTTCGGCGAGCACCGTGCTCTGGCCCTTGAGCTTGTAGCGCTGCTCGGCGGTGGCGCCGGCCTGGCTCTTCACCGTCTCCGGGCGCGCCTGCAGGATGTAGAGCTGGCCGTCCACGCCGTCCTTGCCCCACTCGATGTCCATGGGACGGCCGTAGTGCTGTTCAATCACCAGGGCGTACTTGGCGAGTTGCTCGACGTCGGCGTCGGTCAGCGAGTAGCGGTTGCGCTGCTCGGTGGGCACATCGATGGTCTTGACCAGCTTGCCGCCGGCCTTTTTCTCCTCGGGGGTGGAGAACACCATCTGGATCAGCTTGGAGCCCAGGTTGCGGCGCACCACGGCCTTCTTGCCCGCTTTCAGCATGGGCTTGTGCACGTAGAACTCGTCGGGATTCACGGCGCCCTGCACGACCGTCTCACCCAGGCCATAGCTGGAAGTGATGAACACCACGTCGCTGAAGCCGGACTCGGTGTCGATGGTGAACATCACGCCCGCGGCGCCCAGGTCCGAGCGCACCATGCGCTGCACGCCGGCCGACAGGGCCACTTCGGCGTGGGCGAAGCCCTTGTGCACGCGGTAGCTGATGGCGCGGTCGTTGTAGAGGGAGGCAAACACCTCCTTCATCTTGTGCAGCACTTCCTCGATGCCCACCACGTTCAGGAAGGTCTCCTGCTGGCCGGCGAAGGAGGCATCCGGCAGGTCTTCGGCCGTGGCGGAGGAACGCACGGCGAAGGACGCCTGGGGATTGCCCGCGCTCAGCTTGGCGAATTCGTCGCGGATGGCCTTTTCGAGGTCGGCCGGGAAGGGCTGTGCCTCGACCATGGCGCGGATCTCGGCGCCGACGGCGGCCAGCGCACGCACGTCCTCGGTGTCCAGGGCATCGAGCTTGGCGTTGATCCGGTCGGCCAGTCCGCCGTGCTTCAGGAACTCGCGGAAGGCGTGGGCCGTGGTGGCAAAGCCCGTGGGCACGCGCACGCCCTGGGGCAGCTGCGAGATCATTTCGCCGAGGCTGGCGTTCTTGCCGCCAACCACCTCGACGTCGGTCATCCTCAGGTTTTCAAACGGTACGACCAGGGCGGTCGGGCTGAAAAGTGCAGACATGGGAAAGCTCCAGAGTTTAAAAACCGGTGTGCGCTGAAAACCAGCATCTTCAAGATGCCCACTGCGCCCATGCCTATAGCCTGCCTTAGCTCTTGTTCTAGTCGGGCGGCGCTTAGCATGGAAGAATTCATCACTTAGAAGAGATTTTATGCCTTTGACGTCCGGCCCGTCACACCTGCCCCTGGCGC
>DALYHW010000376.1:0-1717 GCA_031970695.1 Hylemonella sp.
TCCGGGCCGGCAACGCGCCGCACATCCTGCAGGTCTTCGAGGTCGGCACCGCCACGATGATGGCCAGCAAGGGCGCCGTTGTGCCGGTGGCCGACGTCATGAAGAAGGCCAACGTCACCTTCAATCCGGAAGCGTACGTGCCGGCCGTCGCGGGTTACTACACCGCTCCCAACGGCCAGATGCTCAGCTTCCCCTTCAACAGCTCCACGCCGGTCTTCCACTACAACAAGGACGCCTTCAAGGCCGCCGGCCTGGACGCGGACAAACCGCCGACCACCTGGCCCGAGGTCGCCCTGGCGGCCGCCAAGCTCAAGGCTTCGGGCCACAAGTGCCCGTTCACGACGAGCTGGATCAGCTGGACCCAGCTCGAGAGCTTCTCGGCCTGGCACAACGTGCTGTTCGCCACCAAGAACAACGGTTTTGGCGGCCTGGACACGCGACTGGCCATCGACACGCCCCTGCACCTGCGGCACCTCGAGAACCTGGCCAACATGGCCAAGAGCGGCCTGTTCGTCTACAAGGGTCGCGGCAACGCCGCCGACACCACCTTTGTCTCGGGCGAATGCGCGATGATGACCGGCTCCTCGGCGCTGTACGGCAACGTCACCCGCAATGGCAAGTTCGGCTACGGCATCGGCACCCTGCCCTACTACCCGGACGTGCCGGGCGCACCGCAGAACACCGTGATCGGTGGCGCCAGCCTCTGGGTCATGGCCGGCAGGAAGGCCGAGGAGTACAAAGGCGTGGCCCAGTTCTTTGCCCACCTCTCCAAGCCAGAAGTTGCAGCCGCCAGCCACCAGCGCACGGGCTATCTGCCCGTGACCAAGGCTTCGTTCGAACTGACCGACAAATCAGGCTTCTACAAGAAGAACCCGGGCACCAATGTTTCGGTCACCCAGATGATCCGCAAGACCACGGACAAGTCGCGCGGCGTGCGCCTGGGCAATTTCGTGCAGATCCGCACCATCATCGACGAAGAGCTCGAAGGCGTGTGGGCAGGCAAGAAGGCGCCCAAGGAAGCCCTCGAAACCATCACGAAACGTGGCAACGAACAGCTCGAACGCTTCCAGAAAGCCAATAAGGGCTGAAGCTCATAAGTCCTGACGGACTTTGAGCTAGCGCTGTTTCTACGGCACCCCTCCCCGACCCTCCCCGCCAAGCGGGGAGGGCGATTTTTAGTGGCAGACAATCGCGGCATGGAAAAAAGGGTTCGCTTCAAATCCTGGTGGTTGCCCTGGCTGCTGGTAGCGCCGCAGATGGCCATCGTGTTGGTCTTTTTCTTCTGGCCAGCCGCGCAGGCGCTGTACCAGAGCGTGCTGCAGCAGGACGCATTCGGCACCTCGACCGAGTTCGTCGGCCTGGAAAATTTTGAACGCCTCTTTGATGACCCCGGCTACCTGGACTCCTTCAAGACCACGGCCCTGTTCTCGGTGCTGGTGGCTGGCTTCGGGCTGAGCATCGCGCTGCTGCTGGCCGTCATGGCCAACCGGGTGGTGCGGGGCGCAGCGGTATACAAGACCCTGCTGATCTGGCCCTACGCCGTGGCGCCCGTAGTGGCCGGTGTGCTGTGGCTGCTGATGTTCGCCGCGCCCTATGGGGTGGTGGCCTACGGCCTGCGTGCTGTTGGTCTCGAGTGGGATCACCTGCTCAACCCCCACCACGCGATGGCGCTGATCGTCATGGCCGCAGTCTGGAAGCAGATTTCCTACAACTTCCT
>DALYHW010000377.1:0-1708 GCA_031970695.1 Hylemonella sp.
GCAGAGTTCGACGCATTCATCGCAGATGAACACGGTCGGGCCGGCAATCAGTTTTCGAACCTCGTGCTGGCTCTTGCCGCAGAAAGAGCAGTAGAGGGTTTTTTCGCTGGATGAGCCTTTCTTGTCTGCCATGTAGCAATGCCTTTTACGCGTCTTGTTTCTGGGTGTTGGAGGGCAATCGGATATCGCTCAAGACTCAGGGGCGCTTGGCAATCACCTGATCGACCAAGCCGTAATCTTGTGCTTCTTGCGCTGACAAGAAGTAATCACGCTCGGTGTCGCGCTCGATCTTTTCCAGAGGCTGGCCGGTGCGCTCTGCCAGAATTTTGTTGAGCTGTTCACGCGTCTTGAGAATTTCACGCGCATGAATTTCGATTTCCGTAGCCTGGCCCTGTGTACCGCCCAGTGGCTGGTGAATCATGACCTTGGAATTGGGCAGTGAAAAGCGCTTGCCCTTCGCGCCTGCAGCCAGCAGGAAGGCGCCCATGCTGGCCGCCATGCCCACGCACAGCGTGGAAACGTCAGGCTTGATGAAGTTCATGGTGTCATAGATCGCCATGCCTGCGCTGACCGAGCCGCCCGGCGAGTTGATGTAGAACGAGATGTCCTTGTCCGGGTTCTCGCTCTCCAGGAACAGCAACTGGGCCACCACGAGGTTGGCGGTCTGGTCATTGACCGGGCCGACGAGGAAAACCACGCGCTCCTTGAGCAGGCGCGAATAGATGTCGTAGGACCGCTCGCCGCGGCCCGACTGCTCGATCACCATGGGGATCATGCCGAGGGCCTGGGTGTCCAGGGCGCCGTTGTAGACGGGGTTGCGCAGGTTCATGTTCTCTCCAGTTCGATGAGCCTTACTGTACCGAAAATTTCAGGCCCAAAAAGCAGATGGGGCTTGCCCGCCGGACTGCAAGTCCGCAACAAGCCCCACCGCCAGCGAGGTTTCAGGCGTCGATCAGGCCTGGCCCATCAGTTCGTCGAAGGAGATGGCCTTTTCGCTCACCTTGGCCTTGCCCAGCACGAAGTCGGTGACGTTGTTCTCGATCACCACGGCCTCGACTTCGGCCATGCGGCGGTTGTCGCCCATGTACCAGCGCTTGACGTCCTCCGGACGCTCGTAGCTGGCAGCCAGTTCGTCAACGTGGGCCTTGATCTGCTCGGGCGTGGCGTGCAGGTTGTTGGCACGCACCAGTTCGGCCACCACCAGGCCCAGGCGCACGCGGCGCTCGGCCTGGGCCGTGAACAGTTCGGCCGGAATCGGGGCCTTGTCGGCGTCCTTGATGCCACGGGCCTTCAGGTCAGCGCGGGCACCCTCGACCATGCGATCGATCTCGGCTGCCACGATGGACTTGGGCAACTCCAGCTCGGCCTTGGCAACCAGGGCGTCCATGACGGCCTGCTTGTTGCGGGCCACCAGGCGCGACTTGACCTCACGCTCCAGGTTCTTCTTGATGTCCGCCTGCAGCGCGGCCACGGTACCCTCGGCCACCCCCAGGGACTTGGCCAGGGCGTCGTTCACTTCGGGCAGGTGGGCGGCTTCGATCTTCTTGACCGTCACCAGGAAGTCGGCGGTCTTGCCGGCCACGTCCTTGCCGTGGTAATCCGCCGGGAAAGCCAGCGGGAAAGTCTTGCTCTCGCCGGACTTCATGCCACGCACGGCATCCTCGAATTCCTTGAGCATCTGGCCTTCGCCCACCAGGAACTGGAAGTC
>DALYHW010000378.1:0-1704 GCA_031970695.1 Hylemonella sp.
CAACGGGAACATATTGACGATCGGCCGGCCGCGCGAACCGCGCGAGCCCGCCGGCACCTCCCAGACCTTCAGCCAGTACAGCCGGCCGCGGTTGGAGAAGCACAGGATGTAGTCGTGCGTGTTGGCGATGAAGAGCTGGTCGATCCAGTCGTCTTCCTTGGTCGCCGTGGCCTGCTTGCCACGACCGCCGCGCTTCTGGGCGCGGTATTCCGACAAGGGCTGGCTCTTGATGTAGCCGGCGTGGCTCAGCGTCACCACCATGTCGGTGGGGGTGATCAGGTCCTCGGTGGCCAGGTCCTGTGCGTTGTGCTCCACCTGGCTGCGGCGCGCGCCGATCTTGGTCTGGCCGAACTCCTGCTTGATGGCGCCGAGTTCCTCGCCGATGATGATGGACACGCGCTCGGGCTTGGCCAGGATGTCGAGCAGGTCCTCGATTTCGGCCATGACGTCTTTGTATTCGGCGACGATCTTGTCCTGCTCCAGGCCGGTGAGGCGCTGCAGGCGCATCTGCAGGATTTCCTGGGCCTGGGTATCGGAGAGGCGGTACAGGCCGTCGGCGCCCATGCCGTATTGGCGGTCCAGCGTCTCGGGGCGGTAGTCGTCCGCATTGACCACGCCACCATCGGCCCGGCTGCGGGTGAGCATCTCGCGTACCAGCTTGCTGTCCCAGGGCTTGGCCATCAGCTCGGCCTTGGCCACCGGCGGGGTGGGGGCGTTGCGGATGATGGCGATGAAATCGTCGATGTTGGCCAGCGCCACAGCCAGGCCTTCGAGCACGTGGCCGCGCTCGCGCGCCTTGCGCAGGTTGAACACCGTGCGGCGCGTCACCACTTCGCGGCGGTGGTCCAGGAAGACCTCGATCAGGTCCTTCAGGTTGCACAGCTTGGGCTGGCCGTTGACCAGCGCCACCATGTTCATGCCGAAGGTGTCCTGCAGCTGCGTCTGCTTGTACAGGTTGTTGAGTACCACCTCGGGCACCTCGCCGCGCTTGATCTCGATCACCACGCGCATGCCGGATTTGTCGGACTCGTCCTGGATGTGGCTGATGCCCTCGATCTTCTTCTCGTGCACCAGTTCGGCAATGCGTTCCAGCAGGGTCTTCTTGTTGACCTGGTAGGGCAGCTCATCGACGATAATGGACTGGCGCTGGCCCTTGTCGATGTCCTCGAAGTGGCAGCGTGCGCGCATGACCACACGGCCGCGTCCCGTGCGGTAACCTTCCTTGACGCCCTGCATGCCGTAGATGATGCCGGCTGTGGGGAAGTCCGGGGCGGGGATGATTTCCATCAGCGCGTCGATGGAGGCCTCGGGATTGCGCAGCAGGTGCAGGCAGGCGTCGACCACCTCGTTGAGGTTGTGCGGCGGGATGTTGGTGGCCATACCCACGGCAATGCCACCCGAGCCGTTGATCAGCAGGTTAGGCAGGCGCGCGGGCAGCACCAGCGGCTCTTTCTCCGAGCCGTCATAGTTGGGGCCGAAGTCGACGGTTTCCTTGTCGATATCGGCCAGCATCTCGTGCGCGATCTTGGCCAGGCGGATTTCGGTGTAACGCATGGCCGCGGCGCTGTCGCCATCGACCGAGCCGAAGTTGCCCTGGCCATCGACCAGCATGTGGCGCATGGAGAAGTCCTGCGCCATGCGCACGATGGTGTCGTAGACCGACTGGTCACCGTGCGGGTGGTATTTGCCGATGACATCGCCGAC
>DALYHW010000379.1:0-1703 GCA_031970695.1 Hylemonella sp.
CCGAGCGCGCCTACCAGAAGGCCGTGGCCTACGCCAAGGACCGCGTGCAAAGCCGACCGGTCGATGGCTCGATCAAGGCGGCCGCGCCCATCATCCACCACCCGGACGTGCGCCGCATGCTCATGACCATGCGCGCCTACACCGAAGGTTGCCGTGCCATGGCCTCGGTCGCCGCTGCCGCCTATGACGCGGCCCACCACCACCCGGACGCGGAGACCCGCAAGACCAACCAGGCCTTCTACGAATTCATGGTGCCCCTGGTCAAGGGCTACAGCACCGAGATGAGCCTGGAAGTCACCAGCCTGGGCGTGCAGGTGCACGGCGGCATGGGCTTCATCGAGGAAACCGGCGCTGCCCAGTACTACCGCGACGCCAAGATCCTGACCATCTACGAAGGCACCACGGCCATCCAGGCCAATGACCTCGTGGGCCGCAAGACCCTGCGCGACGGCGGCCAGACCGCCAAGGGCATTGCCCAGCAGATCGCCACCACCGTGGCCGAGCTGAGGCAGAACGGCAGCGCCGATGCGCTGGCGGTGGCCGCGCGCCTGGACGCAGCGCGCCAGGCTTTCACCGACGTGGTTGATTACCTGGCCGGCGAGAAGGATCCCAACGCCGTCTACGCCGGCAGCGTGCCCTACCTGATGCTGGCGGGCAACCTGATGGCTGGCTGGCAGCTGGGCCGTGCGCTGCTGGTGGCGCAGGACGCGCTGGCCAAGGGCGAGGATGCGGCCTTCATGCAAGCCAAGATCACCACCGCGCGTTTCTACGCCGACCACTTGTTGAGCAAGGCCCCGGGCGTGCGCGACAGCATCGTGGCCGGCGCCGCCAGCGTGACGGCACTCCCCCTGGAAGCTTTCTGACCGACATCCGGTTGCTTCCAAACGATTGCGGCTGTCGCCTGATGGACATCGGCGACAGCCCTTTTTTCTGAGAATTCCCCGACAACAGATTTCCGGAGACACCATGTCCAAGCTGCCGAGCGCCCTGCAGAACCTGCCCCTGCCCATCATCGGGTCGCCCCTGTTCATCATCAGCAACCCCAAGCTCGTCATTGCCCAGTGCATTGCCGGCGTCGTGGGGTCGATGCCAGCGCTCAATGCGCGCCCGGCCTCGCAGCTCGACGAGTGGCTGGCCGAGATCACCGAGGCACTGGCAGCGCACAACAAGGCACATCCCGAGCAGCCGGCCGCACCGTTTGCCATCAACCAGATCGTGCACAAGTCCAACGACCGGCTGGAGCACGACATGGCCCTGTGCGTGAAGTACAAGGTGCCGGTCATCATCACCTCGCTGGGCGCGCGGGAGGAAATCAACCAGGCGGCGCACAGCTATGGTGGTGTGGTGCTGCACGACGTCATCAACAACAAGTTCGCCCACAAGGCCATCGAGAAGGGGGCCGACGGCCTGATCGCCGTGGCTGCCGGTGCTGGCGGCCATGCCGGCGTCAAGAGCCCGTTTGCACTGGTGCAGGAGATCCGCCAGTGGTTTGATGGCCCGCTGGCCCTGAGCGGCTCCATCACCACGGGCGCTTCCGTGCTGGCGGCGCAGGCGATGGGCGCGGACTTTGCCTATATGGGTTCGGCCTTCATCGCAACCCATGAGGCGCGTGCCGTGGACGCCTACAAGCAGGCCATCGTCGACAGCAACTCCGACGACATCGTCTACAGCAACCTGTTCACCGGGGTGCATGGCAACTACCT
>DALYHW010000380.1:0-1702 GCA_031970695.1 Hylemonella sp.
CGTATTCCAGCTCGGGGTTCAGGTTGAGCGCCTGGTTGGCGGGGATGGTCCAGGCCGTGGTCGTCCAGATCACCGCGTAGGCCGGCTGGTCCAGCTTCGGGAGCCCGAAGGCGGCTGCCAGTTTTTCCGGCTCGGCGCACTCGAAGCCCACGTCCAGCGTGGAGCTCTGCTTGTCCGCATATTCGATCTCGAACTCGGCGAGGGACGAGCCGCAGTCGAAGCACCAGTAGACGGGCTTGAGGCCGCGGTAGACGAAACCACGTTCCATCACGCGCTTGAAGGCGCGGATCTCGGCAGCCTCGTTGACGTAATCCATGGTCCGGTAGGGCTTGTCCCACTGGCCCAGCACGCCCAGGCGCTTGAAGTCGGCCATCTGCTGGGCGATCTGCTCGGTGGCAAACGCGCGGCTTTTCGCCTGCATCTCGTCGCGCGGCAGGTTGCGGCCGTGCAGTTTCTCGATCGCGTTCTCGATGGGCAGGCCGTGGCAGTCCCAGCCCGGGATGTACTGCGCGTCCAGGCCCTTGAGCTGGCGGGCCTTGACGATCATGTCCTTGAGGATCTTGTTGACCGCGTGGCCGATGTGGATCTGGCCGTTGGCATACGGCGGGCCGTCATGCAGGATGAACTTCGGCGCCCCGGCGCGCACATCGCGCAGCTTCTTGTAGAGGCCCTTGTCCTCCCACTCCTTGACCCAGCCCGGCTCGCGCTTGGGCAGGTCCCCGCGCATGGGGAAGGGGGTGTCGGGCAGGTTCAGCGTGGCGCGGTAATCAACTTTGTCGGTCATGGCTAACTTTTCGAAAGACGGGGCGGCCTGGATCAAGGGCCCGCAAAGACGGGTTCAGGCGCGGGGCAAGGTGCGCCGGTGCTGCCCGGTCAAATTCGTCCGGCGAACCAGGCGCGCGCAGCGTCGCAGTCCCGGTTGATGCCTGCGGTGAGGGCATCGAGACTGTCGTACTTGAGTTCGTCGTGCAGTTTGTGCAGCAGTTCCACGCGCACGATTTTACCGTAGCCCCCCTCGTGGCCCAGGTGCGCCGGCCAGTCCAGGCAATGGGTCTCCAGCAGTACCCGGCCGCCGTTCACGTCCGTCGGGTCCAGCGAGGGCCGTACCCCCAGGTTGGCGACACCACGCAGTGGCCGCGCGTCCAGGCCGTGCACCAGCACCGCAAAGATGCCGCTGGCCGCCGGTTTCCAGTGCGTGAAGCGCTGGTTGATGGTCCTGAAGCCCAGTTCGCGGCCCAGCTTGCGCCCGTGCAGCACATGGCCCGAGATGTGATACGGGTGGCCCAGCAGGCGCGCCGCGTCGTCCATCCGGCCCTCGGCCAGCGCCGCGCGCACGGCCGAGCTGGAGACGCGCAGGCCGTGCACTTCGTAGCTGTTCATGCGGGCCACGTCAAAGCCTTTTGCGGTGCCAGCGGCGTCCAGCAGGGCGTAGTCGCCCGCGCGCTTCGCGCCGAAGCGGAAGTCGTCGCCCACCAGCACGTAACGTGCGCCCAGGCCGCGCACCAGCACGTCATCGATGAAGGCCTGGGGCGACAGCGCCGCCAGCCGGGCATCGAAGGGCAGCACGATCACCTGGTCGACGCCGCAGCGCTGCAGGTCGGCCAGCTTGTCGCGCAGGGTGGCAATGCGTGCGGGTGCCAGCGCGGCATTCTTCGTCACGCCGGCGAAGTAGTCACGCGGGTGCGGCTCGAAGGTCAGCGCG
>DALYHW010000381.1:0-1700 GCA_031970695.1 Hylemonella sp.
GCGTTGTTGTAGATGCCGCCGCTGGACTTCTTGACGATGGACTCGAGGTCCATGTTCTCGAACTCGGTGCCCTTCTGCAGGTTGTTCAGGTTGACCACGTAGGCGTTGTGGTGCTTGCCGTGGTGGAACTCCAGGGTTTCCTTGGAGTAATGCGGTGCCAGGGCATCGATGGCAAACGGCAGGGGCGGCAGGGTGTGTTCCATGGTGTCAGATCCTCGATGGGTTGTTGTTTGAAAGCGGAGATTGTAGGAACTAATTGCCTGTCCGGGGCGCCACGGTGAGATCAACCTTGCCATCAGCAAGGGTGGCTTGCAGGGCCTGCCCCGCATGGGTCTGCCCCACGCGCGTGATGGTGCGCCCCTGTGCGTCGCTGAGCCACGCGTAACCCCGCTGCAGCACGAGTGAGGGATCGAGCAGCTGCAGGCGCAGGCCGGCGCGCTCCAGCCGCTGCTGCTGGGCCTGCAGGCGCCGCTGCACCACCTGAGGCCAGGCCTGGTCGAGCGCCTGCAGATCACGCTGATGCCGCACCAGGACATGGCTCACGGCATAACGCAGGCGCTGGGCCTGGCTGCTCAGCGCCAGCCGCTGGCGCGCTACCAGGCCCGAGGGCCGTCCGAGTCGGGCCGCCGCCTGGTCCAGCCGCTGGCTCTGGCGGTCCAGCCAGGCCTGCTGCGCGTCCTGCAGGCGCTCCTGCAGCAGGTCCAGGGCCCCCAGCCAGGCGGCACGGGGCTCGGCCACCAGTTCGGCCGCCGCCGTGGGCGTGGGCGCACGCAGGTCGGCCACGAAATCGGCAATGGTGAAATCGGTCTCGTGCCCGACGCCGCAGACGACCGGGACCGGGCTTTGCACGACCGTGCGTGCCAGCTGCTCGTCGTTGAAAGCCCAGAGGTCCTCGATGGAGCCCCCGCCGCGAACCAGCAGGATCACGTCCAGCCGCCCCTGCTCGGCCAGCGCATAGAGCCGTTGCAGTGCAGCCACCAGTTCGGCCGGTGCCCCCGCGCCCTGCACCGAGGCTGGCGCCACAATCACCGGAATGTGCGGCACCCGCCGCTGCAAGGCCGTGCCTACGTCGTGCAGCGCCGCAGCACCCAGCGAGGTCACTACGCCGACCCCCCGGGGCATGAGCGGCAGTTCGCGCTTGCGCGCCGCATCAAACAGGCCCTCGGCCTCCAGCCTGGCCTTGAGGCGCAGGAACTGCTCGAACAGCGCGCCCTGGCCGGCGCGTGTCATCGATTCGACGATCAGCTGCAGGTCGCCGCGCGGCTCATACACACCGAGACGGCCACGTACCTCGACCAGTTCGCCATCACGCGGAGCAAAGTCCAGCAAACCGGCAGCG
Source organism: Hylemonella sp. (assembly GCA_031970695.1). GTDB lineage: Bacteria > Pseudomonadota > Gammaproteobacteria > Burkholderiales > Burkholderiaceae_C > Hylemonella. Next base: position 1,340 of record DALYHW010000381.1, read on the forward strand.
CGCCGGAACATGGCGCAGCGGATCTGCCCGGATTCGTCCTTCAGCGAAAAATAACAATGCCCGCTGGCTGCGCGCGAGAAACCCGAAACCTCGCCGCGCACCGCGACCGGATTGAAACGCGCATCCAGGGCATCAGCGATGGCGCGGCATAGCACCCCAACCGGCCAGATACGCGGCGTGCCTGCTGGCTTGTCAAACCCGGTCATGAGCATCCATGCGGTCTGCGCGCGGGTTGGCGCAGGCGACTACTCCACAGCCGCAGACAACGGTCGCGAAACTGTCACGCCCTCGCGCCAGACGTGATTTTTCCGTGCAAGCCATTGATTTCATTGGATTTTTATCTGCCTTTTTTGTCATCGTT
>DALYHW010000382.1:0-1696 GCA_031970695.1 Hylemonella sp.
CATCCCGAATATTGCTACTGGCACCCGCGCAAGGGGCCATACCTCAAAGTTCCTGGCCACAGCCTGTTTGAACATCTAGCTTTGCTGGAACGGTTACTCCTTCCCTATCCTGAAGTCAGGATTGTGCTTTCCACCACCTGGGTACAGACTTACCAGTTCAGCGAAACCGCCCGCAAGCTTGGACCGGCACTTCGACCTCGGGTGATCGGGGCGACCTTTCACACCGGCATGGACAAGGAAGGCTTCAGAGACATGCCGCGAGGCCTGCAGGTCATGGGCGATGTAGCACGGCGGCAACCGTCTGAGTGGGTGGCCCTTGACGACGATCCCACGGGCTGGCCAGCGGATGCCCTGAAAAGACTGGTCCTGACTCACGGGCTCCATGGCCTAGGAGAGGAGCGAGTACAGCTGGATTTGAAGGCCAAACTTCAGGCGTTGGTTTCAAATATGACCACCTGAACCCGCATTAGGACGAATCGTGGGCCTAGACTTTTGAAACAGGACATGGACGACCCCCGTATCGCCGAATTTGACCGGGACAGGGCCGAAGCATTGCGTCGGATTTGGTTCGTGGGCGATGTGCACGGGGAATTCAAATACCTAGCCCAGGCCTTGTTGCAAGCCCAGCTGCGACCGCGCTGGATCGTGTTTGTCGGTGACATCGACATCTTCCACAAACCCTTCCGGGAGATCCTGGAGCCGCTGCGGCGGTTCGATCCGCATCTGGGCGTAGCCTTCATCCACGGCAATCACGACGCGGATACTCACCAGCATTGGGAGATGCTTCACGACGCCGGCGATGCGATCGTGTTTCACGGCCTGGTCGCGAACCTCTCCGGTATTTGGGTGGCTGGTCTCGGAGGTCACTTTCTCCGGCCTATCTGGATGCCCCCGGCAAGACCGGCCTTCGCCACCCAGCAGGCCGCCATGAGCGCCGATGTGTTCCGGTTTCGAGGAGGTCAGCGCCCATCGCCGGAATATCTCGCTGCCATCTACCCGGACGATCTGGACCGCCTGGCGGCTGAACGTGCAGACATCCTGGTAACCCATGAGGCGCCCAGCTGCCATCCGCGTGGATTTGAGGTTCTGGATGATCTCGCACGACGATTGGGCGTGATCAGGAGCTTTCACGGCCACCACCATGATGACCTGACTGCTGATTACGCCCGACACCGCAGCCGGCTTGGATTTGATGCTATCGGTCTGCGCTATTGCCAGATCAAGAACGGGCTAGGGGAAGAGATCTTCGAAGGAGTGCCCGGCTGGTGATGCCTTGACCATGCCTCCTGGGTGAGCTGCCCTCCTCCCATTTTGACGTAGCTGGATAGTCCTGTGGGCGCATGCACGCCTAGGTAGTCAACTAGACGACGTTCTGTAAGATTGCCAGAAAACCAACCGCTGGGATCTACATGGCAAACATCGCAAGCTTCCTGAAATCTGAAATTTCCCGTCTGGCCCGCAAAGAGATCCGCGCCGAAACGGAGAGCCTGAAGAAGGCCTCGGCCCAGTACCGCAGCGATATTGCAGCCCTCAAGCGGCGCCTGGCCGAGCAGGACCGCCTGATCGCCCAGTTGCGTAAAGGCAAGCCCGCCAACGATGCCAAGGGTGCGGAACACAGTCCATCCTTGCGCTTTCGTGCCGATGGATTCGCGAGCTTGCGCAAGAAGCTCGATCTGTCGGCCGCTGAAATGGGCAA
>DALYHW010000383.1:0-516 GCA_031970695.1 Hylemonella sp.
CATCGCCAAGCTCCAGGAGGAAATCCGCCAGATGCTGGATCAGGGCATCTTCCAGATCGGATTCCGAATACTCATCCTTGAGGTTGAGAAACTCAAGGACGAAGGGATCCTTGAGCGCTTGCTCAGGTGTGATGCCATCAGCCGGATCGGGCACTTCAGCCTTCTCCAGCATGGCGGCCTTGTTGCGAGACAAGGCGATGCGCTCGTAGAACTGGCTGTTGACCTGCCGATCCAGCTGGCGCACGCTCCAACCACATCGCAAGGCTTCCGTCTCGTAGAAGGAGCGCGCAGCTTCCGACTTCACCGACAGCAGGCGCACGTACGCTGACCACGGCAAGGGGAACGCCTGAGCCAAGGCGGGCAGGTTCGGCGATTCTCCAGACACTGTCTGGAGAATCTGCGGGTGGTGCCATGCGAGCGGAAACGCACGCATCTGCCGCGCCTTCCTTGACCTGGTTGATGGCGACGCGCATCGACGAATCTTTTTTGTTGCGCAGGGCGAGCGCTGGCGATTCA
>DALYHW010000383.1:526-1688 GCA_031970695.1 Hylemonella sp.
AATCTGCCGGAGGTTCTGCCGGCTGAACCCGCGCCCGAAGCGGTTGGTCAAGTCCTCGGCCAGGCGTTCGATCAAGGCTTCGCCGTACGCTGCTCGGCCTTGACCACCTTGCTCGTAGGACACGATGCGCTGACCGATCGTCCAGTAGCTGGCCGTCATCAAGGAATTGACACTGCGCGCGGCGGCGCGACGGGCGGACTCAAGCAGGGCGACGATACCGCCACGGATCTCGGCGTAGTCAGCACCTGCTTCGGGACCATCCGGAACGAGATCGGTCATGACAAGTTCTCCGCGTCGATCGCGACGATCAAACGGCAACGCAGTTCATGCGCGCGATACAACTCACTGACCTGCAGCCTTCACCAGGAGATCTTCAGCCGTTCGCCCAGCCTCCAGCGCCGCGAGGTACCACCCGGGCCGCTTGCCAACGCCCGTCCATGTATGCCCCTGACCATCGGCGTACTTGATCACGCCGTGGGCCTTGGGTGCCGCCTTGCCAGACACGTCCTTCACCGCCTTTGCACTCTTCTTCGCAGCAGTCGGCTTGACCGACTTTGCATTGGACCTCGTGCCCTTCACGGCCGGCGACTTGACTACCGATTTCGTTGCCGTGCCTCGCACCTTCCTCACGGGCCCACGGCTGGCAACCAGCCCGAGGTCCTCCGCTGACAAGCCGTGCTCCGCGATCGCGACCTTGATGCGCTGAACCACCTCCGCCACTTCCTTCGCCCGGATGGCTTCCGCTTCGCGGTTCAGCTTGTCGATCTGCGCCTGGATCTGCGCGAGGGTCTTCTTTGCCATGGGCATGCTCACTCGGGTTTGGGTGGTCGGACTATCGCTCCGCGACAGCGATTCGCAATCGCGTTCGAATGTAGAGGACTTCAATCGAATCGGGCTGACGGAGTTGCCCGACACTGACAGTTCCAGCCCTGGATTCATCGCTCCACCGAGGAGCGAAGGTGGCCAGAATGGAATCCACCCAGACGACTGTGAGGTTCGACATGCGACAACCCCAGGCATCTACGACCACCCCGTCCATCCCGGATTCCGCCGTGTTCCTGCGCATCGGCGCCGTCACGCGCTTCACCGGCCTCGGTCGCTCGACGATCTACCGGTTGATGGCGGAATCCCGGTTCCCGTTCCCGGTCAAGCTCTCGACCCG
>DALYHW010000384.1:0-1679 GCA_031970695.1 Hylemonella sp.
CACATGGGAAGTCCGGCCCGCTGGGCGCTGCCTACGACAGGGCGGAGTTCATCGAACAGCGGCGCGACATGATGAGCGCCTGGGCCGACTACCTGGACTCCTTGAAGAACTGCCGCACTCCGGGGCAGCGTCCCGCTGTGCCCTGCGAGCCCACGCGGGAGAGCACCACGGAAGCCTGATGTTTGTGTAGGCTTCCTCCGGACCGACCAGAGACGGCTCAGGTGTTGGCCCTCAAGGGTCGTTTCGGACACAGGCTGCAACAGCGTGAAGCTCAAAGGCTAGGACACTGTTTTCCGTGAGATTGAGTTGACCTCACTTCAAATGCGAATGCTGGCCTTCTTGGTGCTTGTCCTTGCGGGTGCCCTGGCCGGGTGGGCGATAGGGCAGGACGAAGCTTTGGCCACGCGGCTTGTCCTCGCGGCGGTCGGCGCCCTCGTGGGGGCTGCAGTGGGCGGTGCGCTGCTCAAGATTGGGCGGGGGCAGGTGTCTCGATCGCTCACAGCCAATCCCATTCCAGGTTCCGGCGTGACTTCCGAGGACCTCGCGGCCAACTATTGGCGCGACAAGGGACACCCACCCTTCATGAAGCCGCCTGAGGGGGACCCGCCATCTCGCGGGCCCGATTGACTACCGCTTGATGATCCCCTTCACCGCGTCTTTGGCATCTTGGAAGGTCTCGGCCGCGTCCCGGGCCACTTGCCTTGCGGTGCCTTTGAATAGCGACTGCCGTGGGGAAATCGTGCCGTCGTCGGCGCGCCCGGGGCTCCGCTCGTCATCGAACTCTTGCCGTTGAGCAGCAGTCCGGCCACGGAGATCGTCCGACGACGTCTGAATCTGCTGGCGAACGTCGCTTGGTTCGGGCGCAGGTTGTGCCGGTGGAGCGACTGGAAGAGGAGCCTGACGAACCGCGCCCGCCGCTCGTCGATATGTAGCGTCAATATCCGGCGTGACGCGCGGGTCACCGCTGTTGGTCGTGTACAGATGGCGGACGTCGTCGAAGGATGACGGCATGCCAGTGCCGTCGCTGAAGTTTCGGGTTGGAGCCAGCGCCTGTCGGGCAAGTTCAGCGCTCAGCAGTTGTTGAGCGGACGCGCTGGTACCACCGTACTGTTCAGCGTACCGAGTGAACATCGCCAGGTTGTAGGGATCCTGCGCAATGTCGATTGAAATCGAATCGCCTCTCTCCCTGGCCACGGCAAGCCGCTCAGAGAACGCGGTGCGATCGGCAAGGGAAGCATCTGCGCGGGCGGAGCGCGCGGTTGTGGTGGCGATCCTCGACGACAGTTCGCGTGCTTCGCGAGCATCGGTGGCTACAAGGCTCGCGACGGAACTGTCGCGCGACACACGATCGCCGAACTGCTTGAACTCCGAGGCCTGCTCGGAAGTGAGCGCACCAAGCACCTTCCGCTCGTCTGCACTCAGTCCGGACAGGTAGGTCTTGTCTGCACTCGCGTTCAGTTGGGCGCCAACGAACCGCGCATTGAATCCGGCGTGACCTGTAACGCCAAGCGCAATGCGAGCAACCTGAGACTGTGTCAGCCCAGTGGACTCGGAAACGCTTCGGGAGATCTGATCCAGCCGATCGATGGTTTGCCCCAACTGCTCGAAGCTGCTGGACGTCGATCCCGTGCTGCTCCGCGATGACTTCAGCTTTGCCAAGCCCTTGGTGAAAGCCTCGG
>DALYHW010000385.1:0-1664 GCA_031970695.1 Hylemonella sp.
TCGCTGACCTGCATGGCGCCCAGGATGGACAGGTTGATCTTGCCGCCACGGATCATGGCGAAGCTCTCATGGCTGCCGAAGATCGACGAGCCCTTGATGGTGGTGACGGTCTGTTTGCCGGCGTTGATGAGGTCGGCGTCCACCTCGTCCTCGTACGGGAAGGGGCCGATGCCCAGCATGCCGTTCTCACTCTGCAGCCAGACCTCGATGTGGTCGGGCACGAAGTTGGCCACCAGCGTGGGAATGCCGATGCCGAGGTTCACATAGAAGCCGTCCTGCAGCTCCTGCGCCGCGCGTGCGGCCATCTGGTCTTGGGTCCAGGCCATGGTCTTGCTCCTTACTTGCGGTCGCGGGTGGTGCGCTTCTCGATGCGCTTCTCGGGCGTGGGGTTGTGCACGATGCGGTGCACGTAGATGCCTGGCAGGTGGATGTCGTCGGGAGCCAGCTCACCCGTGGCGACGATGCGCTCCACCTCCACGATGCAGATCTTGCCCGCCATAGCAGCAGCCGGGTTGAAGTCGCGCGCCGTCAGGTTGAAACGCAGGTTACCCGAGCGGTCGGCAATGTCGGCCTTGACCAGCGCCACGTCCGGCACCAGCGAACGTTCCATCACGTAGGTCTCGCCGTCGAATTCGCGCAGTTCCTTGCCCTCGGCCACAATGGTGCCGACCCCGGTCTTGGTGAAGAAGGCCGGGATGCCGGCGCCGCCGGCGCGCAGCTTCTCGGCCAGCGTACCCTGCGGCGTGAACTCCAGCTCCAGTTCGCCGGCCAGGTACTGGCGCTCGAACTCCTTGTTCTCGCCCACGTAGCTGGAGATCATCTTCCTGATCTGGCGGGTCTGCAGCAGCTTGCCCAGGCCGAAGTCGTCCACCCCCGCGTTGTTGGAAATGGCGGTGAGGTTTTTCACGCCGCTGTCGCGCACGGCGTCGATCAGCGCTTCGGGGATGCCACACAGGCCAAAACCGCCCACGGCGATCAGCTGGCCGTCCTTGAGGACCCCCTCGATGGCCTTGGCGGCACTCGGGTAAACCTTGTTCACATTGATCTCCTCGCTACAAAACGATACCCGTACGATACTACTTATCGGATTACGTAGTTCCGCGTAAAGCACAACCCTATGAGCATCGACTACCGCCTTGCCTTTGAACTGGCCCCCATCGGGCTGGTGCTGTCGCGCAACCGCATCATCCAGGACTGCAACCGCCACGTCTGCGAGATGTTCGGCACCCGCCGCGACGACCTGGTGGGCCAGTCCTTCCTGGTGCTCTATCCCAGCGCCGACGAGTTCGAGCGCATCGGCGCGCGCATCGCCCCCATCATGAACCGCCAGGGCCTGTACGCCGACGACCGCATCATGAAGCGCTTCGACGGCCGTTTCAAGGGGGAGGTGTTCTGGTGCCACGTCACCGGCCGCGCCCTGGACCCGGCCGAGCCGCACGGCGCGGGCATCTGGACCTTCGAGGACCTGAGCTCTCGACGCTCCGTGAAGGCCGAGCTGACTCCGCGCGAACGCGAGGTTGCCGCCTACCTGCTCGAAGGCATGACATCCAAGGAAATCGGCAAGGTGCTGGCCATAAGCCACCGAACGGTGGAAATCTATCGCGCAGCCCTCATGCGCAAGTACAAGGCGGCGACCACCGCCGAACTGGTGCACAAGCTGGCCT
>DALYHW010000386.1:0-1655 GCA_031970695.1 Hylemonella sp.
ATTACGCGATGAGCGTGATCGTCGGGCAGGGCGCGCCCCACGATCACGCTCATCGCGTAATCCAGGTACGAACGCCGCATCTCCTCTTCGAGGCTGATGGGCAGGGTTTCCTTGGCGAACTGGGTCATGGGTGCAGGGCGCTGCCCCGGAGGCGCGGGGGCACAGGCGGGGCCCGGGATGGACCAAATTCCGCATTCTAAAGGGGGTGCCTTGTCGCGGCTTCGCAACAGGGCGTGCAGCTTGGCAGGGGGGGCGCTCCAAAATGCAGTGCATCCGACACCCTATGGCACAATGAGTTGTCGGTGGTGAGCGCTCGCAAGGACCGGGTGTTTGCCAGGTTATCTCGCTTCCGATTTGGACGTATCGCAGGTCTCTGCGGCTTTCCTTGAGAGGAGAATCATGAAGAAACTGAACAAGGTGGCAATGCTGTTTGCGGCTGCCGCGCTTGCTGCTCCGATGTCGAGCGCCTTCGCCCAGAAGTCGGTTGACAACTGGCGCAACGCTGATGGCTCGCTGGTCTGGAAGAACGGCACCAACGAACTGTGCTGGCGCGATGCCAGCTGGACCCCGGCCACCGCTGCGGAAAACTGCGACGGCGCCGTCAAGGCTGTCGCTCCGGCTCCGGCTCCGGCTCCGGCCCCCGCCAAGCCCGCTGCCGCCCCGGCCGCTCCGGCCGCTGCTCCGAAGGCTCCGGCCGCTCCGGTCAGCGAAAAGGTCACCTACGCCGCTGACGCCTTCTTCGACTTCAACAAGTCGGCCCTGAAGCCGGAAGCCAAGGCCAAGCTGGACGACCTGGTTGCCAAGACCAAGGGCGTGAACCTCGAAGTCATCATCGCCGTCGGCCACACCGACGCCGTGGGCTCCGATGCCTACAACCAGAAGCTGTCGGTGCAACGCGCTGACGCCGTGAAGGCCTACCTGGTCGACAAGGGCGTCGAGAAGAACCGCGTCTACACCGAAGGCAAGGGCGAGAAGCAGCCCGTCGCCGACAACAAGACCGCCGAAGGCCGCGCCAAGAACCGCCGCACCGAAATCGAAGTCGTCGGTACGCGCAACAAGTAAGTCCAAGCGCCCTCGGGCGCTTGTGGCCAAGCCCCGCCGGCTCGCCGTCGGGGCTTTTCTTTTTCCGGATGCCGTCATGACGATCAACGCCGACCCGCAAGAGCTCGCCAAGTTCGGAGAGCTGGCCCACCGCTGGTGGGACCCCGAGAGCGACTTCAAGCCCCTGCATCAAATCAACCCCCTGCGGCTGGGTTGGATCCAGCAGATCTGTCCGCTCGCCGGCAAGCGGGTGGTGGACGTGGGTTGCGGTGGCGGCATCCTGAGCGATTCCATGGCGCGCGCGGGCGCGCAAGTGCTCGGCATCGACCTGTCCACCAAGCCCTTGCGGGTGGCCGAACTGCACGCGATGGAAGCCGGCACGGAAGGCATCGAGTACCGCGAGATCGCCGTCGAGGCGCTGGCCGCCGAGCAACCGGGCAGCTTCGATGCCGTGACCTGCATGGAAATGCTGGAGCACGTGCCCGACCCGGCCTCCGTCGTGCGCGCCTGCGCCACGCTGGTCAAACCTGGTGGCTGGGTCTTCCTGTCCACCCTCAACCGCAATGCCAAGGCCTTCCTGCTGGCCATCGTTGGCGCGGAATATGTGATGAACA
>DALYHW010000387.1:0-1653 GCA_031970695.1 Hylemonella sp.
AATTACATCGACACCCTGGTGGGCCTGCCCTGGAGCAAGAAGACCAAGATCAAGCACGATCTGGCCAATGCCGAGGAAGTGCTCAACGAGGACCACTTCGGCCTGGAGAAAGTCAAGGACCGCATTCTCGAGTACCTCGCGGTGCAGCAGCGTGTGGACAAGGTCAAGGCACCCATCCTCTGCCTTGTCGGCCCGCCGGGCGTGGGCAAGACCTCCCTGGGTCAGTCGATTGCCAAGGCTACCGGCCGCAAGTATGTGCGCATGGCCCTGGGCGGCATGCGCGACGAGGCCGAGATTCGTGGTCACCGCCGCACCTACATCGGCGCCATGCCGGGCAAGGTGCTGCAAAGCCTGACGAAGGCCGGAACGCGCAACCCGCTGTTCCTGCTGGACGAAATCGACAAGCTGGGCACCGATTTCCGGGGTGACCCGTCCAGCGCGCTGCTCGAGGTGCTGGATCCGGAGCAGAACAACAAGTTCGGCGACCACTACGTCGAGGTCGACTTCGACCTGAGCGACGTGATGTTCGTGGCGACCTCGAATTCCATGAACATTCCGCCGGCCCTGCTGGACCGCATGGAAGTGATCCGCCTCTCGGGCTACACCGAGGACGAGAAGGTCAACATCGCCCAGCGCTACCTGCTGCCCAAGCAGCTCAAGAACAACGGTGTCAAGGACGAGGAGCTGCTGGTCACCGAGGACGCGTTGCGCGATATCGTGCGTTACTACACGCGTGAAGCCGGTGTCCGGTCGCTGGAGCGCGAGATCTCCAAGATCTGCCGCAAGGTCGTCAAGGGCCTGCAGCTCAAGAAGATGGAGCCGCAGGTCAAGGTGACGGCCGAAAACCTCAACGATTACCTCGGCGTGCGCAAGTACACCTATGGCCGCGCCGAGCAGCAGAACCAGGTGGGCCAGGTCGTAGGCCTGGCCTGGACCGAGGTGGGTGGCGACCTGCTGACCATCGAGGCCGCGCTGATGCCGGGCAAGGGCGTGATTACGCGCACGGGTTCGCTGGGTGACGTGATGAAGGAGTCGGTCGAGGCGGCACGCACCGTCGTGCGCAGCCGTGCCCGCCGCCTGGGCATCACCGACGAATTCTTCGAGAAGCGCGACATGCACATCCACGTGCCCGACGGCGCCACGCCCAAGGACGGCCCGAGCGCGGGTGCCGCCATGACCACGGCCATGGTGTCGGCGCTCACCGGCATTCCCGTGCGCGGTGACGTTGCGATGACCGGCGAGATCACGCTGCGCGGCGAGGTCACGGCCATCGGCGGCCTCAAGGAGAAGCTGCTGGCCGCCCTGCGTGGCGGTATCAAGACGGTGCTGATCCCGGAGGAGAACGTGAAGGACCTGCAGGAGATCCCGGACAATGTGAAGAGCGGTCTGGACATCGTGCCGGTCAAGTGGATCGACAAGGTGCTCGACATCGCGCTGGAGCGCAAGCCTACGCCCCTGCCCGACGAGGAGCCTGCCGTGGCAGCCCCGGTGGCGCCGGCGGCCGCACCCGTGCAGGAGTCGATCAAGCACTGAGCCCAAAAAATTTTCACCCCGGTCTTCGGGGGTGAAAATTTTTAGGCTATAATTTGAGTCTTGTTAGCGCGGGAATAGCTCAGTTGGTAGAGCGCAACCTTGCCAAGGTTGAGGTCGCGA
>DALYHW010000388.1:0-1652 GCA_031970695.1 Hylemonella sp.
GCATCGACTTCAGGCTTGCGCACTTCTTCGATGTTGACGGCGACGGGCACGCCCAGACGCTTGGTCAGCTCAGCCTTCAGCGCTTCGATGTCCTCGCCCTTCTTGCCGATCACGACGCCCGGACGAGCCGAGAAGATCGTGATGCGGGCGTTCTTGGCAGGACGCTCGATCAGCACGCGGGAGACGGAGGCGTTCTTCAGCTTGGCCTTCAGGTAGTCGCGGACCTTGATGTCTTCGGCCAGCATGCCGGCGAAGTCACGGTTGCTCGCGTACCAGCGCGACGCCCAGTTGCGGGTGACGGCGAGGCGGAAGCCGGTCGGGTTGATTTTCTGTCCCATATCCTCTAGACCTCTTTAGTTGCCGACCGTCACGTACACGTGGCACGTGGGCTTGCTGATACGGTTGCCACGGCCCTTGGCACGGGCGGTGAAACGCTTGAGCGTAGCGCCCTGCTCGACGTAGATGGTCTTGACCTTCAGTTCGTCGATATCGGCGCCGTCGTTGTGCTCGGCGTTGGCAATGGCGGACTCCAGAACCTTCTTGATGATCACGGCAGCTTTTTTCTGCGTGAACTGCAGGATGTTCAGGGCCTGGTCGACCTTCTTGCCACGGATCAGATCCGCGACCAGACGGCCCTTGTCCACGGAGAGGCGGACGCCACGGAGGCTTGCACGGGTTTCCATGTCTACTCCTTATTTCTTCTGGACTTTCTTGTCCGCAGGGTGGCCCTTGAAGGTGCGGGTGAGTGCGAACTCGCCCAGCTTGTGGCCCACCATTTGATCGGTGATGTAGACCGGCACGTGCTGCTTGCCGTTGTGGACGGCGATCGTCAGACCGATGAACTCGGGCAGGATCATGGAGCGACGCGACCAGGTCTTGATCGGCTTCTTGTCCTTGGCAGCAACGGCCTTGTCGACCTTGGCCACCAGGTGATGGTCCACAAACGGACCCTTTTTGAGAGAGCGAGTCATTTGTGTACCTCTTTACTTCTTGCGACGCGACACGATCATGACCTGGGTGCGCTTGTTGTTGCGCGTACGGTAGCCCTTGGTCAGATTGCCCCACGGGTCGACCGGATGACGACCCTCGCCGGTCTTGCCCTCGCCACCACCGTGCGGGTGGTCGATCGGGTTCATGACCACACCACGGACGGTCGGGCGAATGCCCATCCAGCGCTTCACACCGGCCTTGCCGAGCTGGCGCAGGCTGTGTTCTTCGTTGGCGACCTGACCAATGGTGGCACGGCACTCGATATGGATCTTGCGCACTTCACCCGAGCGCATGCGCACCTGGGCGTAGGTACCTTCACGAGCCAGCAGCGTGGCGGAAGCACCGGCGGAGCGAACCACCTGTGCACCCTTGCCGGCCTGCAGCTCGATGCAGTGGATGATGGAACCCACCGGGATGTTGCGGATCGGCAGGGTGTTGCCCACGCGGATCGGTGCCTCGGCACCGTTCACGATGGTCGCGCCCACTTCCAGGCCGCGCGGCGCGATGATGTAGCGGCGCTCGCCGTCGGCGTAGCACACCAAAGCGAGGTGGGCCGAACGATTCGGGTCGTACTCGATGCGCTCCACCTTGGCGGGGATGCCATCCTTGTTGCGCTTGAAGTCCACCACGCGGTAGTGGTGCTTGTGACCACCGCCCTTGTG
>DALYHW010000389.1:0-1650 GCA_031970695.1 Hylemonella sp.
AAGAAGGGCAACCAATGGCACTTCGGCATGAAGGCGCTACAGGGACTTCCCGCGAGGTCAATGGTGTTGGCATGCTGATTTCTTTGGCGACATCTTCCTGTAGACAGACGCGACCCGTGTTGCTTGAAACGAGGAACAGACTGCACATCTACAGCCGGGCTTGTTGCACTTCGTGCGGCCCCAGATACCAACCGCTCAGCAGGGCTCCATTCACATCGCGTGGCATCCGAATGATCCACCCGCCTTCATTCGAGCTTGCCTGCTGCCGGTCTGACCTGTTCAAAGCATCTTCAACTTCGCGTCTGACAAGGAAAGAACAAGAGAAGCTACATCGCCGACACCAGCGCTGGGGCCGTCGCAGACGCTGGGATTGGAATGCTACTGATGTGGTGCGCGTCATACCGTTTCTCTCGCGTCATGACCGCCCACAAAATCCGTGCGTTCTTGTTGGCCAAGGCGACTACTGCCTTTTGCCAACCAGCACGCTCTCGCAGCTTCTGAGCCCACAAGAAGATAGGGTTGTCGTATTGACGTGTCAGCGCAATGGCCTTGGCGCCCTGGATGAGCAAGGTCCGCAGGTAAACGTTTCCTCGCTTGGTGATACTGCCCAAACTGGTCTTTCCGCCACTGGAATGTTGCTTGGGTGTCAAACCCAGCCAGGCAGCGAACTGGGCTCCGTTTCTAAACTGTCTGAAGTCACCCACCGTAGCCACAAGTGCCGATGCAGTAATCGAGCCGACGCCCATCAACTCGGCGGCACGCTGAACTTGTTCATCGTTTTTTTGGTGATCGGCAATGCGTTGATCGCACCACTTGATGTGCGCATCCAGCTCGCGCCAGTGTTCCTGCGCTCGTTGCAAAACAAGACGAGCCACGCCGGCAATGTCATTGCTGGCATCTTCAACGATGTCGCTCAGATGGCGGCGCAACACTTCCGGGCTTTGAGGCAGCACGACCCCGAACTCTGCCAACAGGCCGCGAATGCGGTTGATACAGGCGGACCGTTCTTCCTTGAGCCCTTCCCGCAGCCTGTGTACGCAAAGCATGCCTTGTTGCGCCAGTGTTTTGGGTGGCACGAAGTTCATGTGTGGCCTGGAAGCCGCCTCACAGACGGCAGCAGCGTCGTTCGCATCGTTCTTGCCGCTGCGTCCCTGTATCCGATAGGGCGCTACCGAGGACCCCGGAATGATCCGGGCGTCGAACCCGCGCTCAATCAGCTTGCGGCTCCAGTGGTGAGCTCCACTGCATGCCTCCATCGCGATCAAGCAGCCTGCCGGCAAGTCAGCGCACCAGAGCAGGAACTTCTCGCGCTTCACGGCGCGATTGGTGACCACTTTGCCCGCGGCATCCACCGCGTGGACCTGAATCAGATACTTGGCCAGGTCGATACCAACTCGGGTAATCGTGTTCATGAGAGTTCTCCTTCCGCTTGGGGGTTGAGATTGACGTTCCACGAGGCCAACCTTGGCACAGTGGTGCAATCACCTGGAAGCGGGAAGTCCCTTTGTATTCACGTCGGCGTAGATGCCGATTCAGGCCTGGTGCACACGGTGGTGGGCACGGCGGCCAACGTCAATGACGTGACGCAGGCCAGCGCACTGGTGCACGGCGAAGAGCGCGATGTGTTTGCGGATGCGGGCTACCAGGGTG
>DALYHW010000390.1:0-1645 GCA_031970695.1 Hylemonella sp.
CGGTGATCACCAACGGCACCGCGGTGCTGGGCCTGGGCGACATCGGCCCGCTGGCGGCCAAGCCGGTGATGGAAGGCAAGGGCGTGCTGTTCAAGAAGTTCGCCGGCATCGATGTGTTCGACATCGAGGTCAATGAAAAGCAGGACCTGGACAAGCTGGTCGACATCATTGCCGCGCTGGAGCCCACCTTCGGCGGCATCAACCTCGAAGACATCAAGGCGCCCGACTGCTTCTACGTCGAGCGCAAGCTGCGCGAGCGCATGAAGATCCCGGTCTTCCACGACGACCAGCACGGCACCGCCATCGTGGTGGCCGCCGGCCTGCTCAACGCGATGAAGGTTGCCGGAAAGACGATCGAGAACGTCAAGCTGGTCACCTCCGGCGCCGGCGCCGCCGCCCTGGCCTGCCTGGGCCTGCTGGTCAAGCTGGGCCTGCCGCGCAAGAACATCTGGGTCACGGACCTGGCCGGCGTGGTCTACGATGGCCGCACCGAGCTGATGGACGACGACAAGCGCCAGTACGCGCAGAAGACCGACGCCCGCAAGCTGGCCGACGTGATCGGCGATGCGGACATCTTCCTGGGCCTGTCGGCGGGCGGCGTGCTCAAGGCCGACATGGTCAAGAAGATGGCCCCCAAACCCATCGTCTTCGCCCTGGCCAACCCGAACCCGGAAATCGACCCGGCCGAAGCCCGGGCCGCGCGCAGCGACATCATCATGGCCACGGGCCGCACCGACTACCCGAACCAGATCAACAACGTCCTGTGCTTCCCCTACATCTTCCGAGGCGCGCTGGATGCGCGGGCCTCGACCATCACCGACGAGATGGAAATCGCGGCGGTGCGCGCCATGGCCGAACTGGCCCAGGCCGAGCAGAGCGAAGTGGTGGCAGCGGCCTACGCCGGCGAGAAGCTCTCCTTCGGCCCGGACTACCTGATCCCCAAGCCCTTTGATCCGCGCCTGATGATCAAGATCGCTCCGGCCGTGGCCCAGGCGGCCATGGACAGCGGCGTGGCCCAGAACCCGATCACCGACATGGAAGCCTACAAGGAACGCCTGCAGGCCTTCGTGTACGCCTCGGGCACGACCATGAAGCCCATCTTCCAGGCCGCTCGCAAGGCGGCCAAGAAGCGCGTGGCCTATGCCGAGGGCGAGGAGGAGCGCATCCTGCGCGCCGCCCAGATCGTGGTGGACGAGGGCATTGCCCGCCCGACGCTGATCGGCCGCCCGGCCATCATCGCCCAGCGCGTCGAGAAGTTCGGCCTGCGCCTCAAGGAAGGCGTGGACTATGACGTGGTCAACGTCGAACACGACGAACGCTACCGCGACTTCTGGCAGACCTATCACCGCATGACCGAGCGCAAGGGCGTGACCGTGGCCATCGCCAAGATCGAGATGCGTCGCCGCCTCTCGCTGATTGGCGCCATGCTGCTGCACAAGGGCCATGTGGACGGCCTGATCTGCGGCACCTGGGGCACCAACCCCATGCACCTGCAGTACATCGACCAGGTGATCGGCCGGCGCGCCGGCGTGAACACCTACGCCTGCATGAACGGCCTGCTGCTGCCCGACCACCAGGTCTTCATCGTCGACACCCACGTCAACTACGACCCCACGGCCGAGCAGCTGGCGGAGATCACCGTGAT
>DALYHW010000391.1:0-214 GCA_031970695.1 Hylemonella sp.
GAGGAGATCGGCAGCTACCTGGGCCTGAAGCTGGAGACGGTCAGCCGGACTTTCTCCAAGTTCGTGGAAGACGGCATCGTCGAGGTCAAACAGCGCCATGTGCGCATCCTGGACACCGAGGCGCTGTCGCGCCTGGTCAACCATCAGACCGAATGTCACTGATCCGGCGGCGATAACCCGCACCAAGAAAAAAGCGGCCTGACGGCCGCTTTTT
>DALYHW010000391.1:232-1632 GCA_031970695.1 Hylemonella sp.
CAGTCCTCCTGCTTCGGACAGCCCGGCGGCCGCTCGGTCGCCGGCAACGGGCAGGCATTGAGCTCGAAGGGCGACAGCGACAGCAGTGTCGTCAGCGCGCTCGAGAGCATGGTGATGCCCCAGAAGACAAAGAAGGCGATGGTGTACACCCCCTGGCGCGACAACGTGACGGGCTGGCCGAACCAGTGCAGGTCCTGCGGATCGACCATGGCAAACACCAGCATCTCGAGCACCCCTGCCACCAGAAAGGCCGGCCAGGCGATCCACATCATTTTTTGCATTTTCATTGTCTCCTGTCTCCTTGTGACCTGCCTGGCCCTCAGGGCCTGGTCGACGGCGCCGCCGGCGGCACGCCGGTGGCCGCGTGGTTGCGGGCCTGCACCGCCGGCGCCAGCGCAGTTTCCTTGCCTTCCAGCGTCTTGTTGAGCTCGATGCCCTTGCGGTAATAGTCCTCGCTGACCACCGGATCGGGCGTGCGCACGGCCAGGTAGAGCGTGACAAAACCGGCGATCACCACCACGAGAGGGCCAGCCAGGATCATCCAGACGTGGCCGAACTTCCACCACGGGGCGGGCACGGATTCGTTTTGCTTGCTCATGGGGACGACTCCTCAGCGCGGCACCAGGAACACGGATTTCTCGTGCACCCGGGCCTGGGTATTGGCCGCAATGATGTCGAAATGGATGGTGTGGGTACCAGGACCCGCCGCGTCGTACGGCAGCTGCAGGTTCACCACCACCCAGCGCGACTGCGCTGGCTCCACGTCGAAGACCGCTTCCGACACCACCTTCAGCCCGGGCAGACCACCGGCCTCGATGCGGTATTGCTGCACCGACTCGGTGGCGTTCATGACCTGGAGGCGGTAGACGTTCTCGATCATGCCGCCGCTGACGATGCGCGCGAGCACGCCGCGGTCCCGCACCACGTCCACCTTGAACGGCGTACGCAGCGACAGGCTGACCAGCATGGCAATGCAGATGGCCCCCAGGATGGAGGTGTAGATCAGCACCCGCGGACGGAACACGTGGCGCCAGGTCTCGGCGCTGGTCCACTTGTTGCGCATGGCGTTCTGGGTCGTGTAGCGCACCAGCCCGCGCGCGTACCCCATCTTGTCCATGACCTCGTCGCACACATCCGCGCAGGCCCCGCAGCCGATGCACTCGTACTGCAGCCCCTTGCGGATATCGATGCCGGTCGGGCAGACCTGCACACACAGGCTGCAATCGACGCAGGATCCGAGGTTGAGCGCGGCAGGGTCCGCCTTGCGGGAACGCGCCCCGCGCGGCTCGCCACGCTCCGTGTCGTAGCTGACGATCTGGGTGTCCTTGTCGAACGCCGCGCGCACCGCCGCTTCCTGCCCGGCGGGGATGGTCGGCTTGACGACGTCCTCGAAATACTGG
>DALYHW010000392.1:0-1623 GCA_031970695.1 Hylemonella sp.
CACCACGGCGCCGATCGGCACGCCCGAGCCCAGGCCCTTGGCCAGCGGCATCACGTCGGGCACGATGCCGGCCCACTGGTGCGCGAACCACTTGCCCGTCCGTCCGATCCCGCACTGCACCTCATCGAGCATCAGCAGCCAATCCTGGCGGTCGCAGATCTCGCGCAATCCGCGCAGGTAGTCCCAGCGAGCCGGGTTGACGCCGCCCTCGCCCTGGATGGTCTCCAGGAAGATCGCCACGACATTCGCGTTGGTGCGCGCCACCTGCTCGACAGCGGCCAGGTCGTTCAGGGGAATGCGTACAAAGCCCTCCACCAGCGGTCCGAAACCGGCCTGCACCTTGGGATTGCCAGTGGCCGACAAGGTGGCAATCGAGCGGCCATGGAAGGCCTTCTCGTAGACGATCACTTCTGGACGCTCGATGCCCTTGTCATGCCCGAACTTGCGCGCGAGCTTGAGTGCCGCCTCGTTGGCTTCCAGTCCGGTGCTGCAGAAAAATGCGTTGGTCAAGCCGGACAGTTCGGTCAGCCGTGCAGCCAGCGCCTCCTGACCCGGCACATGGTAGTAATTCGAGCAGTGGATCATCTGCCCGATCTGTTCCTGCAGGGCCGCGACCAACTTCGGATGCGCGTGCCCCAATGTGTTCACCGCAATGCCGCCGAGACCATCGAGGTACTCGCGCCCATGTGTGTCCCAGACACGGCAGCCTCGGCCGTGTGACAGCGCGATCGGCAGACGACCGTAGGTCTTCATCACGTGCGGCTCGGACACAGGCACTTCGGCAACGGCGGTCATCCCAGGATCTCCAGACGGAAGGCAAAAAAAGAACGCACCGGCAGTGCGGCGCGTCGCACGATTGTAGGCAAGCCGTTCGGCGGTCGGACCCATTCAGCATGCGGGGAACGGGGCGTCCGGCAAGCGGGGTCCGTCCGAGCCCGGATAGCACTTGCCTTCGATGATCGGCAAGCCCGATGACAGCCGCATGCGGGAAGATCACCGAAAGCCGGCTGCCGTCCGGCATGGTCAGATGCAACGGCACGGCATCTGCTTGTGCGGTGCAGCACAATACCGGGTTGAGCGCCAGGTGGCACTTCCCTTGGACGCGTAGAGGCCGCATGAGCACGACGAACAAACCCCGCGAGATCTTCATCCAAGGCATCACCCGCGACGGGCGCACCTTCCGTCCGAGTGACTGGGCAGAACGGCTGGCGGGAGCCATGTCGGTCTTCCGTCCGGGCGGCACGAGCGGTGGGCGATTCGCTGCGATTGGCTATTCGCCGTACTGCGTTCCGACGGTGATTGGCAAAGTCAAGTGCGTGGTCGTCAACGAGTCCCTGCGCGACTTGGAACCCATGGCCTGGGACTTCGTCATGAATTTCGCAAGAGACAACGACCTCCAAGTGAGCGAGGCCTGTCTTCTCCCAGATCCACCGTCGAACTCACGACCGATCTGAGCAGCGTTTCGAGCCTTACCTGCCGAAGCACTAAAAACGAAAGCTCAACTCGGAACTCGACCCAACATCAGCAAGACAGCTGATGGGGCACACGCCCACCCTCGTCAACGGTTGTGATTTCCCAAAAGAACAAACCCCCTGCAGTTTTCACTGAGGGGGTTTGAGGGGT
>DALYHW010000393.1:0-1597 GCA_031970695.1 Hylemonella sp.
ACTGGCCCGCGCCGCCCTACGGCCGGGTCGACCACCACATGGGCCGCTTCGAGCTGGCGCTGGTGCTGCGACGGCTCTGAAGTCCAGCGATTTACTGGATCTGCGTCACCGAGGTGATCGTCACGTCGGTGACGGGGCAGGAGGGGTTCGGCGTGTTGCACAACCCGGCTGACGGAGTCCCTGAAACCGGCACTGCGGCAATTGCATCGAGTGTTGCAAAGCTGGCCGTGTCACCGGCGACGATGGTGCCGAATACAGCGTAGCCATTGGGAGACGTATTGGTCGCTGTGTAGTCGAGGCTGGCGTTGTTGACGTGGTTGATAAAGAACTGTGAAGTGGCTGTGTCCGGCCCCGACTGGCGTGCCATGGCGATCGTCCCGCGCAGGTTCTTCAGCCCATTGTTCGATTCCAGTGCGATTGCGGCAAAGGTGCCCTTTTGTACAAGGCCGGTCGTAAACCCTCCACCTTGGATCATGAAGTTCTTGACGACACGGTGGAAGATCGTGTTGCTGTAGTAGCCGGTCGGGTTATTGACGTCGGTGTACGTCACATAGCGCATGAAGTTCTGCACCGTAGCCGGGGCGGCCGTCGGATTGAGCAGCACGTCCATGTTGCCCTTGGTGGTGGCGATACGCACCTTGGGGTCGGGCACGCTGAAAGTCTGGGTGCCGAGCACGGCGCCGCAGGCATCTTTGATATCGAGGCTGATCGTGCCGCTGCCGAGCAGAGCGCATTGGAACTGAACTGTGGTGTCAGTCGCAGTGGTCCCTGTCTGGATCGATGCGTTCTGGCACTTGCCAGTGCTATCGCTCAGCGTGATGCCGGCTGTACTCAGGCCCGTGCCGGTAACGGTGAAGCGGCCATAGTGGTAGTAGGTCAGCGGGGAAGTGTTTGCGATAGCCGCTACCGTTGCAGCCGGTGCGTTGCACCCTGATGCACCACCACCTCCACCGCACCCCTCCAATGTCAAGGCGAGGATGGTCAGCGCTCCCATCGACCACAGGGAACGGTAGTTCAGGGCAGGGCTCAGGCGCATGGATCAGGTCTCCACTACAAAGGGCGAACGGGAAATCGGCGCGATGGTAACGGAGGGAAAGTTGCCCAGGTTGAAGCGTTCGTTACAGGCCGATCGGGCTGCGTGGCAGATGACACGCGGGCTTTGAGTGCGCTCTATGATCGCCGCTCCTCGTCCTTCGGAGCTTCCCATGACCGCCTCGATCTCGATGTCCTCGGCCCTGCTGCCTGCGTTGACCGGCATGCTGCGCAATCTCGACCATCTGCTCGACAAGGCATTGGTCAGTGCCGAGCTGCGCCACTTCAAGCCCGAGGTGCTGATGCAGACCCGCCTGGCCCCCGACATGCTGCCCTTGGCTTCGCAGGTGCGTATCGCCTGCGACACCGCCAAATACGGCGCAGCCCGGCTGGCCGGGGTCGAAGCGCCGCGCCATGAGGACAACGAGGCGACGATTCCTGAGTTGAAGGCGCGCATCCGCTCGACGCTCGACTTTCTGGCCACCGTGCCGGCCGAGAAGATCGACGGCAGCGAGGCGCGCGACATCACCTTCCCGGTCGGGCGCGACCGCACGCCGCGCACCAT
>DALYHW010000394.1:0-1597 GCA_031970695.1 Hylemonella sp.
GGGAGGATTGGCGGCGTCGGCCTCTCCCGGCCCGAGCAGCCTTTGCTCGGCCACATGCCAGAACTCGATGTTGCCGCCGCACTTGGCTCCGATCTCGGCGCCGGGCTCGATGAGGACGGCCTCGATCCGAAGCGGAATCGGCGCCCGCTCCGCGCCTTCTTCGGTGGCGGGGGCAAGGTATTCAGCGTTGTAGAAGTCGAACTCATCGACCGGAGGGAAGCGGTTGAGCCGGTCGGGGCCCAAGACCAGGTCGAGGGCTTCGCAGAGCGTACTCTTGCCGACATTGTTGGAGCCCACCATTAGGGTGTGCCCGTCGAACAGGAGCTCCGCCGACTTGATGCCCCGAAAGTGCGAGATGGTCAGCCGGACAACCTTCATGTCTTCTCCCGTATTGGCGTAAGCCTTAGTTTTATGGTGTGGTAGCCATCATAAAGATGGCGCGAATGATGTTCGGCTCAAGCCAGCCTGGAACGGCCGCTTTGTGGCAGTCACCGTCAGTTGATCTCGCAGCAACGACTGACAGCAACCGCTGCATAGCCGTTATTCGCGTTCGCGGGATGCCTGTTCCCGGTGGGCCACGCAACCGCGAGGATTCCACCGACCACCGTCCCGCACAGCCCCCCGTACGCCATGCGGCGTATTCCGGGTTTTCCCTCCCATCCCTAGAGTGACTCCATCGCCACGCCAAGGCCGTATTTCCGGGGCTGCAGGTGCGGCGAGAGGGATCTTGTTCAACCACCTGGAGTCACCCACATGCAACGTCGTTTCACTCTCAAGGCGCTGGCTGCTGCCACCGCCGTTTCCACCCTGGGCCTGGCCTCGCTAAGCGCCCACGCCGCCGACACCATCAAAGTGGGCGTGCTGCACAGCCTGTCGGGCACCATGGCCATTTCCGAGACGGTGCTCAAAGACACCGTGCTCATGGCCATCGACGAGATCAACGCCAAGGGCGGCGTGCTGGGCAAGAAGCTTGAGCCCGTGGTGGTGGACCCGGCCTCCAACTGGCCGCTGTTCGCCGAAAAGACCAAGCAGCTGCTGGGCCAGGACAAGGTGGCCGTGATCTTCGGCTGCTGGACTTCGGTGTCGCGCAAGTCGGTGCTGCCGGTCGTGGAAGAGATGAACGGCCTGCTGTTCTACCCCGTGCAGTACGAGGGTGAAGAGCTGTCCAAGAACGTGTTCTACACGGGCGCCGCGCCCAACCAGCAGGCCATTCCCGCGGTGGACTACCTGATGAGCAAGGACGGCGGCGGCGCCAAGCGCTGGGTGCTGCTGGGTACCGACTATGTGTACCCGCGTACCACCAACAAGATCCTCCGTGCCTACCTCAAGAGCAAGGGCGTGGCCGACAAGGACATCGACGAGAAATACACTCCCTTCGGCCACAGCGATTACCAGACCATCGTGGCCGACATCAAAAAGTTTGCCGCAGGCGGCAAGACGGCCGTGGTCTCCACCATCAACGGCGACTCCAACGTGCCCTTCTACAAGGAACTGGGCAACGCCGGCCTGAAGGCCAAGGACGTCCCGGTGGTGGCCTTCTCCGTGGGTGAGGAAGAGCTGCGCGGCGTGGACACCAAGCCGCTGGTGGGCCACCTGG
>DALYHW010000395.1:0-1579 GCA_031970695.1 Hylemonella sp.
CCACAAAGGCACGAATGCCCTCGGCCAGCTTCTCGGTCGCCATGGCGTCCTCGTTCAGGGCGTAACGGAAACTGGCCTCGGTGTAGTGCACCGCTTGCAGGTCCAGCCCTTGCGCAGCCGTTGCATCCATGACCCGGGCCACCGGCGCGTGGCTGCCCGCCAGCTGCGCCAGCAGTTCGGGGGAAATGGTCAGCAGGTCGCAGCCGGCCAGGGCCAGGATCTGCCCGGTGTTGCGAAAGCTCGCCCCCATGATCTCGGTGGCAATGTCGAAGCGCTTGTAGTGGTTGTAGATGGCCCGCACCGATTTCACGCCGGGATCGTTAGCACCCGCGTTGGCCGCCTCATCCCACGTGGCTCCCGCAGCCTTTTTGTACCAGTCGTAGATGCGCCCGACAAAGGGCGAGATCAGCTGCACCTGAGCCTGGCCGCAGGCCACCGCCTGGCAGAAGGAGAACAGCAGGGTCAGGTTCGTGTGGATGCCGCGCTGCTCCAGCTGCGCCGCAGCCTGGATACCTTCCCAGGTGGAGGCAATCTTGATCAGCACACGGTCGATGTGTACGCCCTGTGCCTGGTACAGCTCCACGAGACGTTCGGCCCGGGCCACAGTGGCCTCGGTATCGAAGCTCAGGCGCGCATCGACTTCGGTGGAGACCCGGCCGGGGATGACGGACAGGATCTCGCAACCAAAACGCACGAGCAGCCGGTCCACGATTTCGTCCAGCGCCCGCCCGCGAAACTGGTCCACGGTCTGCTGCAACAGTGGCCGGTACTCCGGCTTTTGCACGGCCTTGAGGATCAGCGAGGGGTTGGTGGTGGCGTCGCGCGGCTTGAACTCCGCCATCTGGCGGAAATCACCGGTGTCGGCCACCACGGTCGTGTACTGGCGTAGCGCGTCGAGCTGGTTCATGACCTGAATTATCACAATGAAATAAAATTACGATTTGGCGACTTCGCCGTGTAACCATGGACCTGCCCTCTGGCAGCCTGCCCCAGGAGTCTTCATGCTCGATCGTATCCGCGCCTCGCTGCCCTCCCTCGCTCCCGCCGAACAACGCGTGGGCCAGCTGGTGCTGGCGGACCCGCGTGCCTTTGCCAACCTGCCCGTCAGCGAACTGGCCGACCGCGCGCACGTGAGCAAGCCGACGGTCGTGCGGTTTTGCCGCAGCATGGGCTACGACGGCCTGTCCGACTTCAAGCTCAAGCTCGCCGGCACCGTGAGCGAAGGTGTACCCTTCATCCACCGCAGCGTGGACGTGGATGACAAGACCAGCGACGTGGTGGTGAAGGTCATCGACAATACCGTGGCCGCCTTCCTGAAGTACCGCAACGACGCGTCGACGGCCGCCATCGACAAGGCCGCCGCCGTGCTGGCCGCCACCTACAAGACCGGCAAGCGCATCGAGTTCATCGGCGCGGGTAATTCCGGCATCGTGGCGCTGGACGCGCAACACAAGTTCTTCCGCCTGGGGGTGAACACCGTGGCCTACAGCGACGGCCACATGCAGGTCATGAGCGCATCGCTGATGGGCGCCGGCGATTGCCTCGTGGTCATCTCCAACTCGGGCCGCACGCGCGACCT
>DALYHW010000396.1:0-1557 GCA_031970695.1 Hylemonella sp.
TTTAGCGTGAAAGAACCGATGCCCAAGGCGACCGTGCCCCTGACCATCGAAGGTCATACGATGAGGTTACTCGCCGATCAGGCCTTGGCTGGGTTGATGAAGCCGAACTTGGTCAGTGCCTTGATCCAGCGAGGGGCATTACGTTGCACTGACAGCGCTTCATAGTCGGTGGCGGAATCTCGGTAATGTTCGCGCCGCTTGAGCATGAAGAAGATGGTGCGGAGAATTTTGTGGCCGATGGCGATGATGGCCCGCTTGTAGCCGCGTCGGACGAGGAGCGCCTGGAACTTCGATTTGAATACTGAGGTCGTGCGACTGGCGGCATGGGCGAACTCGCAGAGCAGGCGGCGGACATACAGGTTGCCTTTGCGGAGGTGGCCGGATTTGCGTTTTCCGGCCGACTCGTTGTTGCCGGGGCAAATGCCAACCCAGGAGGCCAGGCGATCCGCGTTGCCAAAGGCTCCCATGTCGGTGCCGATTTCAACCAGGAGCATGGCGGCGCCAATCAGATCGACGCTGGGAATTGTTTGCAGCAGTGCCAGCGTGTTGCGCTCGGATTCAAGTTCGGCCAGCAGTCGGGTATCGAAGCGGGCGATGCGAGCCTCGATTTCCTCGATATGCCGCATCAATTCGTCGAGGACGAAGCGGTGACTGGCCGTCAGGTCGCCTTGCAGGGCGTCGAAGATTTCCTCGCGACTGGCCTTCAGTCGGCGACTGGCGAGTTTGAGAACCTCCTGCGGCGGCTGCCCGGCGATGATGGCCTTGACCATGGCGCGGGCGGATTGGCCGTGCAGATCGCTGACCAGCACGCCCAGGCGAACGCCGCTGTCGGTCAGCACCTTGTGCAGCCGGTTCTTTTCGGAAGCCAACTGCCCGACAAGCTTCTGTCGCTGTCGGGCAATCAGGCGCAACTCCCGCAGTTTTGCCGGCGGCACGAACGAGCCGCGCAGCAATCCTGCCCGCGCCAGCGTCGCCAGCCAATGCGCGTCACCCACGTCCGTCTTGCGGCCCGGCACATTTTTGACGTGTCGGGCATTAACCACCTTCGCGCGAATGCCAACCGCCTCCAGCGCCGCGTACGGACTCTTCCAGTAGATGCCAGTGCTTTCCATCACCACTTCATCGGGACGCAGCGAGGACACCCAATCAGCCAGTTCCCGGCGATCCCGCTTGAACGCACCGAATTGCCGTTGCTCGATGCGCGCGCTGCCATCCGGTTCCTCAATCAGCGCACACGCCGTGATCTGCGCCAGATGGATGTCGAGACCGATCACGCGCTTGTACAACGCTACCAGTTCCATGTCGCCTCCTGTCGATTTAGACTCAAGGACGGAAGGTGGCGGGTGCCGGAACTGAATGTGCCTGAAGGCGACAAGTCGCCAACGGCCTGTTTAGCGTGCGCTCTCTATCGAAGCAATCCGGGGTGCGAGTCAGTCCGGCGGGTCACGTTAGGCGCGGGGTCGAGCCGCCAAAAACTATCACGACCTCTACCCGTAACCTTCCACCCCGAAGTCTCTTTCATCTTCAGGGGTGGTGCCAACCACCATGATCGTTAGG
>DALYHW010000397.1:0-1554 GCA_031970695.1 Hylemonella sp.
GGCCAAGGCCCTGCAGGCCGCGCTGGCCCAGATCGAAAAGCAGTTCGGCAAGGGCACCATCATGCGCCTGGGTGAGGGCGAGAAGATCGAGGACATCCAGGTCGTCTCCACCGGTTCGCTGGGCCTGGACATTGCCCTGGGCGTGGGCGGCCTGCCGCGCGGCCGTGTGGTCGAGATTTACGGCCCGGAATCCTCCGGCAAGACCACGCTGACCCTGCAGGTCATCTCCGAGATGCAAAAACTCGGCGGGACCTGCGCCTTCGTGGACGCCGAGCACGCGCTGGACGTGCAGTACGCGCAGAAGCTGGGCGTGAACCTGCCCGACCTGCTGATTTCCCAGCCCGACACCGGCGAGCAGGCGCTGGAGATCGTCGACAGCCTGGTGCGTTCGGGCGCGGTGGACCTGATCGTGGTGGACTCGGTGGCGGCGCTCACGCCCAAGGCCGAGATCGAGGGCGAGATGGGCGACAGCCTGCCCGGCCTGCAGGCGCGTCTCATGAGCCAGGCGCTGCGCAAGCTCACCGCCACCATCAAGAAGACCAACTGCATGGTCATCTTCATCAACCAGATCCGCATGAAGATCGGCGTCATGTTCGGCAGCCCCGAGACGACGACTGGCGGCAACGCGCTCAAGTTTTATGCCTCGGTGCGCCTGGACATCCGTCGCACCGGCACCATCAAGAAGGGTGAGGAGGCCATCGGCAACGAGACCAAGGTCAAGGTGGTGAAGAACAAGGTGGCGCCCCCGTTCAAGACCGCGGACTTCGACATCCTCTACGGCGAGGGCATCAGCCGCGAGGGCGAGATCATCGACATGGGTGTCAACGCCAAGATCCTCGACAAGTCCGGCGCCTGGTATGCCTACAACGGCGAGAAGATCGGCCAAGGCCGCGACAACGCCCGTGAGTTCCTGCGCGAGAACCCGGAACTCTCGCTGGAAATCGAGAACAAGGTGCGCGAATCGCTGGGCATCCCGCTGCGCGGCGAAGCCGCCGAGGTGGCCGACGAGGAATAAGTTGCCTTCCGAGCAGAAGCCTGCCGGCAACAAGCCGGCCTTCCAGCCCAGTCTCAAGGGTAGGGCCTTGAGGCTCCTGGGCCAGCGTGAGCACTCCCGTCGTGAGCTCGAGCGCAAGCTCGCGCCCTACGAGCAGGAGCCGGGCACGCTGGCCCGGGCGCTGGATGAATTGCAGGCGAAAGGCTTTCTCGACGAACAGCGCGCGGCCGAGTCGCTGGTGCACCGGCGCGCGGGCCAGTACGGTGCTACCCGCCTGCGCCAGGAAATGCAGGACAAGGGGCTGGCGCGGGAACTGATCGAGCAGACCCTGGCCGGACTCCGGGATACCGAGCTGGCGCGGGCCCGTGATGTCTGGCGACGCAAGTTCGACGCTGTACCCGCCACGCCCCAGGAGCGGGCCAGGCAGACGCGCTTTCTGCTGGCGCGCGGATTCTCGGGGGAGGTGGTGCGCCGGGTGCTGGGCAGCGATCCGACGCAAGACTGAGGGGGACTCAGAGCCCCAGCATCAGCTTGAGGTTCTGCACCGCGGCACCGCTGGC
>DALYHW010000398.1:0-1543 GCA_031970695.1 Hylemonella sp.
CGTCGCGCCGCTGTCGATCTGCAGGGCCTTGCTGTAGGCCTGGCTGGCGAGCTGGGCGTAGATGTCACCCAGGTTGTTGTGTGCCGTGGCGTAGCTGGGGTTGGTCTGCAGTGCCTTTTCAAGTGCCACGCGGGCCTTGTCGTACTGGCCCTGGGCCGCATAAATGACGGCCAGGTTGTTGTAGGGCTCGGGCAGCTGCGGGTAGTCCTCGGTGAGCCGGGTGAAGGTGGCGAGGGCGTCGGCCTGGCGTCCGGCCTCGCGCTGGATCACCCCCTTGAACAGGCGCAGCTGCGCATCACGCGGCTTGGCAGCGAGGTGCCGTTCGACGCGCGCCTGGGCTTCGGCCAGCTTGCCAGCGCGCAGCAACTGGCTGACATCGGCGTAGTCGTCGGCACGGGCACCGCCCGCCACCAGACAAAGCAGCAGGGGGAGGAAGCGGGTGAACACTGTCAAAGACGCGCCGGCGTGCTTCTTCATGGGGCTGGGTTGGAATGCGGTTTCCGGAGACAGGAGGATGGGCATCACGGGCAGGGTCCGCCGAGTCTGTCCACCTTGGTTTTCACGGTGGTGTTGCCCGCCTCGATCTTGAGGGCCTGGCAATAGGCCTGTGTGGCGAGCCGGGCGTAGAGGTCACCCAGGTTTTCGTGGGCAATCGCGTAGCCGGGATTGGCGCGCACGGCCTGCTCCAGGGCGGCCCGGGCCTGGTCGTAGTCGCCTTGTGCTGCAAGAATGACGGCCCGGCCGTTGTAGGGTTCGGGCAGCTCCGGGAAGTCCTCGGTGAGCTGGGTGAAGGTGGCCAGGGCTTCGGCCTGCTGGTCGGATTGGCGCTGGATCAGGCCCTTTAGGTAACGCATCTGCGGATCACGTGGCTTGGCTGCGAGGTGGCGGTCCACCCGGGTCCGCGCCTGTTCCAGCTGGCCCGCGCGCAGTAGCTTGCCCACTTCGGTGTACTCATCGGCCCACGCCGTCGTGACGCACAGGCACGCCGCCAGGGCCAGCAGGCGGGCAAGGGCAAAAACTGGAGCGCTGACGTGCTTCATGAAGCCTGTGCAATTGGGGGTGGGACTTACCCGGTTCAGACGAGGATGGCCGGGGCTTTATACTGCGCTGGATTGTAGCCCCCGTCCAAGTTTCCGGCCGGCGCGCCCTGCCTCGCGCGACGGTTCACCGCCGATCCATGACTCTTCGCATATTCAACACGCTGTCGCGTGCGCTGGAGCCTTTTTCCCCGCTCGAACCTGGTCATGTCCGCATGTACGTCTGCGGCATGACGGTGTACGACTTGTGCCACCTGGGTCATGCCCGGGCCATGGTTGCATTCGACGTGGTCCAGCGCTGGCTCAAGGCCAGCGGCTACCGCGTCACCTACGTGCGCAACATCACTGACATCGACGACAAGATCATCCGGCGCGCGCTGGACAACCACGAGACCATCCGTTCGCTGACAGACCGCATGATCGATGCCCTGCACCAGGACGCGGACGCCCTGGGTATCGAGCGACCGGACCATGAGCCGCGCGCCACCGAGTACGTGCCGCAGATG
>DALYHW010000399.1:0-1501 GCA_031970695.1 Hylemonella sp.
CCAGGTACAGGGCCAGCGTGGCGCTGATGTAGTTGGTCTCGCCGCCGTCGATGATCTGCTTGAGGTCGAACAGCATGTAGGCACTGAAGATGCCGATGGCCAGCATCGAGATCACGATCATGCCGGTGCTGGAGCCGACGAAGACGTTGATGATGCCGCCCACCATCAGGACGATCGCGCCGACGAAGAGCCACTTGCCCATGCCGGACAGGTCGCGCTTGATCACGGTGGCCAGGCTAGCCATGACAAAGAACACGCCGGCCGTGCCTGCGAAGGCGGTCATCACGAGGTCGGCGCCGTTCTTGAAGCCCAGCACCATCGCGATCAGGCGCGAGAGCATCAGGCCCATGAAGAAGGTGAAGCCCAGCAGCACAGGCACGCCGGCAGCGGAGTTCTTGGTCTTCTCGATGGCGTAGATGAAACCGAAGGCGCCACCCAGGAACACCACGAGGCCCAGGATGCCGTTGAGGGCGGCGGTGATGCCGGTGGCCACGCCGATCCAGGCGCCCAGCACGGTGGGCAGCAGGCTCAGGGCCAGCAGCCAGTAGGTGTTGCGCAGCACCTTGTTGCGCTCGGCTTGCGAGAGGACCTGGCCAAAGCCGGCGGATTCGATCGTTTGCACTTGTTCGTTCATGTCGGGGTCTCCTTGAAAACGACTGCTATGGCAGTTGCGGGCATTCTAGGGTGTTTTCAAGTAGCCACATTT
Source organism: Hylemonella sp. (assembly GCA_031970695.1). Lineage (GTDB taxonomy): Bacteria > Pseudomonadota > Gammaproteobacteria > Burkholderiales > Burkholderiaceae_C > Hylemonella. The sequence goes on from DALYHW010000399.1 coordinate 707, forward strand.
CAGCTTGCGGCTATGCTTGCGGCTGGTCCCACTTATTGTTTTTTCCAGAAACCATGCAAACCAAGCACGTACTCCAGCTCGCTGACATCAAGAAAATCGCGGCCGCCGCCGAAGCCGAAGCCCTGAAGAACAACTGGGCTGTCACGATCTCCATCGTGGAGGATGGTGGCCACCTGTTGTGGCTGCAACGCCTGGACGGCGCCGCGCCGATTTCGGCCCAGATTGCCCCGGCCAAGGCCCATACCGCCGCGCTGGGCCGCCGCGAAAGCCGCATCTACGAGGAGATGATCAATGGCGGCCGTGTTTCCTTCCTGAGCGCTCCGGGCCTGGACGGCCTGCTCGAAGGCGGCGTGCCGATCATGAAGGACGGCCAGTGCCTGGGCGCCGTGGGTGTGAGCGGCGTGAAGTCTGTGGAAGACGCGCAGATTGCCCGCGCCGGCATTGCCGCCATCGGCCTGTAAGCGTTTCGCTGCGTTCAGCCAAAGGGGCCCGATGGGCCCCTTTTTTTGTCACTTGGTCAGGATCAGCTTGCCCTGGCGCGTGGCTTGCAGGCGGTAGAGCTCGCCGTTGTGCCGGATGGTCACGGACTTGCCACCCTGCAGCAGCGAGGCGCTGTCGATCACCGGCATGGTCCGGCCGGGCAGCGCCGGCGCCTGATGCCCGTGCGCCGCGGCCGTGGCGCCTGACTCCTGTGCTGACAGTCCGGTACCGGTCATGGTGGTTCAGCGGCGCGGTTCGGTAATGAAACCGATCTTGCGCAGGCCGGCTTGCTGGGCCATGGCCATGGCCTGGGCC